>WRMD01000001.1 GCA_009777315.1 Candidatus Saccharimonadota bacterium
CGCTGTGTGTTCCCTTAGTTTAGTTAGCTATTCCGTCTAGCCCTTGTGAAAATGGAACAAGAGAAAAACGGACTGCCCAGGAGCTGAGGCATAAGGCCGAAGCGACAGAGCAGTCCGGGCGTCAACCTTGGCACGTATACCCACAATAAAGCCTACGGGCTTGCTGTTCGGTGCGTCTATCCTTAAATAGTGGATAAAGAGGGGTGTTGGGGATTAGCCGATTTGAATGAGCTGGCCGCCGAGTTGGGTGCGGAAATAGTTATCGTGGGAGATGTAGAGGATGGCGCCGGAGTAGCGGGCGAGGGCGGTTTCGAGCTCTTCGATGCTGGGGAGGTCGAGGTGAGAGGTGGGTTCGTCGAGGATGATGAGGTTGGGGTCGTTGACTAACATTTTGATGATTTGGAGTCTGGCCTTTTGACCGCCGGAGAGGTTACGAACGAGAATAGTGAGGTCTTCGGGGAGGAAAAGGTATTGCGAGAGAAGGCTTCTGGCTTTGGTTTCATTGATGGGACGATCGGCGTTTTGATAGATCTTGAAGACGGCGTCAGTGAGAGTAAGGTCGAAAAGGTCGCTGCTGACTTCTTGTTCGTAGACGCCGAAGCGGATGGATTTGCCGATTTCTATTGTGCCGTCGAAAAGCTGGATGGGGTCGAGAGGGTTTGCTTGTGCTTGGGTGGCTTCTTGATACTGGGCGATGATGGCTTTGACGAGAGTGGTTTTGCCGGCGCCGTTACGACCGCGGAGTTCGACAGCGCTGCCTTCGGCGACTTCGAAATTGATACCGGCGAAGAGCGGTGATTCTAGGTAGCCGAGGGAGAGGTTGGTGACTTTGATAAGGTTGCGTTTGCCGCGAGAGGCATCGGAGAGGCCGATGCGGATATTCTTGGCTTTGTACTTGTCATAGCGGGCGGCTTCCTTGTAGCTTAAGCTGGCGACGTTTTCGCGATCGACCCAAAAGCTGGGCTTAGGGATGGCGAGAAGTTTATTAAGTTCTTTGGTGAGGCGGTTTTCCATGACTAGAAACGGATTTCTTTTGTCGGCGGTGCCAGTCCAGCTGGGCTTTTTGGCGCGGGCGTAGGCAATTTGTTTCCTGAGGTTAGCGATTTTATTTTGGGCGACTTCGTATTCGTTCATGGCGTTGCCGGTACGAGTGGCGTTGGTGCGGAGGTAGTCGCGGTAGGAGCCGGAATAATTCCAGCTAGCGCCGTCTTTGATTTCGACGATGCGGTCGACCTGGTCGAGGCAGTCGCGATCGTGAGTGATGATAATTATTGCTGTCGGCGTGGACTTCATCCAGTCGATGAATTTGGCTTTGGCTTCGTAGTCCATGAAGTTGGTTGGTTCGTCGACGATGGCGAGGTCGGCGTCAGAATGCATGATCTTGATGACTTCGCTGAGGCGCTTTTGGCCGCCGGAAAGGCTTACGAAGGGGCGGTCGGCAAAGTCGTACATCTGGAAGGCGAGAAGTTCGAGACGGACGCGGTCTTCGATGTCGTAGAAGCCGAGGCGTTCGTAGTCTTCTAGGGCATCGGAGTATTCGCGGATGAGTTTCATGCTATCGCCCATTTTCTCGGGGAGCTCGGTGATGAGTTGGTTGAGCCTAGTAAAATCGGGGACTTGGGAGAGGATGTAATCGACGACGGTTGTTCCGGGCGGGACGTCGGAGTATTCCTGCTCGGTGACGACGGTGCGGGTGCCCCGTCGCCAGTGAAGGTCGCCGGTGAAGTCGGTGTCGCGGCCAGCGAGGATACGGAGGAGGGTAGTTTTGCCGATGCCGTTACGACCGATGAGGCCGATTTTTTCGCGGTCGGCGACGGAGATGAAGACGTTTTGGAAGAGTTCCTTAGCGCCGAAGGATTTTTCGTAGATGTGGGCGTCGAGTATCATGGTCTTGGTTCGTTTTAAGACTCGCCGTCGACTCGGACGAGAGAAGGGCGGAGGGTTTGGCCAGCTAGGGTGTAGCCGGCGCGGAGCTCTTCGGCAATACGATCGCCTTCGCCGGAGAGGGCTTCGTGGAGGTTGGGGTCAAAAGCGGTGCCGGGGCGAGCTGTGATTTTTTTGACGCCTAGCTGATCGAGTGTGGAGTTAAGTTTTTTAGATAGGGCGAGGACGCCAGCGATCCAGGCGTGGTCGGGTAGGTCGGCGGGGGCGTGATTTAACGCGAGATCGAGGTCGTCGAGGATGGGGAGAAGGCGGAGGATGGTTTTGATTTCGGTGGCGGTGACGGTGCGGGTGCGGTCGGCATCGACGTTTTTGCGGTAGTTCTCAAAGTCGGCGCGCTGGCGCTTGAGATCGGCGGTGAGTTCGGCGATTTGAGTGTCCTTGGCGTCTTTGGTATCGGGCTCGGACGCGGGGCTTGTTTTGCTTTTGATGGAGTTTTTCATTGGTTAGTCCTTTCTAGGAGTTTGGCTTCTTTGTAAAAATTGTTTTCGAGCATTTGGCCGGCGGCGCCGACAAGGGTCATGGCGCGGACGTAGTTTTGGCGGGTAGGGCCGAGGACGCCGATGTAGGATTTGTCGGAGTAGGGGGAGCGGAAACGGGCGACGATGAGGGAGGCTTGGGAGGACTGGCCGATGGGGTTTTCGGCGCCGATGAAGACGTTGACGGGGTGGTCGGGGCGGGCTTCGCGGAGCCAGGGTTCGAGGTTGTCGAGGAGGCGGGCGACGCCTTGGACGGCGGAGCCATCACGGAACTCGGGCTGGGAGAAGAGGTTGGACATGCCAGCGATGTAGAGTTGGCCGCCGATGGTGGCGAGGCCGAGGTTGCCGGTGAGCTCGACGAGAGAGTCGACGGCGGAGCGGATAGCTTGGTCGGGTTTGACTTGGCTGTGGGTGACGACGCGGGTTTCGAGGGCGTTGGTTAGGCGGTTGAACTTATGTGGGGCCGGTTGGTTGGCGCTTTCGTTGACGTAGGCGCGATAGCCGGCGTCGGTGGGGATGCGGCCGGCGGAGGTGTGGGGGGTGGTGACAAGGCCAAGATCTTCGAGGGCGGACATTTCGGCGCGGATGGTGGCGGAAGAAACGTCGAAAAGCTTGGCGAGCATGACGCTACCGACAGGGGCGGCAACCTCGGCGTATTGTTCGACGAGGGCGAAGAGGATGGCGCGTTGACGGTCGGTCATGGTTGAGCGATCGTGATGCTGGTTCATGGGTATATTTTAGCACACTCGCGCGTAGAGTGCCAACTTATGCCTATGGCGTCTGGCGGACAAGCTGTCAACCTATTGGTTGATGATGACTGGGGCGGCGGAAGTGCTGGAGATGTCGATGGCGATAGCGGCTACGTAAGAGGCAAGAATGACAGCGGGGACAGCGAGGACAAACAGGAGAGCCTTGCGGCGTTTGGTGCGGGTAACTGGTCTGGCGTAATAGAGGCGTTGATACATTGTGCTTTTGTCCTTTTTGTCTTTTGCTTTTATAAAATGTTTGCTTTTGCTTGAGACTATTACTAGTGTAGCTTGTTATTTTGCTTATGTCAACAGTTTTTAAGAGAAATATTGTATAGCTCGGAGTTTTCGGGAGTTATCCACAGGTTGAGGCTGATTATATTATACTTGGTGGAGCTTACCAGCGGTGGTGCTGGCTCGCCCCATGATGGTCAGGGTAAACAGACTCGAACTGTCGACCTCGCGGCCCCCAGCCGCGCGCGCTACCAACTGCGCCATACCCTGATAATTTATTCTATCACAACTTGTGCGGGGCGACCTGGGGTCTTTAGGGGATGGGTTGCGTGGGGTGGCGACGGAGTGTATAATGGTAGGTACGATAGAGTAAAGAGCCATAGATAGGAGAAGATGGACAAGGATAAGAAGTCCGTGCTTGAGGCGCGGAAGATTAGCAAGGTTTACGGGAAGAAGGCGAATCGTTTTGTGGCTCTGAAGGATATTGATCTGAAAATTGAACGGGGCGAGAGTGTGGCGATTATTGGGAAATCAGGGTCGGGTAAGACGACTTTGATGCATATTTTGGCGTTGCTTGATTCGCCGACGACCGGTGAGATGGTGGTGGGTGGTGAAAAGTCGACAAAACTGAAGAAGGCAAAGTTGGGGCGACTCAGGAATAGGGAGTTTGGGTTTGTTTTTCAGCAGTTTTTTATGAATCCGAATGATAGTGTGTTGAATAACGTGATGTTGCCGCTGAAAATCGCGGGGATTTCGGCGCGCGAACAGAAGAGGCGGGCGATGGAAGCGCTGAAGGCGGTTGAGCTGGAGGAAAAGGCGAAGAATAAGGCGAATGATTTGAGCGGTGGGCAGAAGCAGCGAGTGTGTATTGCGCGAGCGCTGGTGAATAATCCGAAGGTGATATTTGCGGACGAGCCGACAGGGAATTTGGACTCGCAGACGGGAGATAAGGTGGAGAAGCTGCTGTCGAAGCTGAATAAAGAGCAGGGGATTACGCTGGTGGTGGTGACGCATGATGAAGATTTGGCGAGGCGATGTAATCGGCAGATATATTTGAAGGATGGGCAGATTATACGCGATGAGCGGAAGAAGAAAACAGGAGGCGCGAGATGAAGTTTTTTGATGTTTTAAAGATGGCGAATGCCAACCTGTTGCGTAATAAAGTTCGGGCGGGGCTGACGATTTTGGCGATTTTTGTCGGTAGTTTTACGATTATTCTGAATAGCGGGATTAACTATGGGGTGAATCGGTACGTGGACAGTCAGCTGGAGGCGGCCGGAGGTGAGGGGTATTTGGAGATTATGAAGATGGAGAGCATGTCGGATATGATTCAGATGGGCGGCATGGGCAGTGGTGGTCCGACGGAGTATGATCCGGACGGAGGTAGTGGAGTCCAGCCGATAACGGAGGATGATTTGCAGATTATTCGTGAGACGCCTGGGATTATCGCGGAGTCAGTGCGAGTGTTTAGGATGGTGAATGTGGAATATATTCAGAGTTTGGAGAATGACAAGCGGTTTAACCTGAGTATTTCGCAGTGGCCGAGTGATACGCTGAATGTGGCGATGGCGTCGGGGCGGATGGTGGATAATAATTCGGAAGAGTTTCAGATTGTGTTGGCTCCCGAGTTTGCGGAGGCGCTTGGATATACAGAGGAGAGTGTGGTAGGTGAGACGGTGGTGTTGGCGGTGGCACTACTGCCAGCGACGCGACCGGTGCAGGTGAAGCGAGTGGAGGCGACGGTGGTTGGCGTGCAGCAACAAAGTATGGTGGGTATGGGTCGGTCGTTTGTGAATGAGGCGCTGAATGATGCGCTCTACGATGCGAGTTTGTCGGCGTTGCCGGAGGAGTTGCGACCGGATACGAACTTTTTTGCGATGGCGGAATACGACACCTCGATGAGTGAGGAAGAGGTGCAGGCGATGAGGGATCGTTTGAGCGAGCATGGGCTGCAGGCGATGAGTATTCGCGATCAGGTGGGGATGATGATGACGTTCTTTGATGCGATTACGATTGTGCTGATGATTTTTGGCGGGATTGCGCTATTGGCGGCGTCGATTGGGATCGTGAATACACTGTTTATGGCGGTGCAGGAGAGGACGCGGGAGATTGGCTTGATGAAGGCGATGGGGCTGTCTTCGGGCAAAATCTTTTTGATGTTTTCAACGGAGGCGATTTTGCTGGGATTCTGGGGGTCGGTGGTGGGCATCGGGCTGGCGTTTGTGGCGCGGGGCGTGGGCAATCATCTGGCGGCGCAGACGTTCCTGTCGGGTTTGCCGGGCTTTACGCTGATTGAGTTTAATCCGACGATGCTAGTGGTGATTACGCTGGTGATTATGGCGATTGCGTTCGTGGCGGGAACGGCGCCGGCGAGACGAGCGGCGAAGCAAGATCCGATTGATGCGCTGAGGTACGAGTAGAGTTTGGGGGTCGACGGACTTTTGGCCGACATGTTAAAACCGCCCCAGGGGGGCGGTTTTTGGTAGAGATTACTTTTCGTTATAGGTTTTTGGCCGGTCGGGGTTATTTGTCGGTATGGATACCGAGTAAGCGGGCGACCGACGGGGTCATGGTGCGACGTTCGGGCGGGAAGCCGCTGTTCAGTTGCTTGATCTTTGCACTAGATGGGGGTGACAAGCCCTCTGGTGTGCTTCGCGGAGCAGGGGTGTTGGGCTAATTCCAGGTGTCGTTGTTGTCGTCGACTTGGATCTCGTGGGGTATGGATGAGGTTTGGTCGATGTCAGGTTGGTCTTGTTCGAGGGTTGGCGAGAGTTGGTCGACAGCGAAGAGGATGACGCCGATGAAGATGACGCCAAGGCCGAGAACAGGTATAATGAGGTGTCGGAGGCGGTTTTTCTTGGGTGAAGTGGTGTTTTTGATGGTGTTGTTATCGTTGTAAGGCGGGGTGATGATTTCCGTTTGGCCGGGTAGGGGTTCATTTACTAATTTGTGTGCGGTTTCATTCGTGGTCTCATCCATGATATGCTCCTTTTTTTGAGGGTTGTCGAGTGTAATTGAGTATGATTATATCAGAAATCGGTGCCGAAAGCAAGGGGTTTAGGGACTTTGAGGGCTGCGGCTCTCCTCCCCACCCCCTACGGGTAGACACAGCGGAGGGAATAACCTAAACGTTTGGCTGGATTGTTAGAGAATGAGCCAGGATTTATGGCTGTGTTTGATAGGCGTGGACCATTGATAGTCTCATCCGAGTATATTGCAGACCCCCACCAAAGAGCGACTACCGACTGATTAGCAAACCCGCCTGGAGAACTAAAGTTATCTACAGAGACAGTGGCGAAGGAGGAGCGCCAGAGATGGTATAATTAGAGGTATGAGTAGGGGCAAAGACAAGATGGAAAGGGTGCGGTTCACGGGGTTGGTGCCGGGCGGGGCGGCGATTGGCGAGCTTGAGAATGGGAAGAAGGTGTTTTGTTTTGGGGTGTTGCCGGGGGAGTTGGCGGAGGTGCGAATTACGAAGGAAAAGTCGAGCTATGTGGAGGCGCGGTTGGTTGCGGTGGTTGAGGCGAGTGAGCGACGGGTAGCACCGCGGGATGAGATATACTTGTCAACGTCGCCGTGGCAGGTGATGGACTATGACTATGAACTTTTGCAGAAACGGGAGCTGGTGACGGAGATGTTTCGGGGGCTGCCAGTAGAGATTGGTGAGGTGGCGACGGACGGGCAGGAGTGGAATTATCGGAATAAGATGGAGTTTTCGTTTTATGGGGACGAGGAGGGGTTGCACTTTGCGTTTTATGTGCGAGGGACGCATTATAAGCAGGTGGTGCGGACGGAAAGTTTGAGTGCGGAGCCGCTGTGGGCGAAGGCTTGTGAGTGCCTAGGGGCTTTGAACGAGATGGGGGCGGAAGCGCGGGATTTGAAGACGTTGATTGTGAGGTCGGACGCGAGGGGTCGGGCAGTGGCGAAATTGTTTGTGAAGAATAAAGAGGCGAAAGAGATGTCTTCGCGAGTGGATGTGCCGGGGTTGGCGGTGGTGTATTCGGACGCGAAATCACCGGCAAGCGTGACGACGGAAGTTTGGCGGGTGGGGGAGACGACTTTGGCGGATGAGCTTTTGGGGCGGGAATATCAATATGATGTGGATGGGTTCTTTCAGATAAATTTGCCGGTGTATGAGATGGTGCTGGGGGAGATTGTGACTTGGGTAGAGGGTGAGAGGGTGCTGGATTTGTATGCGGGGGTGGGGACGATTGGGCTGAGCGTGGCGCGCGGGAAGGATTTGACGCTGGTGGAAGTGGACGAAAAGGCGTATGCGGAATTAGCGAAAAATGTGGCGGGCGTGACGGGGGCGAAGGCAGTGCTAGCAAAATCGGAGGATGCTTTGGAGTATTTGACGCAGGTGGATACGGTGATTGTGGATCCGCCGCGGGCGGGGATGCATCAGAAGCTGGTGGATAAGCTGCTCATGGACGGGCCGAAGCGGGTGGTGTATTTGAGCTGTAATCCGGTGACGCAGGCGCGGGATGTGGAGTGGTTGGTGAAGGGGCGGGGGGATGGTGCGGGCAGCCGTGAGGGGTTGGCGGGTGGTCGCGAAGGGGCGGGGGCGTATAAGATTGTGTGTCAGAAGGCATATAATTTTTTCCCGAAGACGCCGCATATTGAGAACTTGGTGGTGTTGGAACGGAGATAATGCATGATGAGTAGAAAAGGTATGATATGAATCTTAGTGAAGAGCGGAAGCGGTTGAATGCGGAGCAGTTGGAAGCAGTGCAGGCGATTGATGGGCCGCTGCTCGTGGTGGCTGGGCCGGGTACGGGCAAGACGCAGATTCTGGCGCTTCGGGTGGCGGAGATTTTGGAGCAGACGGATACGGCGCCGTCGAGTATTTTGTGTTTGACCTATACGAATGCGGGGGCGGAGAATATGCGGGAGCGGTTGCATAGATTCTTGGGGGCGGCGAGCTATGATGTTTCTGTGCATACTTATCATGCGTTTGGTGAGGTGATTCTCAGGGAATATGCGGATTATTTTACTGACAGGACGCTCGCGACGATGGTGGATGATTTGAAGCGGCATGAGATTTTGACGGGGATTATTAATGAGTTGCCGTACAATGATCCGCTGAGGTTTAATACGGATGCGGGGCAGATTGGGTCGGTGATTTCGGATATGAAGAAGGGGGATTTGACGGCGAAAACTTTGGGTGAGACGGCGGCGAAAAATCTGTTCGTGATAGCGCAGGTGGGGGTGATAGAATTTCCGGAGAGTAAGAAATATGAGGAGTTAGCGCCTGGGTATGAAAAGATTTATGAAGAGTGGAAGGGTTTGGGGAGTGATTATCTCAGGGCGCCGCTGATTGCGCTGCGGGAGGCGTTGGACAATCCGCCGACGACGGCGACTGGAAAAACGAGCATCACAGGGCTGACTGGGTGGCGAAAAAAGTGGTGCAAAAAAGACAATAATGACAAGTGGGTGTTGGGTGGGGAGTTTGCGAATAGTCGGGCGGCGAGCTTGGCGATTGTGTTTGAGAGATACGCGGAGGCTTTGTGCGCGGAGGGGTTGTATGACTATGATGATATGATTTTGGAAGCGATACGGGCGATAGAGACGAATGATGATTTGCGGTTTACGCTACAAGAGCGGTGGCAGTATGTGTTGCTCGATGAGTATCAGGATACGAACAAGGCGCAGGATCGAATTGTTGAGCTATTGACGAATAATCCGGCGAGTGAGGGGCGGCCGAATGTGATGGCGGTGGGTGATGATGACCAGACGGTGTATGGGTTTCAGGGGGCGCTGGCCAGTCGCTTGGGTGAGTTTGCGGTGCGGTATCGGGATACGAAGTTGGTGGTGTTAAATACGAACTATCGGTCGGGTGGTGAGGTGGTGGAATTGAGTCAAAAAGTGATAGCGCATGTGCCAGCGGAGGATCGGATCGCGGTGAAGGAGATGGAGGCGTTTTCTGGAGCGGCGGAGATACGGAAGATGGAATATGGGACGGAGGGGCAGGAGTTTTCGGCGCTGGCGAAGTTGGCTAAAAAAGAGTGGGAGGCGGGACGGAATGTGGCGGTAATTGCGCCAAAACATAAAGTGTTGATTGAGGCGGCGGAATATTTGGCGGCGGCGGAAGTGCCGACGGTGTATGAAAAGCGGGAGAATGTGTTTGATGTGCCGGCGGTGCGGAAGATTATAAATATCTTGCGGTTGGTGGTGGGGATTAGTGACGGAAGGAATGTGGCGCATTTATATCCGCGGGCATTGTCGGCGCCGTGGTTGGGGCTTCGGGTGGTGGATTTGATGGAAAAAAATTACGGTGAGGCGGGTGAGTGGATAGATGAATTGGCGGTGCACGTGGATGATGAGCCGCTGGATACGTTTCTTGTGCGGGTGATTGATGGGCGGTTTAAGGATTATTATCTAGGGGAAGAGCGGAAGGGTGCGGAGTTGTATCAGATTACGAGTGGGCTGAATACGCTACGGCGGAACGTGCAGAATTATTTTGGGCGGTTAGTGCGGGCGCGAGATTTGGTGCAATATGTGGATGGGTGTGAGGCGGCTGGGGTGCGCGTGTCGGCGGGTGCCGGGGCGAGTGAAGTGAATGCGGTCTCGTTGCTGACGGCGCACTCGGCGAAGGGGTTGGAGTTTGACACAGTGATTGTGGCGAACGCGGACGATGCGACGTGGGGGGTGAAGAAGGGGAACAATAATCGGCTGAGCTTGCCGTGGAACTTTGAGCCGGTGTTCCATACGGGCGACAGCCATGGTGAGGCGGCGAGGGTGTTTTTTGTGGCGGTTTCACGGGCTAAGTCGCGGTTGTATTTGCTGAGTAAAGCGGGGGAGATGCCGCTAAGGTTCTTGCCGGAGATGGAGGTGGAGCAGAAAGAAGCGGAGGTGTTGGAGAAGGCGGAGATGTTGGAGCTGCCGTGGCTTGCGCGAGCTTTAGCCGAGCCAGGGCTGGAAGTTGTGCTGCGTGATAAGCTGAAGAACTTGCGATTGTCGCCGACGGATTTGACGAGTTTTTTGGATGTGCAGTATGGTGGGCCGGAAGCGTGGTTCGAGCGGAAGTTGCTCAATTTTCCGACGGAGGATTCGGCACAGGCGCAGTACGGAAACTTGGTGCATGAGATTATGCGGGTGCGGCCGGACGACGCGATTGGGTTTGCTGATACGTGGATTGCTGGGAAGAAGTTTTTGCCGAAGGATGAGAAGTATTTGCGGGAGCGCGTGCGCGATCAGTTGCCCGGGTGGCTGGCGGAGAGGTTGCCGAGTTTAAGCGGCGAGGCGCTGGTGGAGAAATGGTTTGATGGGCATGTGGGTGAGGTGCCGGTGGGCGGGAAGTTGGATCGGTTGGAGATAGATGCGAAGAATCGTCGGCTGACGATTGTGGACTTTAAAACTGGGAAGCCGCGGGCGAAGTGGGATAGGAAAGATACGGGGCTGAGGAGTTATCAGTGGCAGCTGGCGATTTATAAATTGTTGGTGGGGGCGCGGCGGGAGTATGCGGGTTGGGAGGTTTTGGCGCGGATAGAATTTGTGACGCCGGAAGCGGAGGGGATGGTGGCGGTGCTGCCGGTGGAGCTGGATGAGGCGATTTTGGAGCGGGCGGCGCAGCTGCTGGCCGGGATGTGGAAGTCGGTGCAAAAATTGGACTTCCCGGATGTGTCGGGGTATACAAAATCGGTGGTGGGAATGGAGAAGTTTGAGGAGTATTTGATAGCTCAGTAATAAGCATTACATCTTGACAAGTCGGTCGTGAAATGCTATATTTAGGGTAGAAATAGGACGGTCTATGCTTGCCAATAGGCCAATATTCGTCCTAATTTGAATCTTGTCGGAAGGAGATGATTGAAATGTTGTCATGGGGCGGAAAGATTGCCAATGCGGTTGCTAGTGCTTGGGGCACGGGGCAAACCTTGGATGGTGTAAACGTTGATGATGCGACTCGCAGTAAGATACATGGAGCAACTAAGCATTTGAGCCCGGAGGCTCAGCAAAGTCTATATAAGACTGCAAAGGTCATTGCGAATAATACAAGTAGCGATGAAAAGACGGGTCTTTTTGATAGTCTGTTTACGTCGAGCCATAAGAGTGACCTGTTTTGATTGACCCAAAACAATCAAATAAGTGATACTCGCTCGATCGTTCGGGATTTTGGTAGCTTTTGCTGCGGAGTTGCCTATCGGCGAATTGAGCGTGGTTGGCTCCTTTATGGGGCTAATGGTGCAGCAGTCGGCAGCAAGGCAATTTTCTTTTCAAGCGGCGCTTAGGCGCAACCGGACCTCCTTTCCGGGTTTTTGGGGTTCAGGGCACTCGCGAGGGTGCCCTTTTCCTATCCTCGAAACAGCGAGTAGAATGGTATAATATAATTATTATGTTCTGGGATAAGCTAAAGGCGCCGTATATGATTCTCGCTCCGATGGAGGCGGTGACTGATGTGCCGTTTCGTCAGGTGGTAGCGAAGGCGGGGGCGCCGGAAGTATTCTTTACCGAGTTTACGAACGTGTCGAGTTATGCGAATGAGGCGGGAAGGGCGAACGCGATGGAGCGATTGGTATTCGCGCCGGGTGAGAGTGGGGAAGTGGGAGTGGTGAATGCTGATGGTGTGGCGATGCATCCGTTAGTGGCGCAGATTTGGGGGAAGAACCCGGAGCACTTTAAGGAGGCTGTGCGCGGATGCGTGAGTTTGGGCTATAAGGCGATTGACATAAATATGGGTTGTCCGGAAAAGAATGTGGTGAAAAATGGCGGTGGGGCGGGGATGATACGGACGCCGGAGTTGGCGGTGGAGGTGATTCGCGCGGCAAAGGAGGCTGCGGGTGGTGGGGCGGATATTAGTGTGAAGACGCGTCTGGGGTTTTCGAAGGTGGAGGAGTGGCGGGATTGGCTGAGATTGGTATTGGAGCAGGATTTGGCGGCGCTAACTGTGCATCTAAGGACGCGAAAAGAAATGAGCAATGTGGATGCGCATTTTGAACTACTGCCGGAGATTGTGGCGCTGAGGAATGAGGTAGCGCCGAAGACGAGGCTGCATATCAATGGCGATATTGTGGATCGGAAGCATGGTGAACGATTGATGAGGGAGCATGGGTTTGAGGGGGCGATGATTGGGCGAGGGGTGTTTGTGAATCCGTTTTGTTTTGTTAAGCGACAACCGACGCGTGTCGACTTGATGAAGCTCTTGTGTCTACATGTGTCGTTGTGGCCGAATCCTGATTATATTGAGCCTTTGAAGAGGTTTTTTAAGGTGTACATACGTGATTTTGATGGAGCGAGCATGATGCGGGAGAAGCTTATGGCGACACAGTCGCTAGCGGAGGTGCGCGAGGCGTTAGAATCGGAAGGGGTAAAGTATGAAGTCTAAGTCTAATCCGAGTACGATTGTGAATCGGCGAGCGCGTTATGACTATAGCTTGGGTGATGAACTGGTGGTGGGTGTGGCGTTGAAAGGTGATGAGGTGCGGGCGGCGCGAGATCATCGGATGCAGCTGAAGGGTGCGTATGTGACGGTGCGGCGTGGTGAGCTATGGCTTGTGAACGCGAGCTTTTCGGTGCGGGCGGCGGAAGGGGAGACGACTGTTAGGAGTGAACCGGTGAAACTTCTGGCGACAAAGAAGCAGATTGAGAGTTTGAAAGCTGAAAAGGTGACGGGCAAGACGATTGTGCCGGTAAGGGTGTTGACTGCGGGAAGGTTTATAAAATTGGTGATTGCGGTGGGGACGGGTAAGCGAGAATATGACAAGCGGCACTCGATAAGAAAGAGGGAGAGCGATCGTGAGGCGCGGAAGTTGATGAAGGTGGGACGATGAGAGTAGCGACGTGGAATGTGAATGGGCTACGAGCGGTGGTGAAGCGGGGGGATTTAGAGAGGTTTCTCGATGAATATCAGCCGGATGTGTTGTTGATGCAAGAGATAAAAATGAATGAGATGGTGGATTATGCGCCGGAATATGAGAAGTTTGATAGTTATGCTTTAAAAAAAGGATATTCGGGGACGTCGGTGTGGGTGCGTCTTGAGATGAAAGCGGTGCGGGAAGAAGTGCCGGTGGGTGATGTGGATGGGGAATCGGAGTTGACGGATAAATATGGTGATTTGCTGGATGAGGGACGGATTACGACGGTGAAGGTTGGTGGTGTAAATTTCGTGAGTGTGTACGTGCCGAATAGTAAGCGAGATTTGACGCGGATACCGGTGCGGCAGAAGTGGGATGAATGGTTTAAGAAATATTTGGATGAACTGGATGGGCCGGTGGTGTGTGGCGGAGATTTCAATGTGGCGGTGGAGGAGATAGATTTGGCGCGGCCGAAAGAAAATCGAAATACGCATGGATTTACGGACGAGGAGCGAGCGGGGATGCGGAACTTTTTGAAAGATTATCAAGACGTGTGGCGCGAAGAGAATCCGGACAAGCAGCAGTATACTTGGTGGAGTCATTTTGCTAGGGCGCGGGAGAAGAATATTGGCTGGAGGATTGATTATTTGATTACGCGGGGGGTGGAGTTATCGAATGCGCGGATTTTAGGCGAGGTGCTGGGGTCGGATCATGTGCCGGTGATGGCGGAGCTAGATTTGAAATGAGTTTTGAGCTAGCGCGGCAGGAGGAGCCGTTGTTTCCGGAAGTAGAGTTTAGTCGGCCGGAGCGGAAGATGGGCAAAGTGGCGGTAATTGGCGGGTCTGGAGCAGGCGTTGCAGCGGAGAGTAGGGCGTATGAGCGGGCGCTTCTGCTAGGTGCAGAGGAAGTGCAAGCGATATTGCCGGGTGACGGACAGTACTTTAAGATGGCGGATAAAGAAGCAATTGCGGCGGCATTTGCGTGGGCGGATGGGGTGCTGTTGCTCGGGGACTTGGGTAGAAATGCGGAGACTGCGCAGGTGCTGAGTACGGTACTGGAAGAGGCGGTAGCGGACGATAGTCTGCCGAAGCGACTATTGATTACGCGAGATGCGGTGGATGTGCTTTTGGCGAAGTTGCCGGATTTATTGGACAGGCCGGAGGTGATGTTGGTGTTGACGTTTAGCCAGCTGCAGAAATTATTTAAGGAAGTGCTGTATCCGAAAGTGTTAGTGATGAGCTTACCGTTGCCGACGCTGGCGGATATTTTACATAAGTTTACATTGTCATACAATGTATGTATTGCAACGGTGTTTAACCAGGAGTTACTAGTGGCGAGTGGGGGTGAAGTGACGGCGACTAACTTAGTGATAACAAATTATAATCCGCTGACGGTATGGAGTGGGGATCTGGCGGTAGCAGGACTAATGTATTGGGTGTGGGGGAACATGTCGCTGAAAAGTGTGACGGCGGCTAGTATTTTAGCTTAGGTTTTTTGGCAGCTTCGGGGGGCGCGGCGAAGTCAGCGACAGCTTCGGTGATTTCACTGGCAGTAGCACCTGCACAGAAAGCGATAGTGGCAGCTGCGGCGACGTCGGCGACAGCAGCATCGTCGGTGAGCCAGGTGGCAAGGTCGAGGGTGCTGTCGTCGGGGAGTTTGAGGCGGAGCTCAGTGCCGTAGCGGAAGTTGCGGTGGCGGATGACTTTGAATGATCGGCGAGCCTTTTTGCGGTTGACTTCTATGGGTTGGCCGAGAATGTTGCTAGCGAGATTGCTAGCTCGGTCGGTGGGAGCGTAAGTAATGGCGTTGTTGAGGTGGCGGTGGAGAAGCTTTTGTAAGGCCAGGCCAAAGTAGGGTTTGATGCGGCCGATATTGACGAGGTGGCTGTAGATGAGGACGAGTAGAACGATGAGGGCGATGAAGGGGGCGAGCCGGCCAAGAGCGATAAGCCAGATGCCACCGCTAGGGATAGTGAAGCGAACAGTGCCGAGGATGTTGTGTTCAGGGACCGGGACGAAGTCCGGGGTGTTATTCATGTCGCCCTGAGTGAGCCAGCCGGAAGAGGAGAAGCCGATGATGCGGTGAGTGACGACGGATTCGCTATCCATGAAGGAGATGATGTCATCTATCTTGTAGACGTCGGGGCGGCGAACGAGGACGAGGTCGCCAGGCATGATGGTGGGTTGCATGCTACCGGTAGCGACACTGAAGGCGCGCCAGCCGAGGAAGTTGGGGTATTCGTCGCCGCGGAGACGGTGGTTGAGGATGAGGGTTATATTGACGACGAGGATGATGATGACGAACAGGCTAAGAAAGGCCTTGGCGGCGAAGATGAGGGCGCGTTTCATGGGCTAGACTCCAGGAAGATATTGCATTATGTCGTGAGCGGTGACAATGACATCAAAAGATTGGCCACGAAGGCTGTAGTCGTCGAGTGTAGCAATGAGTAAGTAGTGATGGAAGTCACCGTCGACAAAACCAAGTGAGTCGAGATCGATGGCGTCAGTAGTGACGGTGCGAGAGGTGGGGTGAGGATTGAGGCGTATCGTGATATCTGGTGGGCAGTCGGAAGCTGAGGGTGAGGTGACGCGGCAGAGGGTGAGGTTAAAATCGCGGATGTCGACAGTATCGCTAGCGCTAATTGAGAGGAGGTAACTGAGAGTGATTTGGTTGCGGGAGGTTTGATCTTCGTTTTCTATTGAGAAGACGACGTGGCGGGATTGGGTGTTGTTGAGATTGTGGAGGCCTTGTGTGACGGTGGGGATGTTGAGCGCTGGGCGGGCGACGCTGGCAATAGAGCCGACTTGAGCGGCAGAAAGATGGCGGCTTTCGGTAGAGAGAATTGGAGAAGAGAGGGTAAAGACGGCGATCGGGAGAAGGGTAAAAGCGAGGCGATAGAGGCGAAAGTGCTTAGGGCGGGCGAAGCGACGGCTAGTATATTTAGATTTGGCGGGTTTAGGGCGAGGGAAGCGACGGCTCATGGACCATCCTCGCAGACGGCGCTAGGGCCGATTTCTAAGCAGGTGCGGGAGATTTCGTGGCTGAAGGGTCGGGTAGAGCTGACGATGATGTCGACGGTGTCGTTGGGGAGGGGGGTGTAGCCTAAGCGAGGAGAGACACGGATGAGCATCCACTCTTCACCGCCGTTGTCAGCGTCGCCGGATAGCTGTGCACCGGTGAATATGCCACCAGGGCCTATGAGCCCCATGCCGAGAGGGTGTCGGTCGGAAAAGAACATAAAGTTATAGTCAGGATGGCTGAGTCGGACAGTAAATTCAAGTGGGTTGTCGGTGGCCATAGTTTGGGTGTCGAGAATGCCAGAGATGACGAGGAGGCGGTTGACGAACAACCCCATCCCCGGCGCATAGCTTGCCACTAGTTCGGAGCAGGCCATGTCATGCATAGTCAATATCTGGAGGCGACACTTGTCGTCGTCATCGACATCGATGCTGTCGTCGACTGAGGCGAACATTGGAGCGCCGGAGGCGGGGATGGAGACAGACTGATCGTCGAGAACGTAGCGAGATTGGGTGTAGACGCGGCTGAGTATGATAAGGCTGCTGGCTACGACTATGGTAGCAATAGCGATTGCTATGGAGCGATGTTGGCGCGGGGAGAAGCTTCTTCTCATAGGTGCTGCTCCGAGAATGAAATGATACGAATGGTGTAGATGTCGCTAGCGATGCCGGCGGCAGTGTCGTTGTGCGGGTGGCTCTCCCAGCGCCAGTCTAGCACGTAGGGCGTGGCGCCAAGAACGGGCATATTCATGACGAGAGCACCGAGCTCGGTGGCGCTAACCCAGTCACCCTCCGTGCCGGAAAGCCAGACGTCGCCACTGCGGAGGCGGAAGCGCATGTTAATGCCTTGAGGGTTGATTTCTTCGAAGAAGAGACGGTAAGCGATGACGTAATTGCTGTTGTTGAGGACAGTGAAAGCGTAAGAACCGCTGTCGCCTGGGGCGATGCGAGGCGAATGATCTTGGTCATGGCGGGCGAAGATGGGCAGGCTAGCGCTGGCAATCATGATATGACCCTCTACTTCTACGCAGTATTCAGGTGAGAAGTTGAAGATGGTACAGGGGACGCCGGGTCGAGGTGGGTCGGTGGGGTCGCCGCCGCCAGGGCCGGTGTCCGGACCGCTTGGGCCAGGAATAGCGGGAGGGACGCCGATGGGGCCTCCGGGAGGCTGGGGGCGAACGGGATTGGGACCAGGGGTGAAACCTTCAGGGATTTCGCCACTGCCACCAATTCGCAAAAAACCACTACCGTCGTCGAGTGAGAAATAATTTTGCCCAACGGCTGCGACGTGATGATCCGCAAGCGGTTCGCGTCGAGCGATGGTGATACCGAGGATAACTATAACAACGATAGCAAGCAGCAGCAGCGCCGCCAGCCCAACGATGACTTTAGTGTAAGCTTGGATATCCAGGCTGTTACTACTTGAATCAACGTAGAATTGACGACGCTTTGGCTGCATTGTTAGCTACCGTTTAGCCTTTGACGAATTAAAAGTTACCTAGGTGCTGTCGAGCCGTGACGTTAACTGGGAATGTGGTGTTACCACCAGCGATACCACGAGCAGTGTTGGCCGCGTTCATAGCATCTTGGTCGCAGTCAGCGGGAGCGCCATCATCAGTACAGAGACCAATCCAACGTGCGATAACTTGGAATTCGATAGTTTCGCCAACGAACGCAAGAGGGACCACTACGCGAAGGCCGCCTTCTGGCGATGTTTCAACAGCGATGGTGTCTTGAAGGCCTTGTGGTAGGGTGGCAAGGTTGGCGATCTTGACGTCGTCAATCTTAAAGGCGCTGGCATTGGCTTCAGAGCCGAGCGAGAAGACGTATTCTACGGCGACTTCGCTACCAGCGGCGCGGACACTGAGAACCTCAGATTCGAGAACGCTGCCAGGGGCGACGAGATCACCCTCTATGAATGGATTGCTGGTAGCCGACGATAGCGCAAAAGTACCGATGGCGGTGTTGCCGGCGCCAGAGATATTAGTCCATGGTGTGGCGACATCATTGCCGATTTTTGCTTCAACGTTCCATGCGGCGATGGTTGCTGTACCGGTAGCGGTACCTGTGCTGGCGTAGCGGGCTACGGTTGACCATAGCATCGCACCACCGACACCAAGAGCTACGACACCGATTGCTGCCGGTAATAGCCATTTTTTCCTTGACGCATCGAAATGCCTCATTTCTTACCTCCTTGATTATATGTCTCTTTAGTTTACTATTAAGATCAGTAAAGGTCAAGCGGTATCATCAGTTTCTTGTGGATAATTAGTGGTGGTGTGGTAAAATCTTAGTATGAATGAGAGGAAATTGGCGCGAGAGCTCAAGGAGCTGGTAGGGCAGAAAATCACGGTCAAAGGGTGGCTACATAAGAAGAGGTTGCTCGGGGGGTTGAATTTCTTGACGCTTCGGGATCGGTCGGGGCTGATACAGATGCTGGTGGAAGACAAAGATGAGATGGAGAAGCTTCGGGGGTTGCAGATCGGGACGGTGCTTTCGGTTTCGGGAGTTGTGGTTGCTGATGAGCGGGCGCCGGGTGGAGCGGAGCTACATAATGTAGTGTTGACGGTGGAGACGCCGGTGACGGATGAACCGCCGATCGAGATTGATAAGCCGATTTCGCACAAGAGTGAACATTTGGACACGCTGTTTGATAACAGAGTGCTGAATATCAGGAATGTGCAGGAAGGGAAGATCTTTCGGATTCGGGCGGCGATGACGCAGTATTTGCGGGAGTATTTGATAGAGAATGAGTTTGTGGAGATTGATACGCCGAAGTTTTTGGGGGCGGCGACAGAGGGTGGGGCGGAAGTGTTTACGCTCGATTACTTTGGGAAAGAGGCGACGTTGGCGCAAAGTCCGCAGTTTTATAAGCAGATTATGGTGGGGGCGTTTGAGAGGGTGTTTGAGATCAACCACGCTTATCGGGCGGAGCCGAGTGCGACGACGCGGCACATGACGGAGCTGACGATGCTGGACGTGGAGATGGGGTTTGTGAGTGGGCATGAAGAAGTGCGGGAGTTTGTGGGGGGGCTAGCGGCAAGCGTGCTAAGGCGGACATATTCGGATTTTGCGGATGAGTTAAAGAGTTTGCAGGCGCCGGAGCTTCGTTTGGCTGAGCGGGTGCCGGAGTTTACGGTGGCGGAGATTCATGAGATGTATAGCTCGAGTGCGGCGGCGAAAAAGGCGGGTGTAGATACGCGAGACGAGAAGGATTTGACGCCGGATGAAGAGCGGTTTATTTGTGAGTATGCGCGGAAGGAATTAGGGTCGGACTTGGTTTATGCGACGGATTTTCCGATTGAGGCGGCGAAGTTTTATCATAAAGTGGATGCTGAGAAGGGCGTGACGAAATGGGCAGATTTGTTGTATCGAGGCTTGGAGCTAGCGACGGTGCCGCTACGAGAGAACAATTATGAGAAGATGATTGAGCAGATGAAGAAGGCGGGGTTGGATGTCGATGCGGAGGGGTATAAGTACTACCTGCAGGCGTTTAAATATGGGTTGCCGATGCATGGTGGGTGCGGGTTTGGCGTGGATAGGTTTGTGAAGCAGACGGTGGGGTTAGCGAATATTAAGGAAGCGGTGCTGTTTCCGCGAGATATTAACCGGTTGACGCCGTAATTAGGAAGGAATACGTGGGCAACATAATAGAGGTCAGAGATCTCAAGAAGAAATACGGCAAGCATGAGGCCGTGAAGGGCGTGACGTTTTCGGTCGCGAGGGGTGAGGTTTTTGGGATTTTGGGGCCGAATGGGGCGGGAAAGACGACGACGCTGGAGATGATGGAGACGCTGCTTTCGATTACGAGCGGGACGGTGGAGATTGACGGGGTGGATGTGGCGAAAGATCCACGGGCGGTGCAGAAGATGATTGGCGTGCAGTTGCAGTCGACGGCTTTCCTCGAGAAGTTGACGCTGAAGGACCAGTTGGAGTTGTTTGCTGGGGTGAATGGGGTGAAGGTGAATGTGGAGAAGTTGCTGAAAGATTTTGATCTTGTGGCGAAGAAGGATGAGTTTCCGGAGAATCTAAGTGGTGGACAGCGGCAGAGGTTTAGTATTGCGACGGCGATTGTGCATGAGCCGAAGGTGATTTTTTTGGATGAGCCGACGACGGGGTTGGATCCGCAGGCAAGGCGGAATCTGTGGGAGCTAGTGCAGACGATTAAGAAACAGGGGATTACGGTGATTTTGACGACGCATTATATGGACGAGGCGGAGCTGTTGTGCGATCGGGTGGCGATGATGGATGGGGGGAAGATTTTGACGATAAATACGCCGAAGAAGTTGATCAAGGAGCTGTTGGGGCGTGGGTTTAAGAAGGCGCAGGTGGTGGAGCAGGCGAATTTGGAAGATGTGTTTATTGACTTGACAGGGAAGGATTTACGAGAATGAGCAGTTTGAATACTGGGTACTTGGGGACGGTAGGCGCGCTGGTGAGGGCGAATTTGAAGCGGTTTTTCAGGGATAGGGCGTTTATATTTTTCTTTTTTGCGTTGCCGGTGATTTTCCTGCTGATTTTTGGGATGATGCATGGCAATGATAGTTTTTCGGGGTTGGAAGTGGCGGTGTTTGACGAGGCGGAGAGCGAGCTGAGCGAGACGGTGACGGATGTTTTGGTGGAAAGTGAGATCGCGAATCTGGCGGAGGTGGATGATCGGGGCGAGGCGGAAGAGATGATGACGCGGGGTGAGCTACATGCGATTGTGGTGTTCCCGGCGAATTTTGGTGAGTTAGGTGAGGATGGGTTGCCAAGTGGGGTGGTGGAGGTGTTTTATAGTCGAAATAATGAGCAGGCGGGGCAGATGTTGGTATCGGTGCTGGAAGGGGTGGTTGGTGAGTTGGATCGGGTGATAACTGGGACGCGGCCGATTTTGGCGGTGCGATCAGAGGTGATGACGCATGAGGGGCTGAGTAACTTTGATTATGTGTTTGCTGGGCTTTTGGGTTATACGGTGCTGACGATTGGGTTGATGACGATGTCGAGCGCGATTAGTGGTGACAAGAAAGCGGGGGCGACGCGGCGGCTACGGGCGACGGTTCTTTCGAAGTCGCAGCTGATTTTGTCGTATTCAGTGACGTTTTTGGTGATGGGGGCGCTGATATTTGCCCTGATGATTGGGCTGGGGATTGTGATATTTGACTTCTCGATGCGCGGGAGTTGGCTGAATTTTGGGGTGTTTACGCTGATTTCGACGTTGATGATGCTGGGGTTTGGGCTTTTGATTGGTGGTTGGGCGAAGAATAATACGCAGGCGGAGGCGGCGGCTTCGGTGTTGATGTTTCCGATGATGTTTTTGAGTGGGGTGTTTTTCCCGCTGTTTTTGATGCCGGATGCAGTGCAGAGGGTCGCGGCGTTTATTCCGCTGACGCCGGTGGTGGAGGGGATTCGGCTGATAATTACGGAGAATTTTTCGTTGCTGGGGGTGATGCCGCAGCTCTTGGTAATCGGGGCGTGGGGAGTGGTGGTTTATGTTGTGGCGATTCGGGTGTTTAGATGGGAGTAGAGCTTTAAGAAACCAAGGTTTCTTGCTTCCTTAACTAGATTAAAAAGTTCGGGAGTGAATCCCGAACTTTTTAATGGATTATTGACGCCTAGCGGCGAGGCTTGGCGCAGTTCTACCCACCCCCTACGGGTAGACACAGTGTCCAGCCCATGAGGGGAGTAGTCCTCCCCTCATCGTCCTCGTCGGCAAAAGCCGAGTTTGCCTATAGCAAACCAAGCGAGGACTGCTCCCCTCCTAGATAATGATTCGCCAGAAAAGGTCAGGCTCCGCCTGTCTTTTCTGGCTCCAGTCAAGGAAAGGAAGAAAACCTTGGTTTTCTTAGCAGGAGACAGTGGCGAAAGGGAGGTTGGAACTTTATAAAGCCGGCGTTATAACAGAGGTAGGAAACTTTATAAAGTTTCCTACCTCGCACTCACCCCTGTTAAATCGACCCAAATCCAAAACTTTATAAAGTTTCGACCCTCTCCGCGGAGACCCCGAAGCCCTCCTTCGCCACTGTCGCGCTGGGTCGTGCTGCCGCCTACGAAGGTCTGGTTAGCCAATCTAGCTGGACGTTCTGGCATACGTCTTCGCTCGTTAATACATCAAACTCACAAAGTACAGGCATTAGTAATGCAGCTTCTGGTACAGGTGTTCATAGTAACAGCAAGCCAGGAGGCTCATCCCTCCGCTGTGCCTACCCGTAGGGAGTGGGGTGTTAGTAGTTTTGTCAGTAGTTGGGTCAAGAAAACCGACAGATAGGATCAAAAAGCATGACATTAAAATAAAAGTACCCCAGCCGTAACTGGGGTAGAATTATGATTTTGGTGGCTCCTCCCAGACTTGAACTGGGGACACAAGGCTCTTCAGGCCTCTGCTCTACCAACTGAGCTAAAGAGCCACACAAGGATAGTATAATCTGATATAATAGAGATGTCAAGAAAGGAGACATATGGTACGCGAAAATATCGCGCCTCTGTCAGGGTTTGTGGCATACAGCCCCGACATGCAAGCAAAGTTTGACCAACTTAAAGATTTGGTGGCTGGCGTGCATCATGCGTATGGTTTCCGATCTTTGGATTTGCCGTTGATTTATCGGGCGGAGGCACTGTTGGCGAAATCGGGGGGCGAGACGGACAAGCAGGTTTATCGGATTAAGAAGGGTGAGGCGGAGCTGGCGGTTCGGTTTGACTTGACAGTGCCGCTGGCGATGTATGTTGCGGGGCGCGATCGGGAGTTGGCTTTTCCGCTGAAGGCTTCGCAAATCAATCGCTCCTATCGGGGTGAAAAAGTTCAGCGGGGTCGTGAGCGTGAGCTTTATCAGTGTGATGCGGATGTGATTGCACGCGGCAAGCTGGACATCGGCTATGATGCGGAAGTGATTGCGGTGGCGGCGGATATTTATCGGCGGATGAATATTGGGCCGTTTACGATTCGGGTGGCTAACCGTCGCTTGCTGGGCGGGTTTTTGCAAGAGCTGGGGCTGGAGGATGTTAAGCCGGCGATGAGTGTTATTGATGATGCTGAGAAAATCTCGGAGGAGGATTTGGTTAAGGAACTGAGAGGCTTGGGTCTGGGACAAGGGCAGATCCAGAAGCTGCAAAGTTTGATTAAGTTTTCGGGTGGGCTGGATGAGCTGGCGGAGGTGCTGGGGATTGGTGCTGGTGGGGATTCGGCTAGTGAGCTGATGAGGCAAGGATTTCTCGAGCTCGTGGCGGTGATGGAGCAACTGGAAGTGCGTGGAGTGGTGGAAGCGAAGGTTGATTTGCAGATTGTTCGTGGGCTCGACTACTATACGGGGACGGTTTTTGAGACTCGCCTGGAGGAGGTGCCGGAAATTGGCTCGATAGGTTCGGGCGGTCGGTATGATAACTTGGTTGGTAACTATTCTAATGAGCAGTTTGAGGGGGTTGGGTTTAGTGTGGGGCTGACGCGGTTGTTTAATTCGTTGGCGGAGTTGGGGAAGTTGCCGGAGCTAGCGACAGAGGCGAAAGTAGTGCTGGTGCCGGTGGCGAAGGAGCAGATGGGGTTTTGTTTGGAGAAGGCGAGTGAGTGGAGGAAGAACGGCGAGAGTGTGGATGTTTACTTGCAGGGGGGCAAGCTGGATAAGGCGCTGAAGTATGCGGCCGGGTCGGGTGCGACGGAAGTGGTCGTGGTCGGTGAGGAAGAGGTTAGGAGTGGAAACCTCGAGCGGCGTACTGTAAAATAAAGGGATGGATGTCTTAGAAGACTTGAATGAGAGCCAGCGGTTGGCTGCGACGACGGTGGATGGGCCGGTGTTGCTTTTGGCGGGTGCTGGGAGCGGGAAGACGAAGACTTTGGTGCATCGGTTTGCGTATTTGGTGGAGCAGGGGGTGGCGCCGGAGTCGATTTTGGCGGTGACGTTTACGAACAAGGCGGCGAAGGAGATGCGGGAGCGGACGATGCAGCTACTGCATAAGCAAGGGCACGCTGTGCCGCGGTTGCCGTATCTCTCGACGTTTCATAGCTTGTCGGCGCGGCTACTAAGGATTGAATACATGGCGGCGGGGCTGATGGCGGGTTGGACGATTTATGATACGTCGGATCGGCAGTCGTTGGTGCGGCGGCTATTGCGTGAGGAAGACGCGAAGGTGAAGCCGGGGTTTGTGGTGACGATGATTTCGGAGTGGAAGTGCAAGGGGACGACGCCGGATGAGGCGATGGGCGAGGTGATTTATCCGAATCAGCGGCTGGCGGCGCGGCTGTATGCGGCGTATGAGGAGGAGAAGGCGAAGAATAATGCGCTGGATTTTGATGATCTTTTGGTGGTTTTGAAAAATCTGCTGGAGCGGGACGACGCGGTGCGGGAAAAGTGGCAGCGGCGATTTAGTCATATTATGATTGATGAGTATCAGGACACGAATACGATACAGTATCAGATTACGCGGTTGCTGCTTGGGCCGCATAATAATATCTGCGCGGTGGGGGATGACTGGCAGTCGATTTATTCGTGGCGAGGGGCGGATTTTCGGAATATCTTGAGGTTTGAAAAGGATTTTCCGGGGGCGGTGGTGGTGAAGTTGGAGCGGAATTATCGGTCGACGCAGCCGATTTTGTCGGCGAGCAACAAGATAATTCATGCGAATACGGAGCGGACGGATAAGGTGCTGTGGACGGAGGAAAAGCAGGGCGAAAAGGTGGTGATACAAGGGCTAGCGACGGACTACGAGGAGGCGACTTGGGTGATGGATGAGATTGATCGGGTGAGTCGTGAGTATGCGAATCCGATGGGTGCTTGGGCGGAGACGGCGATTTTGTATCGGACGAATGCGCAGAGTTATTTGTTTGAGCGGGCGCTGGTGGCGGAGAATATTCCGTATAAGTTGGTGGGGGGACTGAGGTTTTATGATCGGGCGGAGATTAAGGATGTGCTGGCGTTTATGCATTTGCTTCTGAATCCGGAGGATACGATTAGTCTGGAGCGGGTGATTGGTTATATGGGGACGGGGATTGGTGAGAAGAGTTGGCAGAACTTTTTGGCGTGGCGGGAGCAGACGGGTGAGCCGCTGCTGGAGGCGGTGTTTAATCCGCCGCCGAAGACGTCGCCGAAAGCGCGGGTGAGTTTTGCTCGGATTGGTGAGTGTTTTCGGGAGCTTGGGGAGCTAGCGAAAACGGCGACGCCGGGGGAGCTTGCGGCGGCGGTGATTGATAGGATAGAATATCGGAATTATTTGCTGACGACGTATCCGGAGCCGGCGGAGCGACTGCTAAATGTGGATAACTTGATTATGGAGGCGGGGGAGTATCCGGATCTCGAGACGTTTTTGGTGGATTTGGCGCTGTCGAGTAGTTCGGATGAAGTGGCGGGGCAGGCGGTTTCGTTGATGACGATTCATTCGGCGAAGGGATTGGAGTTTGATAATGTGTTTGTGGTGGGGCTGGAGGAGGGGTTGTTGCCGATGACGCGAGATGGGAGTAAGAGCGCGATTGAGGAGGAGCGGCGGCTGTTGTATGTGGCGATGACGCGGGCGCGGAAGAGGTTGTTTATTTCGATGGCGCATCGGCGGCAGTTGTATGGCAAGACGGAATATCAGGCGGCGTCGAGGTTTTTGGCGGATTTGGTGCCGGGGTTAGGTGCGCCGGCGGAAGAGCAAGAATATAGATACGACTAGGGGCGGGGGGTTTGGTCGCGGAGGCGCCAGATGTTGTCGGAGCCGAGGCGAAGGTCGATTAGACCGAGCTCGCCAGTGGTGAGGTTGTCAACCATGAGGGTGGCGGATTGGCGTTCGTCGGCGTCGGTGTGGAAGGTGAGGTTTTGGAAGGCGAGAATGTCGGAGGTTTTGGGGATGAGATCGAAGAAGGGTTGGACGGCTTCGGCGAAGTTGAAGTAATCCGAGTAGACGCTGCAGCCAACGACGCCGGCGTAGTTGATGGCGCCGGATGATTGGCGAGCGGGAGCGGCGACGGCGCAGAGGACGCCTTGACCGACATAGTAGGTAGCGCCGGTGGCGGAGGGGGTGTCGGGGAATTGTTCTTCGAATTGGAAGGATTGGAAAACAGTCAGGATGCGGTCGTTTGTGGTGAGGCGGTCGGCTTCGGTTGGCCAGCCAAAGTTGATGTGCTGGCCGACGTTGGCCGCGACGTAAAAATCAAAGCCGGGGACTTGGTAGAAGGGGGCGCCGAGCAGCGGGTCGGAGACGGCGGTGCGGGGGTCGTTTGGGTTGGGGCTGGCGGCGACGAGGGTATCCCGGAGGTCGTTGATGACTTGGGACATGATGTCGCGAGGGGTGGGGGCGTTTTTGCCTGCTGGTGGGAGGGGTTCTTCTTGGGGGGTGCGGTTATTAGAGAAGAGGAGAAAAGGGACGATAATGATGGCGACGAGGAGGGCTAGGACAAGGGCGGTGATGAGGTGGGGTTTTGATATGCGGGGCATGGCGGTGAGGTTTGGCTAAGCTTGCGCTTTCCAGCGAGCGATAGCGTCCTTGATGACCTTTTTGGCTTCGTCGATACCGTCAAAACTGCCGACTTTGGTGGTGCCGGGCTTTTTGAGGTCTTTGTAGTGGTTGAAATGGAACTCGATTTGTTCGATGAGTTTCTTGGGGAGGTCGTCGAGGGATTCGTAGATGTTGCCGTTGTTGCGGTCGTCGGCGGGGACGGCGATGATTTTGTCGTCGACTTCGCCGTCGTCAGAGAATTTCATGACGCCGAGGACGCGGGCTTCGACGACGAGGCCCATTGGGAGTGGGTCGTCGGCGATGAGGAGGACGTCGAGTTCGTCGCCGTCTTCGTCGAGAGTTTGAGGGATGAAGCCGTAGTTGGTGGGCTTGGCGAAGATTTTGTTTTCGACGCGGTCGAGTGCGAAATAGCCGACTTTGCGGTTCCATTCGATCTTGTAATTGCTGCCGACGGGGATTTCGACTACGACGTTGGTGGTGCCGTTTTCGTAGTCACCTGCGTCTAAAATTTTATTAAAATCTGCCATGAAGCCTCCTTTTGGCTAAGAAAACCGAGGGGTTTTCTGTTTCTTAATTTAAGTCTAGGGAAATGCGAGCCGGAGCTGCATTTCTAGAGTATATTGTAGCATATCTGGTCGTGCTGGCTAGGTTCGGATAATAGACGAAGCATCAAAATAACTCTCTGTACGTATTAGCACAAGCCTCATCAGGTACAGAATTTACCCACAGTGATCCCTAAAACCCCCTCATCAAGTTCGGCTCACTCGGACACAGAATGGTTTTAATCCGTCGCCACGGACTAAAACCTTCTTCTCCCTCGCTTTGCCAAGCTCCGGGACGTTCCGAATGAGTCCGAACCTTTGCTACGGGGGTTTTAGGTACTTCTATCCAGTCTTACTTTGATGCTGCATGTTTAGCCTATCCCATACTAACTATATCCTCCCTACCTAGCACTAGCCTCCCCACCCCCTACGGGTAGACACAGCGGAGGGAACGCCCCTGATGTTTTTGCGGTTGAGTGCCCCAGCCGGGGTACGCGTATGTACGCTCGATAATGGTGTGTGCGGCTAGGATATTAGACTGTAGCGAAGCAGCCCATATGCGCGCGAATAAAGACTGCTCGACTAACCCTTGACCTCGATTGAAGTAGCTATCCGAGACAGTGGCGAAGGAGGAGCGCGTTCTCCCTACCCCCTACGGGTAGACACAGCGGAGGGAATGACCATTAAACTCAGGGCCGTTAGTAATGACGCCCGGGTTAATGGATGTGGGACCTACATTTATATGAATCGCGCTCATGTCTGAGCGTAGAGTCGATGCCCATATTAACGAACGCTCTTGCCCACGGAGTCCAGTTGGCGGGCTGAAGATGTCATCAGAGACAGTGGCGAAGGAAACCCCTAGCTACAGATGGCTAGGGGCAGATGCTTTGTTTAGATATTTATTTTTTATTACTTTTCTTTTTATTAGCTAGCGCGCTAGCGGCTACCTTTCTGGTTGCTGCCGACTTGCTATTTCGCATCAAGTCTGATGCTTTACTGGCGATACGCTTACTTGTTCGTATGCTATTGCATTTTGCCATATTCCCTCCTTTCCGTGTATCATTATATAACAATGCTTATGTTAATAATAGTACGTTATTACATTTATGCTACTTGCTCAACCCCCCTTCGCCACTGTCATAAATGGAAGTATGGTTATCCAGCTTACTCAGCTAGGGTTAGGCTGGTTGTCTCAATTCTCGAATCAATGGATGTCATCCGTTATCTCATTTGAAAACGCTTCGCGATCACATATGACAAGTGACAGCATCCATTTAGGTACAACTACAAATGACCCTAAACGTTACGGCAACGCCCTCCGCTGTGTCTACCCGTAGGGGGTGGGGAGGATAGAAAAGGGACGACCCCTGTTGGAACAGGGGTGAGGTTTTTTGGTATAATTCTTTCTATTGTACAGTATAGCACAAGCGGGATGGAAAGTCAATAGGAATCTGGGGGATGAGGGGTATTGACAATACCCACTACTATGCATTACAATGATGCTATGGCAGAAGACGAAAATCAGGATGGACAGGAAGCGCGAGGAGTGTGGGTGGGCGCTGGAGGGTCGGCTGAAGCGCGAAAGGGTGCGGTGGATTATGCGGCGGAGTTGACTGTTCAGCTGAAAAAAGGGACGCTGACGCAATGTGTGCTGCTGGCGACTTCGGAGCCAGTGTATGCGTCGGAGATTTTGCTGCGGCTGGGGGAGGCGGAGCTGGAGATAGTGGAGGGGACGATTTATCCGCTGTTGTCGCGGCTGGCGCGAGATGGGCTGCTTATGCACGAGTGGCAGGAGTCGAGGAGCGGGCCGCCGCGGAAATATTATCGGATTACGGAGTATGGGCGGGCGGTGCGGGAGTGTTTGGGTGGGCAGATTCATAAAATGGATAGCGTGATAAAAAAACTGGAAAGGAAAGCAAAATGAACGAAATTGTGAGGATTCATATCGCGGGGGTGCCGTATGAAATAGACGCGGAGGCGAGGAGGCTGCTGGAGAAATATTTGAAGGACGTGAAGGCGAGTTTGGGAGATGAGGCGGATGCGCTGGATGAGATTGAGATACGGATTACGGAGATTTTGGCGGAGCGGGGCGTGGGGCGGAATGATGTGATAAAGTCGGTGGACGTAAAGGCGGTGAAAAAACAGTTGGGCGAGCCGAAAGATTTTGCGGGGGATGAGGCGGCGGATGGGAAGACGGAGGGGCAGAAGTTTGCGAAGAAGATTCGGGATGAGTTTGCGAAGCGGAAGTATTTTCGGGATACGGAGAATGGGATATTTGGTGGGGTGATTGCGGGGCTGGCGGCTTATACTGGGCTTGATGTGACGTTGCTGCGGGTGCTGTTTGTGCTGCTATGTGTTTTTACGGCGTTTTTCCCGTTTTTGGTGATATATATGGTGGTGTGGATTGTGGCGCCGGAGGCGAAGACGACGGGGGATCGGCTGAGTATGGAGGGGAAGCCGGTGAATATTGAGACGATTGTGGAGTCGGTGGAAGAGGCGGCGGAGAAGGCGGCGAAAGGGGCGGAGAAGGTTGCTGAGGATGTGGAGAAGAGGGTGGAGAATGCGGCGGCGCGAGTGGAGCGGGAGTGGCAGAGCCATGGGCCGGCGATAAAGAACACGGGGCTAAGGGTGGTGCTGGCTATCCTAGGGATTTTTGGCTTTTTGATGGCGATACCGGCGTTGGCGGCGCTAGTGCCGATAGTGACGGTGGGGGTGTATGGGACGCTGACGGTGGGGGTGCCGGAGATGACGATGTTTATGACGGCGATGGTGATGGGTGCGACGGCGGCGTTGATTTTTGTGGTGATGGCGCTGGTGGTTTCGGCGGCTTTGTGTATGGCGCGGATAAGTAAGGGGGCGTTGGTGGGGCTTTTGGTGGCCGGTGTGTTGGCACTAGGGCTAGCGATTGCGGCGGTGTCGATGACGAGTTTGTGGGTGTATCGCGTGGGGGATGAGGCAGCAAAGGGGACGGTGGAGAGGATTTTGGATGCGGGGAGAAGGAGGTAGAAAATGATTGAGGTAAAGAAGATTACGAAGACTTATGGGGATAAGAAAAATAGGTTTACGGCGCTGTCTGACGTGAGCTTTACGATACCGGATGGGGCGAGTGTGGCGATAGTGGGGAAGAGTGGGTCGGGGAAGTCGACGTTGATGCATGCGATGAGCGGGCTGGATCGGCCGCAGAAGGGTGAGATTATAATTGACGGGCGGGATATTTTGCAGATGTCGCAGGCGGAGGTGGATGGGTTTAGGGCACGGGAGATGAGTTTTGTGTTTCAGAGTTTTTTCGTGCAGGGGAATGAGACGTGTTATGAGAATGTGAGTTTGCCGCTGGAGATAAATAATGTGGATCGGGGGACGAGGGCGGAGCGGGTGAAGAAGGCGCTCGAGGCGGTGGGGTTGGAGGAAAAGATGAAATCGAAGGCGAAAAATTTGAGTGGTGGGCAGAAGCAGCGGTTGGCGATTGCTAGGGCGATTGTGGATGAGCCGAAGATTTTGTTTGCGGATGAGCCGACGGGGAATTTGGATACGGCGACGGGTGAGAAGGTGGTGGAGATGTTGTTTGATTATAGTAGGGCGGAGGGGGCGACGTTGATTATTGTGACGCATGATGCGGAGTTGGCGGCGAAGTGTGATATGCAGGTGCGGATTGTGGATGGAAAAGTGGAGAAAGTGCTTGGGAAGAAGGGCGGTAAAAATGCGTAGGATCGATATAGCGATACGGGCGGGGAAGAGTTTGAGGCAGGCGAAGGTGCGGACGGTTTTGACGTCGCTCGCTATTGCGGTGGGGGCGACGACGATTTGTTTGGCGCTGGCGGCGGGGAATGGGGCACGGGATTTGATTAGTAATTTTGTGGGGTTGCGGGGTGATGAGCGGGCGATTGATGTGTTTCGGATGATCCCGATGGATGAAGTGGTGGAGACGGTGGTGCCGACGGGGCCGCAGCGGGTGGATCAGGAGCCGGAAGAAGTTGACGAGGCGGACGAGACGGCGATGCGCGGGTCGTTTTCGGAGCAGGACATCGAGGAGATTCGGGCAATACCGGGAGTGGCTAATGTGACGCGGGATGTTTGGCTGGCGACGGTTTCGGTGGATGGGGTGGATGGTGAGTATGAGGCGGCGTCGAGTGTGCAGCGCGGGCGGCAGTTGAATGAGTTTATAGGTGTGGAGAATGATTATCGGTTGCAGGCTGGCGAGGTGGCGGTGAGTGAGTGGTATTTGGAGGCGCTAGGGTTTTCGTCGGTGGAAGAGGCGATTGGTGAGACGGTACGGTTGAACTTCCTGGCGAATCCGTGGCGGGCGGCGAGGCCGGATAATACGGATTTGTTTAGCAAAGAGTTTAGGATCGTGGCTGGGATAAGTGAAGAGGCGCGGCGATTCTCTAGAGAGTTTTTGATTTCGTATGAGGATGGGCTGGCTATTGCGACGGAGCAGAGGATGCCGAATACGTCGCTGTTGTCGGTGGAGATTGCGGATGGTTACGACATGGGCGAGGTGCGGGATAAAATTGCGGCGCAACATGAGGGGAATCGCGTGCAGAGCATGCAGGATATGTATGAGGAGATGTTTATGATGGTGAATATCGCGCAGTATGGGTTGATGGGGTTTGGGGCGTTGGCGATTTTGGCGAGTGTGTTTGGGGTGATAAATACGCAGTATATAAGTGTGCTGGAACGGACGCGGCAGATTGGGCTGATGAAGGCGCTGGGGATGAGGCGGCGGGATGTGGCGAGGTTGTTTAGGTATGAGGCGGCGTGGATTGGGGCGCTGGGTGGGATGATTGGTGTGGCGGTGGCGCTTTTGGTGACGTTGCTGAATCCGGTGATCGCAGGGGTTTTGGAGTTGGAGGAAGGAGTGAGGTTGCTGCAGGTTGATGCGGTGCAGGCGGTGATTTTGGTGGTGTCGCTAGCGGTTGTGGCGGTGCTGGCTGGGTATTTCCCGGCGCGAAAAGCGGCGAAGCTGGATCCGATTGAGGCGCTGAGGACGGAGTAGGCTAGGGAGTTGGTTTGGGATGTTGAAACCTCGCCGGGTTGGGCGAGGTTTTGGTTGGCTTTTGGCGGCGGCCTGGCTTTTGGTGGAGCGGTGCGCGTTATGAGCCTAAGACGATTTGGAGAAAAATGAATAGTAGAGCCATGCAGGTAGCGAGCGGTGCTAAGTCGCCGATGGATTTGCCCGGTAGGCGTCTGATAGACCTTGACATTAGCGCTAAGACGAGGCCGGAGAAGATGAGAGTGGAGCCGAGCGCCGGTTGTGGGAAGAGCTGGTGGGCGGTTGGGAGATAATCGGACAGGCCGATTAGGCAGACTATGGCGCCGGTGGCAACGATAGCGATGAGGTAGCGTGAGATATAGGCTGCTGGTCGCTTGTTGGTTAGTCCTTGCGTGGGTCGCATGAGGAGCATGGTTAGGAGCGTTAGCGAGGCGGCCAGGAAACCGTAGGCCGGATACGGCTCGAGTAGTTTGTCGAGGATGTGTAGACCCCAATCTGGGTCGACGATGCCTAGGCGTTGTTGCGCGACTACTAGGAGCACTTCGTACCAGTGCCCGAGTAGAGAGGCGACGCAAAAGGTGCTGATTAGTAAAAGTAAGCGTTTGCAGGCGTCGCTCGGCCTGGGAGACAGCGATGGTTTCATCAGAATCCCTCCAAAATATAAAGTGCCCCTTAGAGGCTAACTCGGGATGTTCCTCGAGGCTGTCTTTATTTTAACATCGGGGTCCCCGGAGGCAAAGCATGAGGGGGTTAAGGTCTCCCTACCTTCGCCACTGTCGAGTCGATTGGTTTTCGTCCTTCCGATGGTGTTCATGACTTCTCGACCAAACCATTCTGGCCGACACCAGCACTACGTTCTGTAACCCTTGCGTCTAACACTGGCGTAGGAGACGCGTTTGTTAATCCCGGTACAGGTGACGGCCCAAGCGCAGCTAGAAAACTTATGGGTCTCTCCCTCCGCTGTGTCTACCCGTAGGGGGTGGGGAGGATCTGCTTAGTCATTTACTTAACCAAAAGGAACAAGAAGTAGAGTAAAGAAAAAGACCCTTCCCTCCCTAACTAACCCTAAGTAAGCCAAAAAGGACTAGACCATCCCCACTAAGTAACCATGAGCAAGACAGACAAGGAAGCCAGGAGGGCATAACTCTACTCTACACCAACAGCAGTGGGGAGGCCAAGGAGGGGAGGGGCCTAGGCGAAGCCAAAGCCCCGAACGACTAGGCCGAACCACCGCCGCTGGGATCAGTTTTCCACAAAGTTAGTCACGAACAGAACAGGGGGAATAGTAATGTTCCCGCCCTTAGGGCGGGAACTCTTTGAAACATATCGTGCTTCGGGAAGCTGACGGCTATCTATATTTTTGCGACGTTTAGGACTGAGGGTCGGGATAGGACAATATACCTGCAACATAGAAAAAACAGGGGTTGAAAAAAGACGAGTTTGATGAAAACCCAGAGGGGCAATAATTGATATTAAGGAGAGAATGTTGGGCAAATTAGTCAGGGACGAGTTAACAGATAGGGAAAATACATCGTTATTTTGGAAGGGAGGTCTAGGCTCTCCCTTCTCTAACATCCGGGTGGTATAATAAGAGTATGGCTAAGGAGGCGGCGGGGATAACCGCGAAGGATTTTGTGCACTTGCACAATCACACACATTATAGTGTGCTAGATGGGCTGACGAAGATGCCGGACTTGATCGCGAAGGTCAGGGAGATGGGAATGGAAGCAGTAGCGGTGACGGATCATGGGACGATGAGTGGGTGTTTGGATTTGTACAAAACGGCTCGGGCGGCAGGGGTGAAGCCGCTGATTGGATTTGAGGCTTATGTGGCTGCGCGGACAATGGAGGACCGAGATCCGAAATTGGACCGAGATATCTTTCACCTAACGCTAATTGCGATGAACGAGAAGGGGTACCAGAATCTGTGTGCATTGTCAACAGAAGCTAACTTGCGAGGACTATATTATAAACCGCGGATCGATCATGCATTAATGGAGAAATATAGCGATAATTTGATTTGTTTGTCAGGGTGCGCCGGAGGAGAGATCTCGGAGAAGCTGAAGGTGAATGATTATGATGGGGCGGTGAAGTTGGCGGAGTGGTATAAGGGATTATATGGGGACAGGTTCTACTTGGAAATGCAAGACCACGGGCACAAGGAGGCACCACAGTTTTGGGAGACGCAGAGACAGATAAATGATTATTTGAAAAAGATAGGCGAGGAGTTGGATATTCCGCTAGTGGTAACTTGCGATGGGCACTACTTGAACCCGGGTGATCAGGATGTGCATGAGATTCTGCTGGCGGTGGGGACGGGGAGTAATTTGAGCGACGAGAAGCGGATGAGTATGCGGGAGTTTCGGCTGGAGCTGACGGACCCGAAAGAAATTATTAAGCGGTGGGCGAAAGACTGTCCGGAGGCGATCTTGAATACGCGGCGGATTGCCGAGCGATGTGAGGATGGCTATATTGAGTTGGGGCGGATTTTGATTCCGAAGTTTCCGACGCCGAATGGGGAGAGCGAGGCGGAGCATCTGAATGAGTTGGTGTATCGGGGGGCAGTGCGGCGATATGAGTTGGGTGACGCGGACAAGATGACGGTGGTGCAGTGCAAAAAAAAGTTGCCGAAAGAGGTGACGGACCGGCTGACGATGGAGATGGAAGTGATTTCTAGGATGGGATATTATGGTTACTTTTTGATCGTGCAGGATTTTATCAACTGGGGGAAGAATCAGGGGATTATTTTTGGGCCGGGGCGAGGGAGCGCGGCCGGGTCGCTGGTGGCGTATTGTCTGAATATCACGGACTTGGATCCGCTGGAGTATGATTTGCTGTTTGAGCGGTTTTTGAATCCGGATCGGATTAGTATGCCGGATATGGATATTGATATCCAGGATACGCGGCGGGACGAGGTGGTGCAGTATTGCGTGGAGAAATATGGGGAAGCGCGGGTGGCGAATATCTGTACGTTTGGTAAAATGATGGCGAAAAACGCCGTGCGAGATGTGGCGAGAGTGATGGAGGTGCCGTATGCGGAGGCGGATCGATTGGCGAAGTTGGTACCGGATCCGGTGCAAGGGCATCATAAGCCGCTGAAAGTTTCGTTGGAAGAATCGGCGGAATTACGAACGGAGTATGAGAATAATCAAACGTCGCGGCAGGTGATTGACTATGCGTCGCAACTAGAAGGGACGATCAGGTCGCATGGGGTGCACGCGTGTGGGGTAGTGATTGCGCCAGACGATTTGGTGAAGTTTTTGCCGCTGGAGAAGGCACAGAAAGGAGTGGTGGCGACGCAGTTTCCGATGGGTGACGTGGAGGAGCTTGGGCTACTTAAGATGGACTTCTTGGGTTTAAAGAACTTGACGATTATCAACTCGGCGCTGAGGATCATTCGGAAGGCTTATGGGACGGAGATTGATCTGACGACGTTGAGCTTGAAGGACGAGAAAACGTACGAGTTGTTTCAGCGGGCGGATACGACAGGAGTGTTTCAGTTGGAATCGGCAGGGATGAAACGATATTTGCGAGGCTTAAAGGCGTCACGTTTTGAGGATATTGTGGCAATGGTGGCGTTGTACCGGCCGGGACCGATGCAGTTTATTGATTCATTCATAGCGCGAAAGCATGGTAAAGAAGAAATCTCGTATTTGCACCCGGGGTTGGAGTCGTCGCTGAAAAATACCTATGGGATCTTGGTTTATCAAGAGCAGTTTATGCAGATTTCCAAAGAATGGTGTGGGTTTACTGGAGGTGAGGCGGATACTCTGAGGAAGGCGGTGGGTAAGAAGAAGATGGACCTGATGATGCAGATGGAGCCGAAGTTCATTGAGGGGGCGATGAAAGTGGGAGGGGCGAACGAGGAGCTGGCGAAGAAGTTTTGGTTGGACCTGGTGGAATTTGCGAATTACTGTTTTAATAAAAGCCATGCGGCGTGTTATGCGTTGATTGCGTATTGGACGGCGTATATTAAGGCGCATTATCCGGATGCGTTTATGGCGGCGTTGATGACGGCGGACTCGGGAGATACGGATCGGCTGGCGATTGAGATTGACGAGTGTCGACAGATGGGGCTGGAGGTGCTGTTGCCGGATATAAATCAGAGCTACGGGGAGTTCGCGATCGTGCCGAAGGAGAATAAGATTCGGGTAGCGCTTTCGGCGGTGAAGGGCGTAGGGGCGGGGTTAGTAGAGGAGTTGTGTGAGGAGCGGAAACAAAATGGTGGATATGAGACGATCTCAGATTTTGCAAGACGGATGCCGGAGAAGTTTAATAAGAAAGCGTGGGAAGCACTGATTATGGCGGGGGCGTTTGATGAGTTTGGTGATAGGAGTGATCTTTTGTTTAGCTTGGAGGGGATCCAGGCATATGCGGCGAAGCTAAGGAAAGAAGCGGCGAGTGGGCAGGTGGATCTGTTTGGGAGCTTGGGCGGCGAGGCGGCATTGCCGGAGATTGAGATAAAGCAGGCGCCGATTAAGCATGATGAAAATGAGCGGTTGAAATGGGAACGAGAGTTGATTGGTCTATATATATCGGCGAACCCGATGAGCAAATATGCGGAATGGCTAAGAGACAAGACGACTCCGGTGGCGGATCTGTTGGAGATCAGTGCGGGGACAAAGGTAACGGTGGGAGGGATACTGAAAAGTGCGCGCGCGATACTTACGAAGAAAGGGTCAAAAATGGCGTTTTGTCAGTTGGCGGATGCGCGAGGGGATGAGGTGGAGCTAGTGGTATTTCCGCAAGCGTACGAAATGTCGGCAAATAAGATCGTGCAGGATGAAGTGGTGTTGATAAAAGGGAATGCTGAGCGACGAAGTGGTGAGCTGAAGATTCTGGTGGACGAGGTGTTGCCGCTTGACGAGAATACAATGGCGAATTATAAGGAGTCACCGGCGGTGGTGATGCGAAAAACGGCGGCGAAACGGGGGGCTGCTCGGGCGCCGATTCTGTATGTGAAGGTTTTGGATAGCGGTGACCAAGAAAAACTGCGGGAGCTAAAGTCGCTATGCGATAGGCATGCCGGTTTAGAAGAGGTGGTGATGGTGACCTATGTAGATGGAGCGAAAAAAGCGATGAAGCTGAAGTATAAGGTAGACGCGGAGGCTGCGAAACCGGCGCTAACGAAGCTACTTGGTCTCGGAAACGTAGTTATAAAATGATTCGGCGAGTGGTGCTGTATAATTTGCGATCGGCATATAACGTCGGTGCTATAATGCGGACAGCGGAGGCATTTGGTGTTTCGGAGATAATATGTGTAGGCACGACACCTTTTCCAAAGGTTGTAAACGATAAGAGGCTGCCGCATGAGATCGCGAGGGCGGAGAAGCAGATTGAGAAGACGGCGCTTGGGGCGAGTGAGATGCTAATAGTGAAACATGCGGCGGATGACGAAGGGATGATAGATATTTTAAGAGAAGGGTTGACAATCGTCCTTGAGCAAGGGGAGGGTAGCGTGGATTTAATGTCCGCTGCGTCCGATGTCGGTGACTGCCCTGCCCTAACCTTGATGGTGGGCGAAGAAGTGCACGGCATTCCGAGAGAGCTGATAAAGCGGATGCTAGCTCTAGATGGGCGGAACAAGCTGGTGGAAATACCGATGCTCGGGCGGAAGGAATCACTGAACGTATCGGTGGCGGCAGGAGTAGCTCTGCACTGGTTTTCTTTGCAAAAGAGGGCCACCTAGGAGAGCGTAGATTAGTCAAAATACGAGAGTTAATCCTGATATTCTCGACAAAACATGATATACTTAAGCAGTATGCATAACGAGGGTGAGGTTCAAGCCAAGCGACGAGAAAACGAAGAGCAAGCAACAGATAAGCGAGCTCAGATACTGGGCATCCCGTATTTGGATACGCGACCGTTTGAGCATACGGTGAGCTTGGTTGAGGATTTTGAGCAGATTGTTACAAAAGAAGAGATACGAAGGGACGCAATTGTGCCTTTGTATTTGGGCGGGGCGGAACAGCCATGGGAGTTTGGGGTAACCAGCGCGACGCCAAAATCGCTGATTGCGAAGATGACGAGTGAATATCAGGAACGAGGCGATAAGATACAGTTCTTCTTGATTTCAGAAAGTGGGTATAAGACATTGGCGGAGCGATATGACCCGCCAATGGACGTGCAATATGATGATATAAAGATCGCCGGCGAGGGGGACAGTGAGACATTGGCGGCGGTGAGCGCGACGTTGAATTCGGTGTCGGCGGATCGGATCTTTGATTTTTTGATTGACCAAGCGGATCGATTGGGTGCATCGGACATTCATATTGAGAATCTACGCGAGATGATTCGGGTGCGGATGCGCGTGGACGGAGTGCTACACCCGGTAGCGAACTTGGATAGGGATCGATATAGGATTATTTTGGGAGAGCTATCAAGTCGGGCTAGCTTGTCGACCGCTGCGAAGACGCCGCAGTCCGGGCATCTACAAAAAGAGGTGGAGCGGAATGGCGCGCGGCATGTGTTGAATATCCGTATTGAGAGTATCCCGACGTTATTCGGGATGGATGCCGTGATGCGACTCTTTAACTTTGATGAGAGCTTGTTGAACATTGAGCTCTTGGGGATTTCAGAGAGTGAGCGAGCGGAGCTGGAAGAGATTATCTCACATCCGAGGGGTCTCGTGTTAATGGTGGGGCCGACCGGTTCGGGTAAATCGACGACGTTGTATAGTTTGATTAACGCGTTAAATACGACGGATAGGAAGATTATCACGTTGGAGGATCCGGTGGAGTATAGCATCACGGGGATTAGCCAGGTGCCGATTAGGACGAATGATGGCGGGTCGTTTGCGGATGGGCTGCGGTCGGTGCTGCGTCTTGACCCGGACGTGGTGATGGTCGGTGAGATTCGTGATGCGGATACGGCGAAGACGGCGATTCAGGCGTCAATTACGGGGCACTTGGTGCTGAGTTCGTTTCACGCGAATTCGGCGGCGGCGGCGTTTGCTAGGATGATTGATTTGATTGGGACGAATCCGATTTTCGCGACGTCGGTACGCTTAGTGGTGGCGCAGAGGTTAGTGCGACGACTAGCGCCGAACAAGGAAATGTACGAGCCGGATCAATCGACGAAAGATTATATAAAATCGGTGTTGGAGGGGACAAAACATATGCCGGATCTCACGACGCTAAAATTAGCCAAACCAGTGAAGAGTGCGGATTATCCGTTTGGGTATCATGGGCGATTTTGCCTGATGGAGCAACTGGTGGTGGATAGTCAAATCCAGACGTTTTTAGCGGATGAAGCGAGCGGCGGGACGGCCATGCAAATTGAGGCAACGGCAAGGAAGAACGGCATGCTAACGCTGCTACAGAAAGGCGTGCTTGCGGCGGTAAGCGGCGAGACAACGATAGAAGAAGTAAGCAGGGTGATATAGGAGGCTTATGAAGAATTATATTTACGCGTCGATGGAATTATATGACCAGACGAACGGGATTCGTGGTGGGGGTGGCTTAGGCGTTCTGGCGGCAGACATGCGACGAGCAGCAGACGAGGCGGATGTGGCGCTGACGTTACTGACGCCGTTTTATCCGTGGGAAGTGCACCAGAAATTAGAGAATGGACAATTTTCAGATTACTACGTGGAGATTTTTCCGGCGGAGTTTGGCTATGAGCGACTGGGCGAGGCAGTGGTAGCGACGGCGTATGATGCGTCGGTGCGGCTGGAGGTTTGGCAGAAAGTATTCGGTAGCACGCGGATCTTGACAGTGTTTGAGCCGGATTTTGGAGAGTTGTATTCGGATGGTGGGTCAAGCGATCATCGGCTATATCAAGAGGTGGCATTGGGCTTCGGCGGTTGGCAGGCGCTGCGTTATGCAGAGATTGAACCGACAGTGTTGCAGCTGAACGAGACGGCGACGTTCTTTTGCGCGCTGGCATGGCTAGATGATTTGGTGGCGGGCGGAAAAGAGTTCTACGCGGCGGTGGATTATGTTCGTAGGCATACGTTGTATACAAACCATACGTTAGTACAGGCAGCGGAGAGCGAGTTTACGTTGGAGCAGTTCGTGCGGTTTGTGTTACCGAACTTACAGTGTCGGTCGGTGCAGCGATGGTTGGTGCAACAGTTTGTAGACGGACGAGCGAAGTTATCGGGGTTGACGTTGGAGCTTTCAGGCAAGAGGAGCGGCGTGAGTAAATTGCATGCACGAGTGGCAGAGTACTATGACTTGAACGGCGATAAAGTGGAGTTTACGCCGGTTACGAACGGGGTGGACTTTGATTGGTGGACGGAGCCGAGGACGTTGAAGATGCTGAAGAACGGCGGGGTGATTACGGAAACGGGTTTGCCGGGTAAGGAATATGCTGCGAAGATTGCTGAGACGCTTGTATCGAAAGATATTGAAGAATGTAAGGCAGCGGGCAAGAAGCAGCTGTATGAGATGCTGGAAGACCGATACGGGATTACGGGTTTGGACGAGAAGGCGGTGTTGTTTAACTTCAAAAGACGGTTTGTGGACTACAAGAGGCCATGGTTGGCGTTTCGGGATACGGAGCGGTTGGCGCGGATATTAAAAGAAAATAACGCGTACTATTTCTTGGCGGGGCGGGTGCATACCGGGGATGACGCTATGCTGGATCAGCTGAAGAAGATTTTGGTGCAGGTAGAAGAAAATGACGAGCTGAGAAGCCGAGTGTTTTACTTGGCGGATTATGACGAGAAGGTGGCGGCGGCGTTGTCGGCGGGTTGTGATATTGCGGTGAATAATCCGATTGTGGGTCTTGAAGCCTGTGGCACGAGCTGGGAAAAGGATATATCGAACTTGCAGATTTTGGTGTCGACGCATGACGGTGGTGTGGCGGATATAACGCCGGCGGTGTATTTAGAAATTGTTGGCGAACGAGAAGAGGACGAGGTAGAGTCGCTATATCAACAGATGGAAAGGGCGGCGAAGCTAGCGGCAGATCCGGAGGCGCGGGCAGAGCATCTGCAGCAGTTGATGATGGCGTATTTGCCGACGATGAGTGCGACGCGAATGGTGGTGGAATACCTTGATCTATTGGGGATTAAGCACGATAAATAGTCTGAGTCGGGGCAGAGAGTAGGAGAGCTACGAAAGGTAAGAGGATGGCGGGGGCCATCCTCTTGTGGGTCGGACGAGAGCCGTTAAAATCCAGCCTCCGGCTGGGGGGCCTCGGGCTGAGGCTGTTCGTCCGCAGTAAAGATGGGGACAAAGACCACAACTAGGTCGATGTCAGGTCGCCAAACGGCAATGCTCTGGGGGTGGTCACTGGTAGCCGGGAAGGTAAAGATTTGGTCCCCAAGTTCGACGAGGGGGAGGAGCATGCGTTGCTCAGCAAGATTGGTGGCGTCAACGATGGTGAGGGTCGGTTCGCTTTCCGGTAGGTCAAGAGTAGTTTCCAGTTTTTGCAGGGTGGTAAGCTCGACGGTGTCATTGCCGCCGGAGGTGTTGCTAGATGAATTGAAGAGGAAGAAGCCAAGAGCGACACCAAGGGCAATACCGACGATGCCGACGAGGGCAATGGTGAGGATGTTTTTTTGTCCGCCGAGTTTGAGTTTGGTGCCGTTGTTTTGAGCGGCAAGGGTATCTTGAGAGACTCCAAAAGGCGTGCTGGTAGGAGTGGCCGGTTCAGCTTCGGCGGCTTGCGCAAAAGGATTGGGCGCTGCGGGAGCGATAGGATCGCTGACCGGGGCAGCAGGGAAATCAGCCGGAGCAGTGAGGTCAGGAGGGGTAGTGGAGAAATCAGAAGCGGTAGGAGTAGCTAGATCAGCAACTGGTGCGGCAGGTTCGGCTGCTGGAGTGGGAGCACTAGGGGCACCCGTTACTGGGTCCGCGGCTGGGAAGGGGTCGGATGTTGGCGGTTGGCTATTGATGTCTGTTCCAGCGGCTGCTGGCATCGCTGATGAGTCAGCGGAATTGCTATTAGTATCCATATAAGGAGTTTACCATAACCGATTTGTTAGTGCAAGAAAGCTGTGGACAACTATTGAAAAAAAGCTGGGAACATGCTATGATGAACAAATGACAAAAGATAAAATACGAAATATCGCAATAATCGCGCACGTTGACCATGGCAAGACTACTTTGGTGGATGGGTTGCTTAAACAAAGTAATACTTTTCGAGCGAATCAGGCTGAGATGGCGAAGACGTTGATTATGGATTCGATGGATCAGGAGAGCGAGCGGGGGATCACGATTACAGCGAAGCAGACGGCGGTATATTATGACGGGCACAAGATAAATATCATCGATACGCCGGGGCACGCGGACTTTTCGGGTGAAGTGGAGCGGACATTGAACATGGCGGATGGAGTGCTTCTAGTGGTGGACGCGCAGGAAGGACCGATGCCGCAGACGAAGTTCGTACTCTCTAAGGCGTTGGACCTGGGATTGGTGCCGGTGGTGGTGATCAATAAGATTGATAAGCCGGCGGCGAGGATCAAAGAGGTGCTGGATGAGATTAGCGATCTGTTCTTGGAGTTGGCAACAGATGATTCGCAATTGCTGTATCCGGTGTATTATGCGATCGCGCGAGAAGGGAAGGCGTGGAAGGAGATGCCGGTGGATGTGACGGCTTCGGCTGATCTTTTACCAGTGTTTGAAGCGATTATCAATGAGATCCCGGAGCCGACAGTTGATGAAGAGGCGACAAAAGGGTTGCAGATACTGGTGAGTGCGCTGGGGTATGATACTTATATTGGCAAGCTGGCGATTGGGAAGATCACGCGGGGTAAGGTGAAGGCGGGAGAGACGGTCTCGGTGTTGGGCGTTGGTGGGAAGAACGAGAAGAACAAACTGGATAAAGTATTTACTTATCGAGGCTTGGCGCGTGAGGAAGCTGCGGAGGCTACGGCGGGAGACATAGTAGCGGTAAGCGGGGCGGCGAGCGCAACGATTGGCGATACTTTGGCGACGGGAGATACTCCGGAGATGTTGCCGACGATCGAGCTGGAGCCACCGACCATGAGCATATACATTGGGCCAAACACTTCGCCATTGAAAGGTCGTGAGGGTGAGTTTACGACTTCGCGGCAGATCGCGGAGCGGCTGGAGAAAGAGCTGGAGACTAATATAGCGCTGAGACTGGAACCGGAAGATTTAGGTTTTAAGGTGAGCGGACGAGGTGAGTTGCATTTGTCAGTGTTGATCGAGACGATGCGGCGAGAGGGGTATGAGATGGAGGTAGGGCGGCCGCAGGTAGTGTATCGGGATGTTGAGGGAGTGAAATCAGAGCCGGTAGAAGACTTATCAGTTGAGGTGAGCCCAGAGTTCGTTGGGGTGATCTCTCAGGAGCTAGGCAGGCGGCATGGAGAACTTTTGAACCAGGAGACGACGTCGACGGGGTCGATGCGATTTAGTTATGCAGTGCCGACGGCAGCGTTGATTGGGCTACGAAACGTGCTTTTGACGGCGACGAGAGGGACGGTGATCATGAGTTCGATTCCACGGGGGTACCAGCCGGTTGGTGCGAAGTACGCGGCGGAACGGAACGGGGCGCTTGTGTCGCATGAGAGCGGGATGGCGACGAGCTATGCGTTGGCGGCTTCGGAGGCGCGAGGTGAGCTGTTTGTGGGGCCGGGGACAGAAGTATATAGGGGGATGATTGTTGGGTTGTACAATAAGACCGGTGACCTTGATATAAATGTGTGCAAGGAGAAACAGCTGACTAACATGCGAAGTAAATCGAGCGATGGGACGGTGCAGCTGACGCCGCATACGCAGATGAGCTTGGAGCAGGCGTTGGATTTTCTGGCGGATGATGAGTTGCTGGAAGTGACGCCGAAGAATTTGCGGTTGCGGAAACGAGAATTGGATCCGAACATGAGGAAACGGGCCGCTAAGAGCTAGACGCGGTCTGTGCATGTTGGCAGGTGTGGTAGAATGAAGTATGTGGCAGGTGGCTTTGACGGCTCTTGGTGTCGGACTGGTGAGTATGAGCTTGGCGGCAGCGGTGCTTTGGTTGCCGAAAATCGCGGATGAGATTCAGCAGTGGTTGAGTTTGATATTGATAGTGGTGCTGACGTATATCGTCGGCTTTGATTTGTTGCCACACGCTTTGGAGTATGGGGTCCCGATTTGGCAGGTAGCAGTTTGGGTGGTGGTGGGGGCCGCGGTGTTTGGGATATTGCAATGGTTGATGGAGCGCCGACATGAACATGGCGAAAGTAGGCGGAGCTTCCGCGCTAAGAAAGAGGCTGGGGAGCGAGAGCATCGATCGCAAGCGGGGGCGATATTCATAGCGGATGTGCTACATACTTTTATGGATGGGCTGATGATTGGTTTGGGGTGGCTGGCGGGTGCAGCTACAGGTTGGAGCGTGGCGTTTTCCGTGGTGGCGCATGAGGTGCCGAATAGATTCAATAACTTTATGGCACTACGGCGAGCGAAGATTCCGCGGGGAAGGATTATGTTGCTAGGCTTAGGGATAACGGCGGCAATAGTGATCGGCGCATCTTTAGCGTACATGGCGGGGGAAGAGTGGCGGTGGCTGGAAGATAACAGAGGGGTAATGTTGGCAGTGATGGGGGGATTCTTCTTAAACATTGTGGTACGTGAGGTGTTGATATTTGGCAAGATGGTGCGCGGGCGACAGGGGAAGAAAGGGACGAAGGCTCGATTCTAGTAGTGAAATATGCTACAATAGGGGCTACGATAACATAGGAAATACTATGAAAGTTAAGCAAGCGATTATCCCGACGGCGGGATGGGGAACGAGACGGCTACCAGTGACTAAGGTGATTGAAAAAAGTATGTTGCCGATAGGTAATAGGCCACTAGTAGACTATGTGGTGCAGGACTTGGCGGGTGCAGGCATAGAAGATATATATATTGTAGTGAGTGCCGGGTCGCGGCAGATTCAGGATTATTATGGGCGGAATGAGCCGCTGGAGAAGCATCTGATCGCGCAGGGTAAGGAAGATAGGATAGCGGCACTTAATACGGTTCCGGAGGGGGTGCGGTTGCATTTTATTGAGCAGCCAGATGACGGGAGGTATGGGACGGCGGTGCCGGTGGCGATTGTAGTGGAAGAGGCGCAACTGGAAGGGCCGACTTTTGTGTTTATGGGTGACGATTTTTTGTGGAATAAGGAAGGTGTGAGTGAGGCGGCGCGGATGCCGAGCGTGATGTTGGCAGATAACGATAGTGTGATACTTGGACAGAGAATGGCGGCGGAGGATATTGCGGGAAAAAAAGGTTGGATTGTTGAAGAAGACGGACGGTTAAAAGATTTTATCGAGAAGCCGGAGTTGGCGGAGATGGGCGGGGCGAAGACGGGACTCGCGAATATCAGTAAGTATATAATGTCGGTGGAGTTGCTGCATCGGGTGGCGAAGTATGTGAAAGAGTTTGATGTGAGTGAGAATTCGCGGGGTGAGTATGAGATTACGGATCCGGTCTACGAGCATGTGCGGGCAGGCGGGGTAATCAGGACGTTAGGGGCGAAGGCAGAGTATCTTGATGGGGGGACTGTTGAGGGGTGGTTGCATGCTAATGAGACGGTCTTAAAGAGCTAGCAGATTTCGTTGTCAGAGCTTCCGTTGCTCGTTCACGGTATGTTAAATACCGCTCATTCCGCTACTCAAGCCTTCCTTGAACTTCATCTAAATATACCGGGGCTTAAATTATGGTTGTTCGGGGGTTGCTGGAGGTTCGCTAGTCTCCGTGGTTTCGGGAGTTGGTGCGGTCTGAGCGACTTCTTCGGGTGGGAGGAGGGGGTCTTCGGGTTCGAGCTCGTCGATGTCGTCGAGGCGATCTTTGAGGAATGAGGCGGCAGCCATGTCAGCAAGCTTGTTAATGAGCTCGTTATAGACGGCGTCTTTGGGTTGGTCGGCGTTGATAGTGGCAAGAATGTCAAGAGACTTGTAAAAGGTGAGGACGGGGAGGGTTTTATCGCGGAACTCTTCGAAGCGGCGTTCAAGTTTCTTGACGCTGGAATCGTCGGTGCGACCTGCGTCGCCTTCCGCGCGGTCACCGGTCATTTGTGCGGTTTCCCAGCGTTCGCGAACGTCGCCCTCACTGATGTTGAGGAGGATGACAGCCTTAAGTGGGTGCTTGTCTTCGAGGGCGTTAATGACATCGACTTCTTCGCCGTCCCAACGTCCGACAGCGCTCAGGACAAGGGGATAACCGTCTAGTTCAGGTGCGCTGAGGTAAGGGATGACGATACGGCGAAACTCGGACTGTGGGGTGAGCAGGCCGTCGCGGGTGAGATTCTCGTGAGCGTGCTTGGCTTCGTAAGCGCGTAGGATGGCGCCGGAGCTGAGGAACTTGCCGCCGATGTCTATGGCTAGTTGGACGCCAACAGTGTCTTTGCCGGCCATGGGTAACCCCATAATGTTGATTGACCCGCTACCGAGCCAGTCGCGAATCATCGCTAGCTTGCTAGTCATTGCTTCATCCATGTGCTATCATTGTACCATGAGTAGAAAAGTTATAATAGGTCTTGCCATAAGCATTTTGGTAATTATCGGTGGGGTTGTGTTGTGGAACATGACGGAAGAGAGCCCAAGGGCGCGGGCAAATGATTTTGATTACACGGCGATAATAACTGAGGGAGACGACGCGGAGAAAAATCAGGCGCCGGCGAACTTTGCGGATCGTGTATTTGGTAATGCGGAAAGCCCAATTGTGGTGGTAGAGTACGGGGATTTTGCCTGTTCGGCTTGTGCTATGCTTAGCCCGATTATCGATGAGATTCGGAGCGAGTTCGGTGAGCAGGTTGCGTTTGTATTTCGGCATATGCCGCTTTCGACGATGCAGGGGCATGAGAATTCGAGGGCGGCGGCGCTGGCGGCAGAGGTAGCCGGGAAGCAGGGTAAGTTCTGGGATTATAAGGCGATGCTGTTTCGTAACCAGGCCTCTTGGACGTTTGTTCCGGCGAGTGAGCGCCTGAGCGTTTTTCGAGAGTTTGCGGAGAGCTTAGGACTGGATGCGGAGCAATTTGAGGAAGACTTTCGACATTATTCACGGCCGATAAATCAGCGGCTAGATTTCCACGTGGCGTTGGCGCGACGACAGGACGTGGCGGGGACTCCGACGGTGTTTCTGAATGGAGAGGAGATTGATAACGCGGCTTTGTTTGATCGAGCGCGGTTTAGGTCGGTTCTGGAACGAGCCTTGGAGCAATAGCCTTCCTTAGTTGAACCAAAAAAGCCGGATGAATCCGGACTTTTTTGATGTAAGAACTTAGTATCGGGCGTTAGTCTTATTGCCAGGAGATGGTGTTGTTGTTGGGGACAGCGGTAATCCAGGTTTGGCCGCGAGCTAAGACGATGGGGTGTCCGGCAGTGTCGAATAGCTCAAGTGGGGCACTGCGGCTGAGCTTTTGCCATCTAGCGCTGATGACGTAGCCGTCTTGGAAGACGAAAGCTTCGCCGTTGCCGGTGGTGGTGACGTCTTCGAAATCGCTGCTGACTGTGCGAGAATTGACACGGATGGCGATGACGACGCGAGGGGCGAGCTGGCCGTGTTCACGGTCGTGATGGGCAGCGCCGGTGGCAAAACTGCGTAGATAGGTGCTGGTAGCTTCGTCGAAACGGTAGACGACGTTCATGGAGGCTTGGGCCATGTTGAGATTGACTTGGTTAGCGCGGACTGTGGAAGTGGCGGGTTCGTCGCTGCGGAGGAAGGGGATGGTGAAGTTGGATGTGGTATAGCCGCGGCTGGTGGCAAGCAGAGTGAGGCGCTCGATGTTGGTGTAGAGATTGTGGGGTGATTGGCGTTCGCGGATGCGCCAGTAGATTTCGGTGCCGGCGAGAGTCATGGTCTGGATACTGCGATTAGGCGGGCGGGCGATGTCGGCGAGAGCGGTGTCGGAACCGCCGTGGTGAGCCATGGCCGCGTCGAAGGGAATGGTCCAGTCGGCGAAGTGATTGCGGAGGCTACGCATGGGGCCCATGAGAGCGGGGCGATTGACTTGATAGAGAGCAATGAAGCGGGAGATGCCGCCGTTGGCGATAGTCTCATAGATGATTTCGGCTTCGGCGAGGCCGGATTGTGGGCGGGCGGCAGTGGAGTTTTCGATAATGGCGGCGATAACTAGATGGTTGGCGGGAAACTCTTCGTCAAGTGGGAGGCCAGTAAGTGGGGCGTAGTGGGAGACGACAGGGTCGTCGGGGATTTCTTCTTTGGGGGTTTCGGCGATCTCTTCGTTGACGTTATCACGGGTGACGGCGAAAACGATGCCAAAAGTGAGTAGGATAAGGGCGATTACGCCGGCGGTGACACCGAGAATGATTTTTTGTTTGCGGTTGAAGCGGCTGAAGAAGCGTTTGAAGGGGTTTTGTTTATCAAAGAGATTAGACTCGGCGCCAGATAATTCCATAGAAGTTATTTTACCATGTTGATTACGGATTGTAAACGGCGGAGGGTGGTGTCACGGCCGAGGACGTCGAGGGTGAAGGGAAGTTCGGGCGAGAAGGGGGCGAAGCTGACGGAGAGGCGGATGAGGCTAAAGAGGGTGGCCGGCTTCTCGCCGGTGGTCTCGAGGAGAAGGTTTAGGGTGGTGCGGAGATTATCGGCGTTCCAGTCGGTGATTTCGGCCAGCGTGGTGTGGGTGGTTTGGAGGAGCTCGCGGATGCGTGCAGGGCCTAAGTCTTTAAGGAACTTGTTACTGGTAATCATAGATAGGTCTGGGGTCGGGTCTTTGAAGAAGTAGGTCGTCTCGCGGAGGTCGGCGAGGGTTTTTAGGCGTTCGCGCATGATTTCGAGTACGCGTTTTTTGGTTATTTCGTCTTGGGCTTCTGTAGGCCAAAATCCTTCAGTACGCTTGTATAGTTCGTCCAAAGGGAGTTTGCGAATCCATTGGCCGTTGATCCAAAGAAGGCGCTTTTCGTCGAAGCGGGCACTGGCTTTTTGGATGCGGGTGATGTCGAAAATATCGGTGAGCTCAGCGAGGCTGAAGATTTCGTCGGTGGAGTTGTCGTTCCAGCCGAGAAGGACGAGGAAGTTGAGGATTGCCTCTTTGAGGTAGCCGTCGTTTCGATAGTCCTCGACCGATTTAGCGCCGTCGCGTTTAGAGAGCTTCTTGCCACCGGTGAGACCGAGGATGGATGGAACGGTGACGAAGCGAGGGGGGGTGATTTTTAGGGCTTCGTATAGGCGGATGAAGTTTGGTGTGGAAGAGATGAACTCTTGGCCGCGGACGATGTGGGAGATTTTCATTTCGTAATCGTCGACGATGTGGGCGAAGTTGTAGGTGGGGAGGCCATCGGCTTTGATAAGGACGAAGTCGTCGAGGTTTTCCGGGCCGGCGGAAAGGTCTCCGCGTACGTCATCGTGCCAGTGGACGCGATGCAGGTTGGTTTGTTTGAAGCGTAGGGACTTGCCTTCGCCGGGTTGCCATTTCTCGAGCTTTTCTGGGCGGTGTTCGCGATAAAGGAAGGGCTTGCCGGCGGCTTCGGACTCGGCGCGCATGGCGGTGATTTCCTCGGCAGTGTAGGGGTCGGCGTAGGCGAGGCCGGCAGTGACAAGCTTCTTGGCCCAGGCGTTGTAGCGATCAATGCGAGCAGACTGATAAACGACTTCTTGGTTGTCCCATTGGAGGTCTAGCCAGCTTAGCGTGTCGAAAATGACTTGGTCAGCGCCCTTTACCTCACGTTTTTTGTCGGTGTCTTCGATGCGGAGCAGGAAGTCGCCCTTATTTCGTTTGGCGATAAGATAGGCGAAGAGTGCAGTGCGCACGCCGCCGATATGTAGCTGCCCCGTAGGGCTCGGAGCAAAGCGAGTTCGAGTTTTCATGAGGTGATTATACTATAAGTAGTTGATAAAGTCTAGGCTATGGTGGGCTACATGCTCGAGTAGGCGCCGTCGAAGGCAGTTCCGTAATTTGCTTTGCTGAGGCCAATCAATTCGTGGGCATTAGCGGCAGTCTGGCGAGCAGAAATGCCGGTAACGCCGGCTGAACGAAGGGCGCTACGGATGCTGTCCATGGTAGCTTGCTCAGTGGCAGTGAGAGTACCGCCGGTAGCGAGTATTTCTTGAGCATGTTTTGCCATGGCTTTGGCTACAACGTGTTTGCGAGAGTGATCGACTTGCGCGCCGTTACGACTGTGTTTGGCATCGGAGGCCATATCTATAGCTGCGCCGAGTTGTTTTTTAGCGTGAAATCTCCTCCTGATTGGGACGGCGCCGGCGGGTGCAGGATTCTCAAGCATCTGGGCTAGAGACTCGCCGCTTTGTTTCCAGCGATCGCCGGTCTTGGTGACGACATTGTCCATGAGGAATTGTTGGGCGGCCTGGCCGTCGGCAGTGGTGTTGTTGGAAACTTGGTCGTAGCCTTTGCCCATGAAGAGAGTAGAGCCGGCGTCGGTGCCGGTGCTGTTGACGCCGCGTGACCAAGAGGCGAGAGTGGCGTTTTCCTTGCTGATTTCGCGGTTGTTGGCGTCAGAGCTGGCGGCTTTGATGAAGGCGCCTCGCGCGTCGTCGTATTTTTTGCGATCGTCGCCGGTGAGACCCCCGCGGGCTGCGTCGGCGGTACTGAGGTTATCGGATAATGCCTGGATGCCTTCGGCGCCGCGGCTTGCCAGCATGTTGGTGAGGGCTTTGGTTTTGACTTTGTCACCGCTCATGAGGGCGCTTTGGAACTCGGCAGAGAGGCCAGCAGTGTTGTTGCCGTAGCGCATCTCCATATCGGCGGCGACGCCTTCCATGAGTTCGCGTTCGTTCTTGTTTTCGGCGGCGACACCAGCGGAGCGTTTGCGGCCTAGGTAGCCGCGGCTATCCATACGTTCTTGTTTGTTTTCGCTCTTGCGGCGGCGGGCGAGCTCTTTATCGCTTTCGGCTCGTGTCATGCTGGAGGCGGCGCCAGTGAGATTGAGGACGTCGTCATAGCTCATGCCGTTGCCTTGATAAATACCGGCGGCAGCACGGCGGTCGAGCTCTTTGTTGGCGCGGGCGGCGACTGCAGCGTTGGTGCTAGCGGCGTCGGCGATAAGCGTACTTACATCTGTGCCGTTGCCTTGGTAGGTGCCGGCTTTGACGCGGTTGCCGATCTCGGTATCCATTTCGGCTTGGGTCATGGAGCCGGCTGCGACTTCGGATGCCATGGCGGCATAACTCATACCGTTGCCGACATAGCTGCCGAGCCGCATCTGGGACCTCTTGTTTATCTTGGACAGCTTTTTATTACTGCCTTTGTAAGCTCCGGAAGCTGCAGCTTGGTAGTCGGCGGTTTTCTGTTGGCGATTCATCTTGGCTCGGTCGGATTGGTCGGCGAGGAATTTGCGTGGGTCTTTGCCGCCGAAGATACCAGCGCCGGCTTTGATTTTGGCGTCATATTGGGCCTTTTTTTCGGCTTGGTAGTCGGCGAGAGGCTTTTTGGCGCGGCTTTCGGCGGACTTGCCTAGACCGTTGATGCGGCCGGTGAGGTTGCCGCCGAGCTTGCCGAGGCCGAGGAGAGCGGCTTTAGTAACGGTGACGACCAGGAAGAAGGGCAGGATGGTGGCCGCCGCGGCGATGAGGCCGAAGAGAGTATTGTCGGGTCCGCCGGCTTGGGCGATGATGCGACCGGCGAGGAGGCCGCCGCCCATGAGAGCGCCAGCGACAGGATAGACCACGAGCATGGCTTTAAAGGCTTTGAGCCAGGCGTTGGAGAGTTTTTCGGTGTTGGGTAGAAGCATGGCGGCAAAAGCGAGTGGTGAGAGGACGACTAATAGGACGACGGCGACTTGGCGGAAAACGAGGACGGCGAAGATGATGGCGACGGCGACGAGGCCGGAGAGAATGAGCATGATGAAGACGGCTGCGACCCCTCCGGCGCCACCAGCGATGGTGAGGAAGGCGCCAGCCGCTAGGCCGATGCCGAGAAGGGGTGCGATAATGCTCATGAAGTCGATGCCGCCGCCGTCGGGGTCCGGAGTGGGGGCAACGAGGCCGCCGGAAATGCCGTTGATCTCAATATTGGCGAGGAGAGAGTTGATTTGGTGGCCGATGATATTAGAGATGTCGACCGCGGCCTGAGCGATGAAGAAAGAAAGATTGATGAGGATAGCGGAAATGATGAGCTTGGGCATGATTTTTTTGATGCCGTAGTTGTCGATGCCGATGCCGCTGATTTGGGAGAAGATGACGATGAGGAAGAGGATGATAAAGACAATGTTGGCGATGTTTCTGAAGATTTCCCAAGCTTGATAGGTGCCGCCGCCGACCTGCATGAATTCGGCGGGGATGCGGAGCATGGCTTCAATGACGAACGTGTAGATGGAGCCGAGGAGGCCGTTGGCGGTTTCGACCAGGGCGCAGATGGCCCAACCGAAACGGCCGAGTTCGCAGGTGACTTCGGAGTCGTCGATGTTTAAGCTCTGACCGTAAGAGATGTCTGAGTCTCTGGCATCTGTGAGTAATGCTAAGATGGCGTTGTGCCGGGCTTCAGTGATCTCGTGCCTGGTATCATCATTTTGTAATCCGAGCCAGTTTTGGCAATCGCGTTGGCCTGGTTGGATTGCCCCACCATGTCCGCTACCGAGTATAAAATGATAGTTTGCCGTTGATACATTGCCCTGCCATAGCTGGACGTAGAGAACTTCTCGTTCTGCTCCCCCGACATCAGGTCGGAAGTCGCATCTGGCAAAGAATCTGTTGGGGTCGGCGCTATCTCCACCCATCATATTGTCCTCTACTGACCATGCGCTGTTTGCGTTGACCATATTGACAATGGCTTGGGCTTGCTCCTCGGTTATGGGTGTCGCTGCAAAACTAGAGCCGACTCCGGGTATGCCGTGATTTGCACATGCTACATCTACGGAAGGCGCTGATCCGGGAATGTTGGTGATAGTCGCACGGAATACGTCGGTGATTGTGTTTGCGTCCGTTCGGCGCCTGATGGTTACCGACACGTTATGGCTGGCGTTTTGGAACCAGGTGCTGGTCTGATAGACGGACGTCCCGCACGAGGCGAAGTATTGAGGGTAGGTCACCTCGGGTGACGAGCCGCTTTCGTCTACCGTGATAGTCCAGTTGCCGTTCGCCCTTACGGTATTAATTAGGCTTTGCGCGGTGCTAGCAGTTTGCACAACGGTGCCGTGTTGCTCGTATATGGCGCTGGGGATACCGCGATTGGCGCATGCGGCCGCTCTGTCCGCTCCGGGAACATTTGATGCGGATGCGTTAAAGATAGTTCGGCGTTGATCGGCTGTACCGCTTTGTGGTGACACAATCGAGATAGTTAAATCCCATTGATTGTTACCCAAGTCTCTTCCGAAACACGAGATGCCGTAAGTTGCATTGGAGTCGAGCGTGGCATCGACGGTTTGGGTGAGGGTGGCGATGTTGAGAATGGGTAGGAGGGCAAAAATTGCGACCAGTACCACCAAGAATTTCTTGCGCATAACTGTAATGATTATAGCATAAGCGGGGTAAATGGGGGTGGTTTGTGTAATTGACATATTGTGTAGTTTTTGCTTGACAGATTGTGAAGTCTTTAGTAAGATGTAAGGTATGCAATATCTGCCTAGATTGATTGAAAAGCCGCTTCGAGAGGCGCTCAAGATTTCGGGCGGGGTATTTTTGCAAGGGGTTAAGGCTTCGGGTAAGACAGAAACGGCTCTTAGGTTTGCCGGGAGTAGCGTAAACCTTCAAAATGATCCGCGAAATAGATTGTTGGCTGAAGTATCGCCGAGGGATATTATCGGAGGGGTGACGCCGCGGTTGATTGACGAGTGGCAGGAGGTGCCGTCGATTTGGAATAACGTTAAGACGGAAATTGATGCCAGGAAGGCGAAAAATCAATTTATTTTGACCGGTTCCGCTACGGTAAAGGATGGTGACAAGCTTCATTCGGGTGCGGGAAGGATTGTCACGTTGGGGATGTCGACGCTTACCTGGGTTGAGTTGGGGTATTCTAACTCTTCAATTCGACTGAATTCGCTGCTTGATGGAAGATGCATGCGTCCTCGGCAAAACCCGATGGAACTACGTACGATTTTGTCTAGGCTTGTGGTTGGTGGTTGGCCTATCGTGATTGGGCAGCCGGAACGTTCGGCTACTATCATAAATCGTTCATATGTGGACTTGTTGCTCAGCGATGACATTAGTCGTGTCTCTGGCGTGCGGCGTGATAGAGCCCGCGCTGAGCGGATTTTTCGATCAATTGCCCGCAATGTCGCGACGCCGGTTGAGATTTCCGCGATTTCCGCTGATACGGAAATCGATACTTTCCGAAAGACTGATCTGACGGTTTCTAGGCAGGCTACTTATGATTATATGAGCGATTTCACGAGGCTGCTTATGTTGGTCAACCAGCCGACTTGGAATGTTCATATCCGTTCGTCGGCAAGTCTTCGCATGACACCGAAGCGACATTTGGCGGATACGTCTTTGGTTTGTGCTGCCCTGGGGCTGTCGTCTGAATCGCTGTTTCATGACCTCAATTTTGCTGGACTACTTTTTGAGTCGCTAGTGTTTCATGATATGTCCGTCTACGCGGGGCTGCTTGATGCCCGCGTGTCTTATTATCGAGACTCGGCAGGGGGCGAGGTGGATATTATCGTGGAGAGGCGTGATGGGGCTTGGGCGGCATTTGAGGTGAAGTTGGGCGATGTGGATTTGGATATCGCGGCGGAGAAGCTGCTTCGGTTTGCTAAGAATATCGATACGAAAAAGTCCCGAGCGCCAAGTTCGCTTAATATCGTAACTGGGACCGGTGTCTCTTATGCGCGGGAGGATGGAGTGAACGTGATATCGCTTGGGTGTCTTGGTGTGTAGGTGGGGGAAGTGTTATACTGGGGTATTATGGAAATAATTTTGCTCGGCCTAGTCTTCTTAGGCGTGGTGCTACTATTGATAAAGGGTTTTTGGGAGTTTCGGCCGCGGCCGGCGAGGCGGCAGGTGTTGGTGGATAGCTCGGTTTTGATGGATGCGCGGGTGTTGGCGCTAGCGCGGACGGGGTTTATTGGGGATGAACTGTTGATTATGCAGTCGGTGCTTTTGGAGATGCAGACGGTGGCGGATGGGAAAGATAGCGAGAAGCGGGCACGGGCGCGGATTGGTTTGGATGCGGTGGAGGAATTGCAGCGGACGCCGGGGTTAGTTGTACGGGTGATACCGCAGGAACCGGAGAAAGGGGTGGACAACCAGCTCTTGAAGCGAGCGAAAAGGACGGGGGCGTTGATAATGACGAATGATTTTAACTTAGGGAAAGTGGCACTGGCGGATAATTTGAAGGTACTTAATATGAATGCTCTTAGTCAGAATTTGCGCAGTGAATATCTGCCGGGGGATAAGACGCAGATTAAGCTGGTGCAAAAAGGATCGGGCAAGGGGCAGGGCGTGGGTTACATGCCGGATGGGACGATGGTGGTGGTGGATGATTCGGATAAGAAAATCGGGGAGTTTGTGGAGATTGAGGTGACGAGGATGCATCAAACAGCCGCCGGTCGCATGATGTTCGCTAGATTAACCTAAGTATTCGGCATATTTCGTTGTCAGAGTTTCCGCTGCTCAGTCAACGTGCCTTTAGCACGTTTCCTTCCGCTGCTCAACTCTTCCTAGAACTATGCTCGAATATTAGGTTAACTGTTTGTTTTGAACTTCATCCAGATTATTAGGTTAGGTGAGCGGACATCGTTAGTCGCAGACGGGGTGGATTTGGAGGTCGAAGTCGTTACTGCCGAAGGGTTCGCGAGGGATGATGCGAACGACGGTTTTGATGGGGTTGCAGTGGCGGAGAGAGTGGCCGAACTCTTCACGGAAGCGGCCGTTTTCGCCTTGGAGGAGCTCATTTAAAGTGAGGAAAATACCGCTATTTGCTACCGAGGCATCGCGGAGGCGAGCGATAGCCAGCTCGGTGCCGGAGTCGTTGATGATGTTTTCGCGGTAACTCTGGTAGTAGGCGGTTGCGAGGCGGGAGAGGTGGCGTTGATAATAGGCGCTACTAAACCAGCCCCAACCTAGAAAATAGGCGAGGATAAGAAGGCCCATAGAAAGGGAGAAGAGAATTAGCCCGAACTTCATCCAGGCGTCACGATGGCCGGATGGGCGTCTTGCATTGCTCACCTCATGATTTTAGCATAAGTGTGATAAAATAACTATGTTATGGGCTTCATGGAAAAAGTCAAGAAGATGTTGACACAGCCGATTGGTGGAACTGGTAAAGCCCAGCCCCAGAAGCAAGCGGCAGCGCCGGTGCCGACAGTGCCGATAGCGACGGCGATTGTGCCGGGTCAGGCAAAAACGAGTGTGTCGATTGAAGAGGTGATGAACTCGGTGGCGGATGGGATCGTGGCGTTGGACCGCTCGGGGACGATACGACTGATAAATGTAGCGGCGGCGAGGCTGGCGGGGTTTGCGAATTCGGCGGACGCGGTGGGGCTGAACTACGCAAGCGTGTTGCAGTTGGTGGATGTGGCGGGAGCGCCGCTGGAAGAAAGGCATAATCCGCTGATTAAGGCGCTGACGAATAATGAGACGATGACGACGCGGGATTTCAGCTTGGTGAGTCGGGAGAATCAGAAGAGGACGCCGGTGGAGCTGACGACTTCGTATGACAAGCTGGACGACGCGATAATCGTGACGTATCGGGATATCTCGCAGGAGTTAAAGGAAGATGGCGAGCAGATGGAGTTTATCTCGACAGCGAGCCATGAGATGCGGACGCCGATTGCGTCGATTGAGGGGTATTTGGGGTTGGCGCTTAATGAAAAGAGCGCGACGATAGATGCGCGGGCGCGAGAATATTTGGTGAAGGCGCATGAGGCGAGCCAGCATCTAGGGAAATTGTTTAAGGATCTGCTGGATGCGACGCAGGCATCGGATCAGCGGCTGAAAGCGAGTTTGGAGCCGGTGGAGATGACGGAGCTGGTGCGGAATGTGGTGAGTGGGTTTTCGCCGATGGTGGCGCAGAAGAATCTGGTGCTTTTGTTTAACTCGATACCGCTGTCGCAAGCTACGGCTGATCATCAGTTGACGCAAAAGTTGTTTGCTAGGGTGGATCCGGGGTTTGTGCGAGAGATTGTGAATAATTTGATGGAGAACGCGATTAAATATACACCGGCGGGACGGATTGAGGTGACGGTGCAGGGTAGCCAAAATGAGGTGGTGGTGTCGGTGCGAGATAGTGGCGTGGGGATTTCCGCGGATGATTTGCCGCATATTTTTCAGAAGTTTTATCGGTCGGATAACTCGGATACGCGGACAATTAACGGGACGGGGCTGGGGCTGTATATCGCGCGGGCGCGGACTGAGGCGATGGATGGGCAGCTGTCGGCGGATAGTACGTTTGGGCGTGGGTCGATATTTTTCCTGAGGCTACCGCGGATGACGGATGAGGAGTTTGACAAGGAGCGGGGGTTGGCGGATAATCAATTGGAGATGCCGAGTGCGGAAGAGCGGGCGGCGACGGTGCCAGCAGTAGCGCCTGCGGGACAAACAGTCGTCCAGGGTGCACCAGCGCTTCCAGCGCAACCTGCGGCTACGCCCGCACCTGTTCAGCAGCAAGTTCAAGTGGCGGAGCAGCCAGTAATAAATCAAGGAGGATAGATGGATCAGAAGAAGGTTCTGATTGTAGAAGACGACGCGGCGCTGGGGGAGATTTATGACGTGCGGCTGAAGAATGAGGGTTATCAGGTGACGTTGGCACATGACGGCGAGGAGGCGTTGCAAAAAGTGACGCAGATTAAGCCGGATTTGGTGCTGAGCGATGTGATGATGCCAAAGATTAGTGGGTTTGATGTGCTGGATGTGATACGATCGACGCCGGAAACGAAAGATACAAAGGTGATAATGATGACGGCGCTGTCGGGGAGTGAGCATCAGGATCGTGGGCAGAAGCTGGGGGTGGATTTGTATATGGTGAAGAGTCAGGTGGGGATTGAGGATATTGTGAATGCGGTGAATCAGCTATTGGGTGGTGGGACCGGGACGAGTACGCCGACGGCGAATGTGCCGGGGGCGGTGGCGCCGGCGACGACGCCTGTGGTGCCACCGGCAGCGGCCGCGCCTGCGGCGCCGAGTGTTCCAGCTCCGGCTGCGCCGACAACAGCAGTGCCGATAGCGACTGTTCCTGCTGTGCCTGCTCCGGCGCCTCCGAATGCTCCCGCGGCATCAGAGTTTGCGCCGCCGACTGCTCCGTCTACGGAAGCACCAGCAGCGACGACTGTGCCGGTAACGACACCGGATGTACCGGTGGCGATAAATGTAACGACGGGACCAGCGTCAGAAGCGAGTGCTCCTGTTGCACCGGCTACTATGGGACAGCCGCCGACTTCTTCTTCGCCTATCATTGATGCGGATAAGATAGTAGCGACGCCACCTGGGCCGACTTCGGTATTTTAAGATTGTATGCGGTTAAATAAGTACTTGGCGCTGGCTCTGGGGATCTCGCGGCGGGAGGCTGATGAATTGGTGGCTTCGGGGCGAGTGGAGCAGCGGGGCGAGGATGTGCTGGTGGATGGTAAGGTGGTGAAGCCGATGCCGTATAAGTATTTGGCGTTTCATAAGCCGGTGGGGTATGTGTCGAGTCGGCGGGCGCAAGGCCAAGCGCCAACGATATATGAGATTTTGCCGGAGAAATATCATCATTTGAAGCCGGTGGGGCGGCTGGATAAGGATAGCTCGGGGATAATATTATTGACGAATGATGGGGATTTTGCGGAGCGGATGACGCATCCGAAATATGAGAAAGAAAAATTATATGAGGTGGAGTTGGATCATGATTTGACGCCGCTACATCAGCAGATGATAGCGGATTTTGGGGTGGATTTGCCAGATGGGAAGAGTAAGATGGGGTTAGCGAGGCGGGATGAGGGGTATGGGGACGGGAAAGGGGAGCGACGTGAGTGGTCGGTGACGCTAAAAGAAGGGCGGAATCGGCAGATTCGGCGGACGTTTGGGGCTCTGGGGTATACGGTGGTGGGGTTGCATCGGGTGAAGTTTGGGGTGTATGAACTAGCGGAGTTACCGACGGGGGAGTGGCAGGAGTTTACTATAAGAAACCAAGGTTAGGGAAACAACGAGCCCCCTGCTTTATGCAGGGGGTGTCGTTGGTTGGAGTCTTCCACCTATGGAGCGGTCAACTCTATTTTTTTCGGCTGATGACGAAGTAACCACCGGCGGTAGCAAGAGCTACTGCACCAGCGATACCAGTCGCAACTGCTACCGGACCAGTTGGGGGTAGCGGTGGTGGCGTTGGTGGAGGGGTATCACATGGGAGACCGTCCACGATAATGCTCACGTCGTAACGATTGGTGTTGGTGATGATATTACGGGTATCGTTATCATAACCGGTTACTTGTGCGTTCCAGTGGTAGGCGTTGCGGCCACACTTAAGCTGATCGACAGCTGGAACTTTGATGTTGAATCGAACTGTTGCGGAACCAGAGCCGTCGCTCGGATTGTAAATACCGAAACGGCCAAGGCTAAACTGCTGGGTAATATCCTGGCTGTTGATGAACTGGCCATCAGGGAACTGGCGGCTAAACACGCGAGCAGAGTTACCTACTACGGTGAGTTGACCGCTAACGTTCATGTTAGCCCGAACGTCAAGTCGGATACCAGCAAGGGTAGTTGTGTTGTAGACTATAAACATAGCCTCGACAACTTCGCCCGGTTGAGCGACGATGTCTTTTTGGAACGCGCCGGTCGAGTTAAGTCGTCGAACGCCGGCTACGATCGTTGGGTCACCGATGGGGCCAGCCGAAACTGGTGCCACCATAGCAACTGTCGCAACAGTCGCCGCAGCCGCAGCTGCCAGGACACGATTAAAAGCTTTTTTCATTAAAAACTCCTTTCAATGTAACTTGTTAGTCACTTTAACAATTTGCATGGTAAAAACCACGCTTCATCAGCCGAATTGTTAAAATGCCTCTCCCGACCAACAAGTCAGATTACTAACTACGAGATAATACTAGTGTATAGGGTAAGTGGGGGAGTTGCAAGCATGATCGCTTTGCAAACTCCCCGCAGGCTCTTCTATACAAAAAGTCGAGCTAAGGTACTCACCCCTGTTGTATTGCAGGTGGTGCTATATATGGGCGGATTGACGCTCCGCTAAAGGCGTTAAAGTTTTGAGAGAGTTGTTTAGTGCCATCCGGCGGGGTCGTCACCATCGACTCCGGTTCCAGAGCCTCCCGGTAAGAGTTCGGTCGGGGTATCCTGACCTTTTTCTTCTGGTGGGGGTTGGAGGGAGGGGTCGGATGGGAAGTCGTATTCCCTGGGGTGGCCGGCTTCTTCGGGGACGTCAACTCCGGGTGTACCGCCCCAATGGTCGGGGTAGTTGCCGGGTGGGACGTCTTGCCATTGCTCGACGTACCGGAGGTAATTGACGATGACCGTGGTGTTGCCGGTGACGTTGTTTAGGGTGTACATGGCGCTACCGCCACTTGCTGTCCAACCGGATGGGGGGCTGTCGTGACCGCCGACGGAGCTACCGTTGATGGTCATACCGCTAAATGTGTGGAACCTTTCGTTTGGCCCCAACACAACCCTGCCTACAGCGCCGCCCGTACCGACGTCGCCGATGCGGAAAGTTGCTGACTGGTTGGTTGTTCGGATGGTCTGGGTGCTGACGGTTTCGACTACAGCGTGTGTCATTGTGTCAATTAGGCGAATGGTAACGGTTACGTCCCATTCTTGGGCTGCGGCCGGGCGACGGATATAGTAGGCGTTGACCGTTCTATTAGCGGTAATATTGCTAATAGTGTGGCTTTGGCCTCTGGTGACGTTGGTTCCGTCGACATTGTGCAGCTCGTGCGCGTGTCCACCGTGGGTCAATGTTCCGGGGATGGTGTGACTGCCGCCAACTTGGATAGTGTGGGTGGTGGTGCCGGCGCGGGTCCAGTTAGCGGTACCCTGCTCGGCGACGTAGTTGTTGACGGTTAGGGTCACAGTCGTGGGCTGGTTGCGTACATAAACCGCGCGGAGCAAGGTGTTACCAGTAGGCGTAAAGCTGAAACTGGTGCCACTGGCGTTATGCCTCCGAATAAACGTTTGGCCGTTGCTGCTGTATTCCCTGACTTCACTAATAGTGTAGTCATTCGACCTTGGCAGGTTGAAGCTCATGGCTCGGTTAATCGGGCCCGTCTTCGAATCCCTTTGAGTGCCGGGTACCAGCATATAGTTGCCGCCTGACACATATACATGGTCCATGATGACGGTAACGTTTTGTGGCTGCGGCGGTGGGGTCGGGCCGGGGGGAGTAGGAGTAGGAGTAGCATCCGCTGCTCGCAAATAGTATGCGTGCAGGGTCATGTTGCCTGAAACCGTGACCGTAAAGCCTTGGCCACGCGCCCCATCCCGGTCGTTGACTCGGATGAGCTCGTGGGTGTGGCCGCCGTAACTGAATGTCCCAGGGACGGTATGGCTACTGCCGACGTTGACTGTGAAGGTTTGGGTGCCCGCGCTGGTCCATTGAGTTGCTCCCGATTGGGCCACGTAATTGTTTACTGTGACCGTGACGGTTTGCGGTTGCGGAGTTTCTCCTCCCTCGCCCGGTGGTATTCCCGGTGGGCGATGGCTGTCATCCCGTGGCACGTCTCTGATGACGTGTCTTTCGGTCAGGATGTTGAAGCACTCAATCAACGCGTAGGCTACTTGGCCGTCGGCGAAGGTAAAGGTGCCGACATGGCGTTGGTCAGCCGTGAGGTTGATGTTCCACGGGTTATATCGGAACCCTGGAACTCGGTTGGACTGGCTGAAAGACTGCCGCGTGCTGTTGAAGTACGTATTGTAAAACGCGCTCCAACCGATGTTGTTACGGAAAGTGCCAAAAGGTTGCGCCGTAAAACCAACAATTTCCTTGCCGCCGTTCCCGGGCGCCGCGTGGTTAAACGTGGTCGCAATGTCCGGGTAGAGCCTCCAGGTGGAATTGAAGTATTCCATCATTTTGGCTTCGCGTTCGGCGTGGGGCAAGTGTGCGTAAGTGCGATACCACGCGTCGAGCATGATAAAGCTTACGGAGTTGTTGTGGTCGTTTGCCGAGGTCCGGGTAGGGTCGGTTTCGCTACCTACCAGGGGTTGTTCGGCTCCTTCGTTGGTTTCGCCCGGGTTATTGGTTTCGGGGTTGTTGGTTTCGTCGAGGTTGCTAGCGTCGCTAGGCAGCTCGGGGAACTCCGGGAAATCGTCCAACGGGGTGTTGTTTTGTGCTAACTGGGTTGACCAATCGGCGACAGACGTCGCGGTGCCGGACTGCGAAAACAGATTGCAGCCGGACAGGAAAACTACGCTCATGACGAGCATGACAGTGAGGAGTAATCCTCTTGTTGTGACCATCGCCAGCCCAGGGGCAGTGGCGACAGTCCGGGTGGTGCTGAGGTTCTCGGTCTTTTTCATGGAAAAGGGCCCCTTTCTTCAATAGATTTTTTTGGTATTCTACACGGCCTGAAGCCGATCGTAGCTTGGTATGGTTGTCGATGACGAAATCGTCGGGTAGTACGGGAAATCTAATCTATATAGAAACAGCAAAAGCTGGTAATATGGGGGTGGTTTTAACATCTCTCTCTGGTGCTTTGCACCATCCTGACACTAGCGGTTTAGTTCTAGTACCAGGGCGGTGCATAGCACGCAAATTCGTTGTTAATAATCTGACTTGTTAAATCGCGTCTCTAGACGCTCGATCTAGTCGACCATCCATTGACTGTTTCCATTATAGCACACCAGGTCTCAAAAGTCAATAGATTTCAAGCATTATATAAGCATTTTGAGGCAAAAACTAGTGTTTTAGCATGAAATGCTTATGTTTTTGGGGATTTTAGGGTTGTCTATGGGGTAAAGATGTGTTAAAATAACGCTGTGGTGAGCGTAGCTCAGTTGGTAGAGCCCCGGGTTGTGGTTCCGGTTGTCGCGGGTTCGAGCCCCGTCGCTCACCCCACAGTGAGCCTGCGCGAGCCTGATAATCGGCTTTAGAAAGCCTCACGGACAGTTAAAAAATGGTGACAATGGCCCCATAGCCAAGTGGTTAAGGCACAGGGTTTTCATCCCTGCATACGTGGGTTCGATCCCCGCTGGGGTCACCATTAAGGCCTCATCGTCTAACGGTTAGGACACCAGGTTCTCATCCTGGCAATCGGAGTTCGATTCTCCGTGAGGTCACCATGATAGACAGTGGTGAAATGAAAAAGCACCTCTGGACAAAGGAAACGATCTTGATATGAAATTATTACCTAAAATCTTAATCGGCTTAGGTTCTACAACAGCGGTAGTTGCTACTACTGCCGTCATTAACCCATTCGGGATAGCAAATAGCGTTCCTGTAATTAGCCAAGCAAGAGAGGCCTATTTAATGGGAAGAATCATGGCTGGCACGGATCCAAAGGATATTGCCAGCGAAAAAGAAATCTGCTTACTCAGCGATAAATATGAACACGGAAGGTATACTTGGTTTGACGAGCCGCATTATGCAGGTATGCAACAGCAACAGATAGAAAAGGAAGTTCCAGAACGAGATCCTAATAATCGCGGCGCTTACACTGGGAATATGACAACTGTCTATGAGACGGGAGAATATGTTCCAACTTATAAAAACTGTATCGGTTGGAAAGAATCAATCACAGATGATAAGGGTGTGTATTACGAGTTCAGTTCCCCTGACGATTATATTAGGTGGTTAGATGCCGATCGAGAACGACGCGAACAAGAGGCCGAACAGAGTCGGAGGGAGTCAGAAGAGACAACGAGACGAATGGAACGAGAAAGGTGCGAAGCCAACAGAGCGCGAGGTTATATATTGGAGGGTTGCGAATGAGCCATTGCTCCACTGCCCCATATGGGGAGACAAAAATAACATCCGCTTCTGGCAGATGCTATTCCCAGACTGGGCGGTGTCTCAAGAGAGACACTCAGTCAATTTGACCGACACCAGACTGTTAAGCAGTGCTACTTGACGTAACCTGCACTTCCATTGTATCATATGTTAAGTTATGTGTCAATAGCGGACGGCGTGCCTAAGGTCTAAGGCAGCGGCGTCTCGTGATGATTCTTTTGGCGATGCTGGAGATTGTTACGATAGTTGTACTTGGTGAAGATACTGTTTGCGAGCATGTCACTAGCTTGAACTAAGTAGTGGTTGCGGGAATCGCAAAACGTAATATGCACTTCCAAGCCACTAGTGAAGAGGGCGGGATGGATGATGCCATAGTCAAAGTTGGCGATGCCATTTCGAAACTCCTCGCGTATGCTTTCGTGGAGATTATATATGCCGTCAGTAGACGTATGCTGGTTGTCTATGAAGAATCGCAAGACTGTGGGTTGTCCCGGATCAATTAACTTACGGTTTATCATGTTGGCTATTTTGGCTTTGGCTGCTCTCTTGATGCAATAGTCTTTGTATCGGTGTATGGAGTTCTTATTGCACATGATGGAGGGGTATACTTTGCTTTTGTTGACAACGCAACTGAATGACTCGTAATTGCTGAGCCGGGATAGAAGGAACTTCTTGTTGGATCCTTTGAGTCCGTGAGCCTTAATTTCCTGGTGCCTGGTAGCTTGGAGTTTTTTGGCGGCATTGCGGTAAAGGGCCAACGCCTTATCCTTCTCCCTTTTTGAAAGGAATACATAGCCGGCATAGATGAAGAATTGTTCATCTGAATTCCTGTGTAGAACACCAGAGTCGTCTAGATAGATGAAGATTTGTTGAGACATACCGCCATATTTTAGCAAAAGGTGTGCATGTTTGTAAAAAGGTGGTGCTTAGGCTAGATGCCGACGACGGTTTTGATGTCGGCGCCGATGGAATTGAGGCGGCGGACGATGTCGGAATAGCCGCGGTTGATCATGTAGACGTTGCGGAGGGTGGAGCGGCCGTGGGTGGCGAGCATGGCGAGGAGGAGGACAACGGCTGGGCGAAGGGCGGGCGGGGTCATCATGTTGGCGGGGCGGAAGTGGGTGGGGCCGGTGATGAAGATGCGGTGGGCGTCGAGGAGTTGGACTTTGGCGCCGAGGCGGTCGAGTTCGGTGAGGTAGATGGCGCGGTTTTCGTAAACCCAGTCGTGAATCATGGTGCGGCCTTCGGCGGCGGCGGCGATAATGGCGAAAAATGGTAGGCAGTCGATGTTGAGGCCGGGGAAGGGCATGGGGGCGATTTTGTCTTCGAGGGCTTTGAGGTCACTGGGGTAGAAAGTGACGTCGGCGAGGCGGGTTTTTCTGTTGTTGGCTAGGTATTCAGGGCTGATGGTGAATTTGGCGTTCATTTCTTGGAGGGTGGCAAGCTCGATTTCGAGGAATTCGATGGGGACGCGCTGGATGGTGAGCTTGGATTTGGTGACGAGGGCAGCGGCGAAGAAGGTCATGGCTTCGATGGGGTCTTCGCTGGGGTAGTATTCGACGTCTTTGTTGATGCGCGGCTTGCCGTGGACGACGAGGGTGGTGGTGCCGACGCCGGTGATTTTGACGCCGAGGCTTTGGAGGTAGAAGCAGACATCTTGGACCATGTAGTTGGGGCTGGCGTTTTTGATGGTGGTTTTGCCGTTGAAAAGAGCGGCGCCGATGAGGGCGTTTTCGGTGGCGGTGTCACCGCGTTCGAGCATGATGATGGTCTTGTCGGAGCTGTCTACAGGGGTGACGGTAGCTTCGTAGAAGCCGTCGCGGGCTTCGATGGCTAGACCGTAGTGATGGAGGGCCTGGAGGTGAGGTTCGACGGTGCGTTCACCGAGGCTGCAACCGCCGGCAAAGGGGAGCTTGAACTTGGGCAAGGTGTGGACAAGGGTACCGAGCAGGAGTACGGCGGAGCGAGTGCGGCGGGCGGCAGCGACGTCGAGGGTGTCGAGGTTGAGCTTTTTGGGTGGGACGAGAACGAGGTCGCGGTTGTGGTTTTTCCAGGTGGCCTTGACACCGATGCTTTCAAGAACCTCGATGATGCGGAAGGTTTCTTCGACGCGGGAAATGCCCTTGAAAGTGGTGGTGCCGTGGTTGACTAGGCTGGCGGTAAGGACACCGACAGCGGCGTTTTTGCTGGAATTGACTTTGATTTTGCCTTGAAGGGTTTTGCCACCGTTGACTACGAAGCTAGTGATAACGTCGTCGTTGACAGTGAGAAGGGGGGTCTTGAGGGCCTGGCTGAGGCTGGAAATGAGATCGAGGGTGAGGTTTTGCTTGCCGTTTTCGATGCGGTTGATGGCGGACTGGGAGGTGTTGATTTTGGCCGCTAGCTCGGCCTGGGTCATGCCGTTCTGCTCGCGCAGACGCGTGACAAGCTCGCCAATTTGATTTCGATATTCAATACGCATAGTGAGATGATTATATCACGTGATGCATAAAAAGCAAGCTATTTGGGGTTTAAAGGCCGATTTTTGGGTCTAGATATGCGCCAGAAGTTATTTTTGGCGTTTACGCCGAGTTATTTCTGGCGTTCGCGATAGGCGTAGGTTTCGGTGTCGATGGAGATGCGATCGCCGACCTTGATGAAGGCCGGAGCCTGGACGGTGAGACCGGTCTCGAGGGTGATTTCTTTAGTGATGGCGCTAGAGGTATCGCCTTTGACGGCCGGTTCGGCGACGGTGACTTCGAGCCAGACGTTTTTAGGGAGGACAACGCCGACGATGGCGCCGTTGAAGAACTGGAGGTCGATTTCGTCGCTTTCGCGGAGGAAATCTTTGGCGTCGCCGACGATGTCGTTCGGTACCTGGAACTGCTCAAAAGAGGTCGGGTTCATGAAGAAGAAATCGTTGCCGTCGCTATAGAGATATTGGACTTTTTGGTTAAGGACTTCGGCGGGAGAGATCTTGTCTTGGCCTTTGAAGGTTTTGGGGAGGACGGCTCCGGTGAGGAGGTTTTTTACTTTGACGTTGACGATGGAGCCGCCGCGGCCGACGACCTTTTGCGAGTATTCGACCACCTTGTAGGGCTGGCCATCTAGCTCGATGACGGTGTTTTTCTTGAGATCAGTAGGAGAATACATAGGCGACTCCTAGTTAGCGGCGACAAACGGCATGTAAGCCAGATGTCGCGCGCGCTTAATAGCTACAGCTAGTTGGCGTTGTTGTTTGGCGCTGAGGCCGGTGCGTGAGGTGGGGGCGATGCGGCCGAAAGCATCAATGTAGCGCGAAAGCTGTTTCGGATTTCGATAATCGAAATACACGTCGACGGGTTGTTTAAATTTTTTCATATACGTTCCTTATATTGCTTAAAATGGTGTTTCGCTCATGTCGCCGCTGAACTCGACAGCGTCGGGAGCGGGGGCGAAGTCACCGCTGGGGGCAGAATTGTCAGATGATTCGCTAGCCTTTGAGCCGCCGCTGTAGTTGCCACCGCCTCCACCGCCCTTGTTGCCGACGAATGAGAAGTCGGTGATGGAGAACTCAGGGCTGATGCCGGTAGTACCGTCGCTTTTTTCGTAAGTGCGGATTTCGAGGTTGGTGCCGCAGATTAGGATCGGGTCGCCGCGGCGGAAGTTTTTGGCGATGACTTCAGCGCGAGCGCCGAAGATGCTGCCTCGGTAAAAAGTGGTGATTTGGTTGTTTTCAGCACCTTTTTTGTAGGTGTTGACCGCGATGTTGACATCAGTGACGGTAAGGCCGCCTGATGTAGTGCGCAGCTCCGGGTCACGTGTCACGTTGCCCATCAAAACGATATTACAAAACCCTGCCATTTATTCCTCCTCTTTTTTAGCGCGAGCGGCTACCAGCTTTTCGTCGCTGGCGACCAGTAGATACCTAAGAACTTCAGGCGTGATGTTGAGCACGGCACTGATTTTGTTGATTGCTGCCCCCGGCAAGCTGACTTCGTAGAATTTGTAGACGGCTGAGTCTAGCTTTTGGATGGGGTAGGCAAGGCGTTTCTTGCCCTCGGCTACGGTGTTGTTAATTTTGCCTCCGTTGTCGGTGATGAGGCTGGTCACTTTACCCTCGGCGACGTCGAGATTCGACTCGAGGTCAGGGTGGTAGAGAACGGTCAATTCGTACTCTCTCATGATACTCCTTTGGTTATAGCCAACACGCGTGGTGCTGTTGGCTGAGTTGATATTAGAGAGATTTTAGCATATTAGGGTGAACTTGGCAATATGTGTGTTAAAATAATCTTAGTGAGGCTTACCTAGTAAACCTCTAGGGGTGTTTGATGCGCTTCTTAGCGCATCAAACTATTTCCGCCGAAAGTCGACGGTGATGGCTAATAGCCCGAACAGTACACTCAGTGTAAACTTATGCATACGCACCTCCTTTCTCCTTGGCCGAGGGGCAAAGCCCCTCGGCTAGTTAACGAAAATAGACCTTGTTAAACTACGACTAGGATAAGCCTTAACAAAGTCCTTTGAAAGGTGGTGGCCTTTCTCTCAGACTCTACTAAGCCGGTCAAACCCTAGAGGGAAGCCTATCATGATAGGCTTCCCTCTAGCAAGCATAACCCTTGTAGCATTTTGTCTCTGAACTCTCAGAGGTGAAAAACTGCAAAAACAGAAGAATCATTCCTATTAAGCGCCTCTGCGAGCTTTAGCGAGCCAGACCAAAATCACTCCTCCCCTCAAAAATCATGCTGGCATGATTTTCACTCGCCTCGTCGTGTTATAATTAGATTATGAAATCATTGGAGGAGCAGCGCGAGGAAGTGCTGTCGGGGGGCAAGAAGTTTAAGCGAACGGTGCAGTATGAAAAACATCGAGTGCTTATTAATTCGGCGATTTTGGTAGCGATTTTGGTAGCGGTGCTGGGGGTAGGGCTGTGGGCGAGTTTGTATCGCTGGAACGTGAGCAGCGACGTGGTATATAACGTGACGCGGGTGCTACCGCTAAGGGTGGCGAGTGTGGATGGTGAACCGGTGCGATTTAGTGATTTTCTGATGCAGTACCGAAGTAGTATCCGGGTGATTGAGCGACAGGAAGGGCCGATCGGGAACGATGAGGAGGGGCGGGAGATTCGGAATCACTTTCGGCGGGCTAGCTTAGATAACGCGCAGATGAACGCGTTTGCCAGGGGGTTGGCGCGGAATCTGGAGATAGAAGTCACGAGAGAGCAGGAGGACGCGTTGCTTTTGGAGCATCGTCTGGGCGGGAGCGTGAGTGAGGAGAGCTTCATGCGGATGGTAAGGGATAATTATGGGCTGAGTATGAGTGAGTATCGGCGGTTGTTCGTGTATTTTCCGTTGCTTCGGCGGGCGGTAGCGGTAGAGATTGACACGTCAGCACGTGAGGTAGTGGCGATGTTGAATGAGCGGATTCATAGGGATGGGAGTAATTTTGAAACGGTGGCGGAAGAACATCCGGAGCTGTTGACGGAGTCGTCGGGCGGGTTAATTGACGTGTGGACGGCGGATGGCGGGCGAGCGGCGGTGGCGAACAGTTTGGAGGTGGGGCATGCTTCGGAGGCGTTTTTGGCGAATGACGGAAGCGGGTGGTTTATTGTGAAGCTGTTGGATCGACAGGGGTCGCAGGTGTCGTATCTCAGTATCTTCGTGCCGCTACTAGAACTAGATCGAAGATTTAATGAAATAAGAGAGAACGGTGGGATACGTGAATATATCGATTTCTAAAAATGAAGCCGGAGAGCTGAAAGGGAGGGTGTTGATGAATAAGGTAGTTTTGGTGGTGCTGGATGGCGTGGGGACGCGGGCGGTGAATGCGGGGAACGCGGTGGCGGCGGCGAACATGCCGAACATTCGGCGGCTGTGGCAGGAGGGGGTGACGCGGATTTTGGGTGCGGCGGGGGTGTATGTCGGGAAGCTACCGGGTGAGACGGGGGATTCTGAAGTTGGGCATTTGACGATGGGTAGTGGCAAGATTATTAAGCAGGATTCGGTGCGGGTGACGGAATTGTTGGAGTCGGGGCAGCTTTTTGATGAGCTGGAGTGGAAGGAGACGGTGGCTTGGGTGAAGGAACGGGGGTCGGTTTTGCATTTTTCTGGGTTGTCGTCGGATGAAACGACGCATGGGGATATTAGACATTTGTATTTGATGTTGGAGCGGGCGGCGGACGAAGGTGTGGAGAAGGTGCGGGTGCATTTGATTTTGGATGGGCGGGACACGCCGCCGCAGTCGGCGTTGGAATATGTGGATGAGTTGGAGCGAAGGTTAGCGGTGTTGCGGGAGCGGGGACTGGATTATAGAGTGGCGGATGGGATTGGGCGTGAGTGGGGGGTGATGGATCGGTATTATGCGGATGTGGCGCGAGTGGAGCGGGGGTATCGGCTGTGGGTGTACGGTGAGGGGCGGCAGTTTGGTTCGGCGCGGGAGGCGATTGAGACGGTGCGAGGTGAGCAGCCGGAGATTCAGGATCAGTTTTTTCCGGAGTTTGTGGTGGTTTCGGAGGCGGGTGAGCCGGTGGGATTGATACATGATGAAGATGCCTTGATTTTTTATAATTTCAGGGCGGATCGGGCGATTGAGATTGCGGAGGTGTTTGATAGTCCGGCGGGTTGGTATAGTCGGTTTGATTTGGGGAAGCGGCCGGAGGTGCGGTTTGTGGGGATGACGGAATATGATGAAGATCAGAATATTCCGCGGCGGTATTTTGTGAAGAAGCCGAATTACGATCCGGTGCTGATGGAGGTTTTGCAGAAGGCGGGAGTGAGGTCGTTTGCGACTAGCGAAAGCTTTAAATATGGGCATATTACGTTTTATTTTGATGGGTTAAGAAAGGAGCCGTTTTATGGGGAGACGGCGGTGGAGGTAAAATCGGGGCCAAATTTGCTTCAGAGTCGGCCGTGGATGGAGTGTGCGGAGATTACGGATGTGTTGATTGAGGCGCTGCCGGAGTATGATTTCTGCAGGGTGAACTATACGAATGGGGATATGCTTGGGCATATTGCGGATATGGAGAGTTCGGTGCTGGCGATGGAGGCGGTGGATTTGCAGATGGGGCGGGTGATGGAGGCTTGTAAAGAGGCTGGGGCGGTGCTGGTGGTGACGGCGGATCACGGGAACATTGAGGAGATAATGTATGAGGACGGGTCGCCGAAGACGGCGCATACGACGAATCCGGTGCCGTTTACGATTTGGGGAGTTGCGGGTTCGGGCGGTTCGGGTTCGGGTGGTTCTTTTGACGTGCGGTTGAAGGAAGGGGATTTTGGGCTGGCGAATGTGGCGGCGACGGTGGCGGAGTTGCTTGGAGTTGAGGCGGACGAGGGTTGGGGGGAGAGTCTGATTGATAATGCTTGACTTTCTTGACAATGTGTGCTATACTGTGGTAGAGTGGGGGTTGTTTGCCAAAAAATCTGTGAGGTGATATAATAGGGGTGAATGGCAAAAAGGTTGTTGACTTATATTTACGACGTATCGTCGGATGGGCGGGTGGTTATCAGTGGCGGGGAATTGGAATCGGAGACAGGTCGGTGTCGGATGTGTGCTAGTTGCGACAGTGAGTCGGTGGCGCAAGAGTGCCGGATGTATTGCGGGCGGGAGGTTTACGTAGACATCTCGGGGAGTACTATCCTCGCGATAGGTTAGAGGGTTTCGCCGGGGAGGTAGGGGCGGAGGACTTTGGGGATGCGGACGCGGAGGTCTTCGGTTTGGTAGTTTTCGATGATGGCGATCATGATGCGGCCGAGGGCGAAGGCAGTGGCGTCGTTGGTGTGGATGAGCTCGACGTCGCCGTTTTTGCGACGGACGCGGGTTTTTAGGCGGCGGGCTTGGTAGTCGGTCATGTAATCGGCGGTGTGGGTTTCGCGGTATTTGCCCTGCCCTGGTAGCCATGAGTCCATGTCGAAGCCGGAAGCGTTGGGCTTGCCGATGTCAAAAGTGCATTTTTGGAGGACGCGATAGGGGATTTCGAGTTCGCTTAAGAGGTGCTTCTGGATGGCGACCATGAGTTCGTGTTCTTTCTGGCCGTCCTCAGCGGTGGTGAAGCTTTCCATTTCGAGTTTGTCAAATTGGTGGACGCGGAAGATGCCCTCCATGTCTTTGCCGTAGGTGCCGGCTTCGCGGCGGAAAGAGGTGGCGTAGCCGAGGAGGCGGAGGGGAAAATCTTTTTCGTCGAGGATTTCGCCACTGTACATGGAGCCGAGGACGTGTTCGGCGGAGCCTTGGAGCCAGAGTTCGTCACCTTCGATTTGGTAGCGCTGGTCGCGGGGTTCGAGGCGGTCCATGGCGTCGAAGAGGTCGGTTTTGATCATGTAGGGCGGGAGGATCGGGATGAAGGGGCGAGGGGAGACGCCTTTTAGGCCGGCGTGTTTGATGATTTCGGTGAGGGTGGTTTCGCTGGTGAGGGTGTCCATGACCCATTGGACGATGGCGAACTGGAGGCGGACGAGGTCACCCTTGAGGTAGGCAAAGCGGGAGCCGGCGACTTTGGCGCCGCGTTCTTTGTCGATCCAGCCGCGGGCTTCGGCGATTTGGTAGTGGTTTTTGGGGGTGAAAGCGAACTTGGTCGGCTCGCCGATGGTTTCGATGACCTTGTTCTCTTCCTCGGTGTGGCCGACGGGGACGTCTGGCAGGGGGGCGTTGGGGACTTCTTTGAGGAGTTTGATGAAGCTGGTCTCGATTTCTTCGAGTTCGTCCTCGGTGGCGGAGATTTCGACCTTGAGCTCTTTGCCGCGAGTGATTTCCTCGGGGGTAGGCTTGTCGGTTTTACCGGACTTGGCGAGGCGATTTCGCTCTTCGCGGAGGGTGTCGAGGACTTGGCTGAGTTCGCGGCGGCGGGAGTCTAACTTGAGGACTTGATCGACGTCGGCGGTGAGGCCTTTGTCTTTGGTAAACTTTTTGACCGCTTCAGGATTGTTCCTGATAAACTCTATATCTAGCATAATGGTATAATTATATCATGATTAAGAGGCAAGTGATCTTTGTGGGGGTTGGGGTGTTTAATACGGTGGCGGATTATGGGCTGTTTATGTTGCTTGTGATGCTTCTGGGACTGGGGGCGCCGCTAGCGGGGGTGATTAGTGCGACGGTGATGATGGTAGTTTCGTTTTTTTTGCATAAAAATCTGACGTGGCGGGATAGGGGAGCGGATAATAAAGTGATGTGGCAGTTTTTGCTGGGGACGGCGGTGACGATGTGGGCGGTGCGGCCGGTGTTGATGTGGTGTTTTGAGATGATGCTAGATCCGTTGGTGGTGTCGTTTATGGCGCGAGCAGAGAGTCTTGAAGCGATAATTGGGACGGCGGTAGTTCTGAGTACGTTGATTTTTGGCTTCTCGACAGTGGTGACGCTGGTGTTGAATTATATCTTCTATAACAAAATTGTGTTTAACCCTAAGAAACCAAGGTCTCTTCCTTCCTTAACTGAACCAGAAAAGCCGGAGTAAATCCGGACTTTTTTGGTTCAAACTTACAATGTATTAGAATTCGCGGATAGCTTTGTTGCGGCGGGCTTTCCAGATGATGAAGGTGGCGAGGAGGATTATACCGGCCATGAGGGTGATGGCGACGGGCAGAGGAAGCATGACAACGGTGTGGGTAGCTTCGCTTTTGGTGCCGATCTCGACGCATTCGTGGGGTTGAGAGTCGATGGAGGAGCAGAGTTCGGTAGTGACGTTGACGCGATAGAGGCCGAAGCCTGGAGAATCGGGCCATTCTAATTGAAGATCGCGAGTGCGGTCGGGGAAGATGAGGGCGTCTTCGGTGTGTTCGTAGAAGACGCGATCGAACCAGTTGGTGACGGTGAGCGTGCGGCGGATGAGGAAGTCGACGTTGCCGGTGTTTTTGACGGTGATGCGAGCGGAGAGTGGAGTGCGGAATTGTAAGGCGGGGATGTGAGTGCGGATAACTTCGCCCTGCTCTAGATTCTGGCCGTTGCTAGCGCGAGCGAAAAAGCGAAAGGGGACTTCTTGGTTGATGGCGACGTTGCCGGCGGAGGCGTCAAAGCTCAGAATGATGGCAGCGAACTGTCCGCCGTCAGGTATGGAGGCCGGCGGATTGATGGTGTAGTTGATGGCGAGACAAGAGGAGGGGGAGAGGATAGGGGAGCCGTCGTCGGTGAAGTCGGTCCACTCGGCGTTATTGCAGTGAGTGAAGGTGGTGGCGTCAAGGTCGATCCAGTTCATGAGCTGGGTGCGGTGTGAGTCGGCGTCGCAAGCGGCGGCGAACTCCTGGGTGTAATCGGCGCCGGAGCCGGTGATGCAGAAGGGGGCGGTGCGAAGTTTGAGGGGATAGGCGACGTCGCCTCTATTGCTAACGGTGAAACGACCGCTGAAGGGAGTGCCTGGCGTGAGGACGATATTGGTATGGGTAGGCGAGAGAGTGAGAGAGGCTATCTCTGACATGGATTAGACGTACTTCTTAAAGGTTTCGTTGCGTCGTCGCTTGATGACGGCATGGACAATAGTGAGAATGATGGCGACGAGGAAGAGGATGACGAGGACGATAACCCAAACCGGGAAGAGGAAGACGAGGTGAGAACGAATATGATCTTCGCCGAGGAAGTGGACGTTGTAGGAGACGCGGTAGATGCCGAAAGCAGTTTCCGGCCAGCTGTGGGTCATGACGCGTTCGCTTTCGGCGAGGACGTCTTGATTGGCTGGGACGCTGTTCCAGATGGTGTTGCCCATGAGGTTTTTGACCTCGAGACTTTGAGTGGCAGTGAAGTCGAGGTTACCGGTGTTGTCGACGTGGGCGCGAGCGGTGAGGGAGCCGCTGCCTTGCCAGCGGGGGAAATGCTGAGAGATGAGGTGGCCCTCTTCACGAGAGCGACCATCTCGGATGGAGCCCTGGAGGATGAAACGGATGCCGCCGGTTTCATTAATACCTGTGCTGCCCTCGCCCCTCTCCGGTACGGAGTAGATGAAGAAGCTAGCGTGCTGCGAGCCGCCGGGAGCGTCCTGAGGGACCTGGATGGTAAAGGTGATTTCCTTTTGGCCTCCCGATTCTATGGTGAAATCATCCTCACTCAGAGTGGTCCAGCGGACGATTTGGTTGCGCGGGGTTTGGTCGGTCCAGTTGTTGGTGGTACCGCCGTCGACTATGCTGAAGGGGTTGATTTCGATGCGGTAGTGCTGGGTGTGGTCGGAGCCGTTATAGACTGTGAAGGTGCCGGTAGAAGTGCCGCCGACGCTGAGATCAAGGCGTTCGCGCAAGGGTGAGAGGCCGATGTAAGTCTGCTGAGCTCCAGCAGGATAAGCTAAGCTAGTAACCGCTAGAACCGCCAGACATGTAGCCGTACACACTAGCCCAATATTCTTGATGAAATGCATGATTATACCTCTCTTTTCTTAGGTATAGTCTACCGTATAGATGACGATAATGTCAATATAAAATAAAACTCCGCCCCCAAGTATGGGAGCGGAGAGTCAAATCTAGCTTTAGCTAAGATTATGGGGTCGGGGTTACTGAGTAGACAACGTAGCCACTGTAGGTACCAGCAGGTAGCGTACCGTCAGTTGCTGCACCGTAGGTAGGCGTAACCGTACCAGCGACAACACCAGCTGGGAAGTTTGCAACTGTAGTAGCAGAGTTGGTTGGAGCGGTGAAGTTGCCAGCGACGCCAGCTGTAGTGCTTGCAGCTTGGCCCGCAAGTGCTAGGCCAGAAATACCGGTACCAGCAGCAGAGGTGAAGGTCGCACCCCATACGTTTCCAGTTAGGGCAGCGGCAGCGCCAAGACCAGCGAAGCCAGTACCTGTACCCATGCCAGCTGTAGTAAGAACGTTGCCGGTTGCAGCAGTACCCGTGGTGTCGGTAGCAGCGATCCAGTCAAGAGTACCAGCCTGGTTGCAGGTGATGCTCCAAGCTACGGCAGCTTCGTTCTGGATAGCGTTACCGGAGCCAGTTAGGTCGATAGTTGCGTCAGAGATACCGCCGCTTAGTGCGCAGTGCCCACCGATCGTAACCTCAACTTCTGTAGGAAGGCTTGTAGCTGCATTTGCAGGTGCCATCCCTAAAGCTGCGATCGAACCGAGGACCGCTAGCCCGCCCACTGCGAGAGCTATAATTTGTTTATGTGCCATTGTGCTTTTCTCCTTTTTGTATTTATGCTTTTATGACACTTTTATCATATCCCGTCTAAATGCTTATGTCAATGGTTTTTAGGTAGTTTTCGGGGTATTTTTGTTTCGGGGGATTTACATCTGTCGGGCCTGTGGGCGTCCTGTGGAAAAGTCGGCATGGTGCTATAATATTTAGCATGGAGTTTGGTGAGGTTAGTGAGGCGGATTTTCGGGTGTTTTGTTCTTCGGCTGCGGGGGCGAACTATACGCAGAGCGTGGAAATGGCGCGGCTGAGGAAAGATTTGGGTTGGGAGACGGGGTTTTATGGTGTGCGGGACAAGTCGGGGGAGTTGGTTTTAGCGGGGCTGGTGGGCTGGAAAGGGCGAGCGGGGGATTGTTATGGCGGGCCGGTGGGGGATTTTGCGGTGCTTGATGTGTGGACGGCGGGGATGAAGAAAGTGGCTCGGGCGCAGCAGGCGCAGATAATATATATGAATCCGATTCGGACGGAGCTTTTTGTGAGGGGTTGGAAGAAGGTGAAGGCGGTGACGCCGCATTTTGTGTATGTGAAGAAGTTGGGGTTTTCTGACGAGGCGGAGATGCGGAAAAGTTTGAAGCAAAACGCGCGGACTGGGGTGAATAAGGCGGTGCGTGAAGGTGTTAGTGTGCGGGATTTGGGGCGCTCAGAATTGGGAGTGTTTGCGGGGTTGATGGAGGAGACGGCGGGGCGGCAGAGGTTTTCGGAGCGGGGGCTAGAATACTATGAGAAGTTGTTTGATACATTCAGGGGGGATTATCGGGCGAGGTTTGTGGTGGCGGAGGTACAGGGGGAGGCGGTGTTTGGGGGGTGTTTTATTGAGGGTGGGTCGGAAGTGGTGTATCTGTTTGGTGGGAATAAGACGGAGGCTTTGAAGTATCAGGGGAATTATTTGGCGGTGTGGGAGGAGATGCGAGCGGCGCTTTCGGCGGGGTATAAAGAGTTTAATTTTTATGGGTTTAGTGGGCGGGAGGATGATCCGCTGCTTAGGTTTAAGAAGAATTGGAATGGGGAGGTGAGGGAGTACGTGGGAAGATATGCTGTGTCGATAGGGCTCATTGGCTGGCTGAAACTGCTGTTTACTAGATAATGGTATAATTAGGGTATGAAACAGTGGCTGGAGAGGTTGCCGGGGTATAAGAGTGCGGTGATTCCGTGGCATATTTTGCAGGGGGTGTTTTGGGCGTGTCGATATGGGTTTCCGGCGCGGGGGATGACGGTGGTTGGCGTGACCGGGACGAATGGGAAGACGACGACTTGTTTGATGATTTATCGGATGTTGGTGGCGGCGGGGAAGAAGGTTGGTGTGATAACGACGGTGGGGGAAGGTATGTTGGGGGAGTTTGATGCGGCGGGGGGACATATGACGACTTGGCCGGCGCGGCAGATGAATGAGAAATTGGCGGCGATGCGGCGGGCGGGGGTTCGTTATTTGGTGTTGGAGGTGTCGTCGCATGCGCTGGCGCAACATCGGACGCTGGGGGTGCGGTTTAGGGTGGCGGTGATGACGAATTTGACGCAGGAGCATTTGAACTTTCATGGGACGATGGAGCGGTATGCGGCGGCGAAGATGCGGTTGTTTAGGATGGCGGGGATGGGTGTGGTGAATGCGGAGGATGAGTGGGGGGCGAGGTTTGCGCGGGCGAGCAGGAAAGCGGTGGCTTATGGGCTGGAGAAGGGTGATGTGACACTGGGGAAAATGCCGGTGAAGCCGGAGTTGCCGGGAGATTATAATAAGGCGAATGCTCTGGCGGCAGCAGCGGTGGGGGAGATTTTGGGGTTGAGTAGGGTGCAGATTCTGGAGGGGATTGCGAGTCTGAAGGAGGCGCCGGGGCGGATGCAGGTGGTGGATGAGGGACAGAAATATACGGTGATTGTTGACTATGCGCACACGCCGGATGCGATGGAGCGGGTGCTGGCTGAGGGGCGGAAGATGGCGGGGCGGCGGCGGTTGATTGTGTGTTTTGGGGCGCAGGGGGGGAATCGTGATCCGGGGAAGCGGCGGCCGATGGGAGAGATTGCGGGGAGATTGGCGGACGTCGTGGTGTTGACGGAGGATGAGTCGTATGAGACGCCGGTGACGGAAATTATGGCGGATATTGCGGAGGGGGTGGTGGAGGCTGGGAAGGCTCTTGGGAAGGATTTGTTTTTGGAGGAGCGGCGGGAGAAGGCGGTGGCTTTGGCGGTTTCGTTGGCGCGGGCGGGGGATGTGGTGATGTTTTTGGGTAAAGGGCATGAGAAGACGATTAGTCGGGCTAGCGGCGAGGAAGTATATGACGAAGTCGCCGAAGTCGAAAAAGCAATTCGTAAGGATAGTAGAGCGGGCTGAGTGGGGCGTCCATGGTGGGCGGTAGGGTGGTGGCTTGGCCGAAGCCGAGCTTGAAGCTACTGATGCCGTCGTTGAGGAGGCCGTTCATGTCGTAGAGGTTGGCGCCACGATTTTTTGCGTCTTCGATTGCGGTTTGCTTGAGGAGGTGATTGGCGTGGAGACGTTGGCCGATTTCGTTAATACCGCCGTATAGTTCGAAGGCGGTTTCGGTGATGATATTCCAGAGGAAAGCGACGATTTGGGGTTGGTGTTCTGGGTTCTCATATTCGGCGACGAGAAGCTGGGTGTTCTCGGGGGGGATTTTTTGGAAAATTAGGTTGTAGTAGGAGGCGGGATGGATGGCGAAGTGAGCGCGGCGGGCGGTCTCAGCGTAGAGGGCGTAGATCGTTGCTAGGTCGGCCTCGGTGGCAGGGCGGACGGTGATGCCGTCGCGGGAGGCTTTTTTGATGTATTGGCGGGTTTTGCTGCTGTAGCTCGCCATGATTTCGGGTAATTCGGGTTGGAGATTGATGGTGGCGGTGGTGTTGATGAGGATGTGGGAGGGGGATTTACGGAAGCCAGGTGGGAAGTCGATAGGTGTGGCGGCTTCGATTTTGAGTTCGAGGCAGTTTTTGCTTTTGCACCACTTTTTGAGTTCGGTGAGGAAGTTGGCGGAGCTGCCGGTGATAACGGGGCCGCGGGGGCAGTAGGCTATGGCGGTGAAAGGTTTAGGGAGACGGCGGATGAGGATTTGGGCGAGGCCGTCGGTGGATTGTAAGCGGTAGGCATGCCAGTTGCCGGATTTGACTTTGGTGTCGCCCCAGCCCCAGAGTTGCATGGGGTGGCCGTGGTGGTTGGTGATGAGGGTGTCCCAGGCGGTTTGGTTGGTGATTTCGGTTAAGTTGGGCTTGGTCATTTTTTATGCTCCCAGGGGGAAGGGTTGGGGAAGTGGGTTTCAAGGATTTGGTGCATTTTGGCGTTTGATTTTTGGAAATCGTCAGTGATGTCGTCGTTGATGCAGATGAGCTTGATGGAAGGGTCTTGGAGGGCTTGCTCGAGGGCGGGGAATTGTCTCGGGAAGTCCTTGAAAAAGCGGGTGCGGCGGGAAATGTTGGCGGGGGAGTAGCGGCCGGTGACGAGCTGGTAGTCGCGGAAGAGGTATTGGTTGACGTCGTGGATGGTGCGGAATTTGTTCTGGCAGGTTTGGTTGAGGACTTTTGGCTCGAGTTGCCAGAGGTTTTCGAAGGTGGATTTTTGGAAGGGTTGGGGGCCGTGGGGATTCATGAAGCCGGGGAGATTCTGGTAGCGGAGGTAGGGGAGGGAGGCGAGGACTTTGGCGAGGCCTTGTTTGGTGGAGTAGATCTTTTTGTGTTTTTTTAGGTCGGTGGTGGAAAAGTGTTGATTTAAAAGGGCGACGTTGTTTAAGAGGATGTGGCCGTAAATGGAGTCGTATTCGGGTTGGGAGATGCGGAAAAGGGAGGCTTGGTCTTTGGGGAGGCCGGAGGGGTCGAAGAAGTCGGTGGGTTTGAGCGGGCGAACGGGAAGCATGTCGTCGTTGAAGTAGATGAAGTGTTCGGAGAGGCTGGGGAGGCGGTGGAAATTGAGCTCGATGGTGTGGGAGGAGAAGGTGGGGAGGTATTCCTTTGGGATGAAGCTGGTGTGGTCGACAAGCTGGAGTGTGTGGCGACCTGCTGCGTCGGAGGTTTCTTTGGGTAGCTGTAGCCAGGTGGGGTGTTGGTTCATGGTGACGAGGAAGATGCGGTTGACCCAGGGCATGTGGGCGTGGATGCCGCGGAGGAGGTAGCGGAGGGTGTCCCAGTCGCGGAAGAGTTCTTCGTCGCTATCTCCGGACTTGCTTTTGAGACCGCCCTGCTCTTCTTTTTGGGTTTTTGGTGCGTGTTTTTGGCGTAAGGATTGCCACTTAGGGTCGTCGCTAGTGACCCAGGGGATGACGACGTCGATTTTCATGTATATATTGTACTATATTATGGTTTTTACTAGGGGGTTTGGTTGGTTTGTTCGTTTTGGTCGGCTTGTTCGGCCTGTTCGGCGGCGATTTTGGCTCTGACTTCGGCTTCGATTTCTTGGCGGAGTTTTGTTTCGTCGATGGGTTGGGGTGATGTTCGATTTGGAGGGGATTTTTGAAGTTTAGTTTTCTCGATTCTTGTTAGGATAAGGGTGATGATATTGCTGAAGACGAAAATGATGGCAGCTACGGCTGCAAGTCGCCAGGTGTAGCTGAGGTAACTGCTGCTGGACCATATGGCGGGGAGGAAGTAGAAGCCGAGGAAGGTGGCAGATGCGATAACGGTGGTTTTTAGGAGTTTGATGGTGGGTGTGTGGTTTTTTATGTTGAGGAAGTTTGCTGTTACGGTGGCAGTGGCGGATATGATGGCGGCGGTTCCGGCGATTCGGTAGATGACATCCATGATGTTCCAGTAGCTAGTGGGGCAGGGGCGGCTGGTGCTGGTAGTGCTGACTCCGCAGATGAGTAGCTCAAAGAGTCCCCAGAGCATAAATATCCAAGGTATTGACCAAAAGATATTTGATATGAGGGCTGTTTTGGACAGGGATCGGACTATGTTTTGCTTGGATTCGAGGCGGAAGATGTTGTTCATGCTGAGGATGGATAAGAGGCCGAGGATGGCAGTGGTGCCGATGATTCTCCAGCTAGTGCCGCTTCCGCCGAAGAGAACGAAGACTATGCCAAAAAAAGCGCTGATGGAAAATAGGGTGATGGTGGCGATGAGGAGGAAGCGTTTGATTTTTTGATGGGGAGGGATGGGCGGTTGAAGGTGTTTTTGGGGGTGTTTTTCATAATACTTATGGTAGCATGGGGCGGTGCAAAAAGGGAATGAGTTAGATGCGGGTCATGAGGGCGTGGGTGATGGCGGCGGCGAGGGCGTCGGCGGCGTCGTCGGGTTTGGGAGGGGAGGGGAGGTTGAGGGAGCGGCGGACCATTTCTTGCATTTGTTTTTTGTCGGCGCGGCCGTAGCCGGTGAGGGTTTGTTTGATTTGGAGGGGGGTGTATTCGGAGATGGGGAGGTTGTGCTGGCGGGCGACGAGCATGGCGACGCCGCGGGCGTGGGAGACGGCGATGGCGGTGGTGACGTTTTGGGCGAAGAAGAGTTTTTCGATGGAGATTTCGGTGGGGGAGACTTCTTTGACGATTTCGGTGAGGCTGTCGTAGATGTCGAGGAGGCGGTCGGGGAGGGGGGTGTTGGCGGGGGAGGAGACGACGCCGCCGGTGAGCATGGAGAAGGTGTTTTTGCCGCTGACTTCGATGGCGCCGAAGCCGAAGATGCCGGTGCCGGGGTCGAGGCCGAGGATACGTCGATTCATGAGATTAGTGTAGCATAGGTGTTGACGGGGGCGGGTGGGCGTGGTAGAATGGGGTATAACTTGACGTAAGTCACAGCAGCCCCCACATTTTTATGTGCATTGGGGCTGTATAAATTTTTAGGTGAGTTGTCGATATAGTTCTCGTATTTTCTCAAAATCGGTTTCGTTGAGGCTGTACATTCGTTTTGTTAGCCGCCTAGCTGATAGGGTGCGGCCTTGATTAAGAATGACGACACTAGTGCGCTTGGTGTTGAGTTGGTAAAACCATTTGCCTTCGCGAAAGGTGGTCGTCAAGGGTAGGCCGAAAAACAGGCTGCGGGAATACTTTTTTAGGATGAGGACGGGGCGGGAGTAGTCGTCGTTCTTGCCGTCGGTTTCGTGGCCGATATTGGTGCCGATGGCGGTGAACCAGATTTCGCGTTCTTGGAAGGTTGGCAGGCGATAGCGGCGTTTTTCGAGGGTTTGCTGAAGGGCGTTCCAGCCGTCGAAATCTTTGAGCCAACGCTTGTTGGTGAGCTGGTTGACCATGGGTTAGGCTTTCTTTTTGAAGCGGGAGAGGAGGGTTTTGGTATGGGTGGTGATGGGTGAGGTGAGGCGGCGGAGAGGTTGGGCGAGACGATGGAGGGGGCGGGCGAGGAATTTGCGGAAGTGAAAGAGGGTGAAGAGGAGAGAGAGGGCGACGGCGGCGATGACGGCGGAGGTGGCGACGAAGCGCTGGCCGGGGTCGCCGCCGGTGTCGGGGAGGCCGTAGGCGACGCCAGCGCCAGTGTTGTTTCTGATGAGGCGGCAGCGGTTGGTGAGGGGGTTGAGTTCGTAGCCGTCGTCGCATTCTTTGGGGAGCGGGGTGGTGGGAGGATTGATACAGCGGCCGGTCGCGGGGTTTTGGATTTGGGGGATGGGGCAGTGCTGGAGGACGTTGGCGGAGTTGGGGGTGATGTTGAGGGTGGCGTGCCAAGTGTCGTCGATGAGGGCGAAGGAGCGACCGGATTTTTGGCCGCGGAGGCCGGGGGAGGCGATGGTGGTGATGCCGACTAGGCGGACGGTGTCGCTAGAGGTGGGGTCGCGGGCGATGCGGAGGTCGTGTTCGGAGAGGAAGAGGGCGAAGTAGCTGTGGGGCTCGATGATTTCGGGTCCGAAGGTGAAGATTTGGGTGCGGGAGCCGAATTTGATGTGGAGTTGGCAGTGGAGGAGGGAGACGGCGTGGGAGTTGGAGTTGTAGATCTCGATGAATTGTTCGGATTCATGGGCGGCGAAGTTGGTGTAGAATTCGGTGAAATGGAGGCCGGCGATGGAGCAGAGGTGGGTTTCCGAGGGCTGGTCGGAGGCGGGAGGGGTGGTGGAGCCGGTGGGAGGAGGTGAGGTGGCTGGACAGGGGGAGTGGGCGCCGGGAGTGGGGTCGGCGAGAAGGAAATCGAGGGAGTTGAGGCCGGAAACGGTGAGGCGGTTGTCGGTGGTACAGCGGGTGGCGGAACGATCACGGGCGGGAGCGGGGGCGGGTTGGTTGTCGGTGTGGATGGTGGCGTCGCGGCCGTAGCCGATGAGGTCGATGATTTGGCCGTCGTCGTTGATGAGTAAGAGGTAGCCGCGGGTGGCGTTGCCGATGTGGGTGGGGAGGACGGCGAAAGAGTGGGGGGCGAGAGGGTCGAGTTCGGCGAGGACGGTGCGGGTGGCGCCAAATTCGCCGGCGGCGGTGGCGTTGCGATATTCGAGACGCCAACCGGGTTGGTCGAAATGTTGGTCAGAGTTGTTATAGATTTCGACGAAAGAATCTGTGGTGCAGTTGGCTTCGGCGAGGGTGTCGCAGAAGCCGCGTAGCATAAATTCCGTGATTAATAATTCGAGCATGTTACCTCCTTGTTTTATGTTTGTAGAGTTTATGGGAAGAGGGCTGGTTAGTGCAAGCATAACCCTTGTAGCGTTTTGTCTCTGAGGGCTCAGAGGTGAAAAACTGCAAAAACAGAAGAATGATTCCTATTAAGGAAACACTGGCTTCTCTTGGAGACTTGTGGTATAATACCTTTAGTGCACCGGTAGCTCAGTGGATTAGAGCATCTGTCTTCGGAACAGAGGGTCGGGGGTTCGAGTCCCTCCCGGTGTACCAAGAAGATATTCCTACTATGGTAGGAATATTTAGCTTATAAGTACCCCTGTTGTGATGCTCGTACCTCTGGACTTTTTGCGAAAAAAGAGTATAATATAGGTAATGAAGAAGGTGAGATTTGATGCAGGAGATGGGTTGGAGTCCCTTGAGGTTGAGATTGAGTCGTTCATTTTGGATAAAATGACTTTTTATGACAAAGAGGAGTATGAGATTACCGAGGTCGAAGGCTATGCTCCTGAAGAAGTTGCGCCGCTGTTTGGCGGAGCTTATGGGGTGAGCAAGTTTCATCTACCAAACTCATATGATGCGATTTTGGCTGGCATATATGCCATCCCGTTCAAGCAGAGTCTGTCTGCCCAGGAGATTAGCGAATTGCCCGACGGAGCCGTAGTTTACGGTGAGTTCGGTGGGCGCATGGGTGATGAGAATGGGGCTTTTGCGGTATTTTGTTTTGATGATAAAGTCGTCGAGTGTCGCGAGAGTGAAGAAATTGACAAGGAGGGATATGATGCCCTGCTGTCGAAACTCGGGTATAAGGGCGGATTGGAATGGGAGCATGACGAGAATATCTATAATCGCTCTTATGGCGGCTTCGGCAGAGTGGTGTTGACTAACAAGTCCTACGATATTGAGATCGACGGCGGGCATTTGACCCTTACGATTGGTGATAGGAAGTATATGTTCGAGCCGTGGCTGCGTGGCACTATGGTTACTCTAATAAATGAGTTCAAGGATAATAGGATCTCTCGAGGGTTGTGGTCGCTAGACCCCTTGATGGGGGAGGTGCGCAGGTTAGAAGAGGAGCAGGGTAAGGTTTCGAGGTCGATGATTCAGCGAGATATGAGGCTCGGGTTTGAGATTTCGGGCCAGCTTTTGGAACGATATGAACAAGAGGAGGTAGAAAATGCAGCTGAATAAAAGTGATCTTAATGTATACACGGCGTTATACGAACTGTCTACGGAGCGACCGGTTTTTGGGTCGGAAGCTGACTTTCAATTCGCCTTAGCTTGGAAGATTAAGGAGTTATACCCGAAAGCTGAGATAAGGCTTGAAGAGTGTTGGATTGAAGAGTATTATGACGACGACGGAAGTGGTGACGGCAAGAACCGATATATCGACCTAGTTGTTGAGCTGGATGGCGAAATTATTCCTATTGAGCTGAAGTACAAAACTGCGAAGTTCCGTGGTGAGGTAAATGGGAGGTTCTATAATCTGAAGCCACAAGGGGCGAGAGATATAGGCGGGTATTTGTTTGCGGAGGATATTCGTCAGGTTGAATCGTATATTGGGCAGTCTAGTGGAAAAATTAACAGAGGCTATGCGGTACTACTTACTAGCGAAAAGGGCTATTGGGAGCTAGATGGCAAGGGTAGATTATATGAAGATTTTGCACTGCCCGATAGAAAATTGTTGGAGAAAAGGCTGAAGTGGCACTTACCGCAAACAGAGAATAAGGCGATGCATTGGACTGACAAGTACCCGCCGATAACGCTGGATGGCAAATATCTGATTGATTGGCAACTTTGGGATAATAGCCCTGCTGGCGATTTTAGATTTATTGTTATGGAGGTACGGAAGTGATAATTAGCAAGTCGGATTACATGGCATATCTTAGACATCCAGCTTGGATATGGGTCTTGAAGCACAAAAAAGAATGGATTCCGCCAGTTGATCCGGCTACTCAAGCTATGTTTGATGCCGGTAATGAATTTGAGCAATACGCCGAAGCCCGATTCTCCGATATTACGAAGCTTTGGTCTGGTGATTTTAAGGAATACGACTCACTTACTGCCAGGACGGAGGAAGCGATAAAGTCTGGCGCAAAGGTCTTGTCTCAGGCACGTTTTGAGAAAGATGGTTTTGCCTGTATTTGCGACCTTGTAGTTGTGGTGGGCGATCACGAAGTGGACTTGGTGGAGATAAAATCTAGTACGGGGGTAAAGGACGAGCATATTTACGACCTTGCTTTCCAGACTGTCGTTTTGGAGAGTTGCGGCTACAAAGTTCGTAATATATCGGTTGTTTTTGTGAACAATAAGTATGTTCGTGATGGCGAGATTGATATTGATGCTTACACAGTGCAAGAAGATGTTACAGAGCGTGTCAAGGCTAAATTAGAAGAAACTGAGCATCAGATGGTAGGAGCAAAACTTGCCGCTAATGTCGTTGATCCGCCTGACGTAAACCCTCGTCACTGCCAGCTCGGGTCACTCCAGGACTGGCTGCCAATATATCGTAATATTGATTATCTGCCGTTGGACCATATCTTTTCCAAAGATCCGGAGTATAGCATTCTGGATCTCCAACGTATAAATGTAAAAATGATTGGCGATTTTACGGATATGGAGATTGAGATGTTGGCCGATATTCCTGATGACTACAAACTATCCGAAAAGCAACGGTTGCAAGTTATAGCTACACGGGATGATACCCCGATTATTAGCAAGGAGAAGATTAAAGAATTCCTGGATGAACTGAAGTTTCCGCTCTACTTTCTAGACTATGAAACACTGGCGGATGTGGTGCCAGTTTTTGACGGTACTCGTCCATACCAGCAAGTACCGTGCCAGTATTCGCTTCACATTCTCAGAACGCCGGATGGTGAGCTCGAGCATATCGAGTATTTGCACCAAGAAAAGTCTAATCCATCACGCCCATTGGCTGAACAACTTGTCCGAGACCTCGGCGAGAGCGGGGATATTATCGTTTGGAATCAGGGTTTTGAGATGAGCCGAAATCGCGAACTGGGCGAGATGATGCCGGAACACGCCGAGCGGATGAAGGCTATAAATGACCGCGTGGTTGACCTGATGACTCCATTCTCTCGCGGTTGGTATGTCGATAAGAGGTTTAAGGGATCGGCAAGCATTAAGAAAGTTCTGCTAGTCATAGTGCCTGAGTTGTCCTATGCTGTGCTCGACATTAATAATGGTGGTGATGCCCAACGAATGTGGATGGAAACAGTCCTAGAAGGTAAGCACGACAAAGAAAAGGTTATATACGACCTATTGAAGTATTGCGAGCTGGACACGCTAGCGATGGTGGAGATTTATAAAAAATTGAAGGAGATTAGCTTATGAGCTCAAACGAAGCAAACCAACAGCTGAAGAAGCTAGTTGAGATAGCTTGCGCAAGTTACTTGGTTAAACTGCGGACTGTGTTTGGAGAATAGCCCTTACAGAGTATAATAAAGTAACAAGATGTGGAGGTAGAGATGAGCGAGAGGATGAATGAAAAGACGGGTGGTGAGAGCGGGGAGACGGGCTGGGAGAATGTGGATGATTTTGCGCCTGATGCGGAAAAGGTGAAAGATAGCCGGTATATGGAAGGGTATCATCCTTATGGACTAGATGTGGTTGATTTGAACAGGATAGATTTGGGGACTCAGGAGGGGCGGTATGATTTTGCGTTGTCGTTGGCTGAGAATAGAGTAGCGGTTTATACAGAGCGGATGAAGGCCGTGGAGGAGGAAGATTTTGATAAGATACGGGACGAGGAGTCGGTGAAATACAATGGACAGGCTGATTTTGTTATAGAGGATGAGGTCAAGGCAGAGTTGGAGATGGCGGAGATAGAGAAAACTATCATGGAGAATCTGGATTTTTCGGAGGCATCGGTGATACAGGCATTGCAAAAGAAGTTCGATGAGTATGCGAAGAAGTCTGCGGCCGAGGGGGTGAGTGAGCGAGCACGGGAGAGGTTCTATAAGATGAGTCGGGCGGCGGATAACTTGCGAGCTACTTTGGTGGCGGAGGTGCGGGAACGGAAAGAAGCGAGCAAAAGGCAAGCGGCTTAGCGCTAGTGGTTGTGAAACTGGGGTAGCTGGGGTATAATAGGGGTATGGCAGGGCATAGTAAATGGGCGACGACGAAGCGGCAGAAGGCCGTGGTGGATGCGAAGCGCGGGTCGTTGTTTACGAAACTTGGCAACCAAATCGCGATTGCTGCGCGAGGCGGGGCGGATCCGGCCATGAATCCGAGCTTGGCGATGGCGATTGACCGAGCGCGGGCGGCGAATATGCCGAATGAAAACATTAAGCGGGCGATGGCTCGAGCGGAAGATAAGAACGCGGCGGCACTGATAGAGGAGGTATATGAAGGAATCGGGCCGGGCGGAGTAGGGTTGATAATCGAGGTAGCGACGGACAACCGGAATCGGACATTGCCAGATGTAAAGAACGCATTGGCGAAAAACGGGGGACGGCTGGCTGATAGTGGGTCGATTGCTTTTCAGTTTAAGCGGCAGGGTGTGATAGAAGTGGGGGCGACGGGAGAGGAAGTGTTGCTGGCCGTGCTGGACGGGGGGGCGATGGATGCGGTGGAGGAAGAAGGTGAGATTATCGCGTTTACGGAGGCGAAGGATTTGATGGCGGTGAGACAGAAGATACTGGACGGTGGGTTCGAGGTACTGGGGGCGGAGCTGCGGTATGTGCCGACAGCGACGGTGGAGATGGACGCGGAGACGCGGGAGAAGGCTTTGAAATTAATGGACGCGCTGGATGATCTGGATGACGTCGTTAATGTGAGCGGTAACTTTTAGAGTTGTCGGTTGTGGCCTAGAGGGTCGGGGGATTTAAAAATGCGGGTGTCGTATAGTGGTTAATATTCGAGTTTTCCAAACTTGCGACGAGAGTTCGATTCTCTCCACCCGCACCATGAAAAGTTAAGTTTTTGATAAAAAGAGGGGATTAGATGAATATATTGGGGATAGTATTAACGGCGGTGGCCGGGCTGTTGGTTGGCGGTGGCGCGACTTATGCGGGCGTCAAGGTGGTGTCGGGGAAGAATGCGGGGAAGACGCAGGAGAAGGCGGAGTCGCTATTGAACAAGGCGAAAAAGGAGGCCGAGGGGTTGGTGCTCGACGCGAAGAAAGAAGCGTTGGCTGTGAAGGATGCGGCGAAAAAAGAAGAGGATGAACACCGAAAAGACTGGAAGAAGATGGAGGCGCGGCTGGTGGAGCGGGAGACGGCGTTGGACAAGAAGCTGGATCAGTTGGAAGGCAAGGCAGAGAAGTTGCGGAAGAGTGAGCAGGAGCTGGAAGATTTGAAGAATGAGGTGCGGGCGATTCGGGGGAAGCAGCAGGAGCGACTGGAGAAGATTGCCGGGCTGACGAAGGCGGATGCGAAGGATAAGCTGATGCAGATGACTGAGCGGGATGTGAAGGCGGATATTATGAATTTGGTGACGAAGACGCAGGCGGATGCGAAGGATTTGGCGGAGGAGCAGGCGCAGGTGATTCTGGTGGCGGCGATGGAGCGAATGAGTTCGGAGGTGACGGCGGATAGGACGGTGACGGCGCTGAAGTTGCCGGATGATGAGATGAAGGGGCGGGTGATTGGTAAGGAAGGGCGGAATATTCAAGCGTTGCAACGGGCGACAGGTGTGGATATTTTGGTGGATGATACGCCGGGGATGGTGGTGCTTAGTTCGTTTGATCCGGTGCGGCGGCAGGTGGCGCGAGTGGCGCTGGAGAAGCTGATGAAAGACGGGCGGATTAATCCGTCGAGTATTGAGGCGGTGGTGCAGAAGGCGGAGAAGCAGATTGATAAAGAAGTGACGCAGGCGGGTGAGGATGCGATGCGAGAAGTGGGTGTGGTGGGGCTGCCGCGGGAGATTATTCGGCTGCTGGGTGAGTTGAAGTTTAGGACTTCGTATGGGCAGAATGTGCTGCTGCATTCGGTGGAGATGACGCATATTGCCGGGATGATTGCTGAGGAGATCGGTGCGGATAAGCGAGTGACGAAGAAAGCGGTGCTGCTGCATGATATTGGCAAGGCGGTGACACATAAGATTGAGGGCAAGCACGCTGAGATTGGGGCGGAGCTGGCGAAGAAATATGGGGTAGAAGAGGCGGTGGTGCACGCGATGGCGGCGCATCATGAGGATGTGGAGCCGACGACGCCAGAGGCGGTGATTGTGAAGATTGTGGATGCGCTTTCGGCTGCAAGGCCGGGTGCGCGAAATATGACGGCGGAGAACTTTGCGGAGCGGATGCGAGAGTTGGAGAATGTGGCGCTGGCGTTCCCAGGCGTGGAGAAGGCGTATGCGATCCAGGCGGGGCGGGAGATTCGGGTGGTTGTGGCGCCGACGCAGATTGATGATTTGAGTGCGATGAAGCTGGCGCGGACGATTGCGGATAAAATTGAGGCGACGATGAGTTATCCAGGGGTGATTAAGGTGGATGTTATTCGCGAGACACGAGCGATAGAGTACGCGAAATAGCCCCACCTCCTCAGAGCCTCACATCTTCGGCAGATTTCGTTGTCAGGGGCTCCGCTGCTCCTTCAGCGTACCTTTAAGTACGCTTCAGTCCGCTGCTCGTCCCTTCCTAGAACTCTGCTCGAATCTGTTAGGGGCTTGGAAGAGTTTCTGCTACTCAAGCCTTCCTTGAACTTCATCTAAATATACCGGAGGGTTGTTAATAGGAATCATTCTTCTGTTTTTGCACTTTTCCTTATCTGAGGGCTCAGAGACAAAATGCTAAAAGGGCTATGCTTTGTTGTGGGGGCGGGGTGCGGTAAAGTGGGGGGATGAAGAGGTTGAGATGTTGTAGGAGATGGGGGTGGCCGCATTACTCCGTGTGGTGTTTGGTGGCGTGCGTCGTGGTAATCGCGTGGGCGGCGTGGCAGGTAGCGACAGGATTGGTAGCTCAGGAAATGGCGGAGAAGGTAGGTGAAACGGTGGCGGTGCGAGGGGTGGTGATGGATGATATAGATGTGGAAGATAATACCGGACGGGTGAAGCTGAGGCGGGTGGAAGTGGCGACGGAGGATGGGTATGAACGGCTGGCGAAGAGCTGGTTTTGGTTTTCGGTGAATGGGCGGGAGCTGGAGAGGCTGGCGGCGGAGCGTGGGGTGGAGGATGTGAATGTGGCGATCGAGCGGGGGGAAACGGTGACGATTGTTGGGACGATGCGGGAGGGGTTTGGGCCGTATTCGGGGTCGATGAGTCGGGCAGAAGTGGTTATGGTTTCGGAGCCTAGGGTGCGGAATGTTTTTTTGGATCTCAGGGCGTGGTTTGTGGGGCGGGTGCGAGGAGTGGTTTTGGTGCGGGAGGCGAGTTTGGGGTTGGGGTATTTATTGGGGCAGAAAACGGCGCTGGATGGGCAGATGGCGGAGATGTTACGGGTGACGGGGCTGACGCATATTGTGGTGGCGAGCGGGGCAAATGTGACGGTGTTGACGCAGAACTTTCGGAAGGTGGCGAGACGGTCGAGGCGGGGGACGCTAATGGGGTCGCTGGCGTTGGTGGGGTGTTTTATGATGGTGGTGGGGGCGACGCCGAGTATGGTGCGGGCGGGGATTGTGGCGGTTCTAGCGCTGCTGACGTGGTATATTGGGCGTGATGTGCATCCGATGAGATTGCTTTTGCTGGTGGCGGCGGTGACGCTGCTGGCCCAGCCGAGATACTTGCTAGATTTGGGTTGGCAGTTGTCGATGGGGTCGTTTGCGGGGATTCTGTTGATAGCGCCGGTATGTAAGAGGTTTTTCTATGGGAGGAGGGAGCCGGGGCTGATGGGCGGGTTGGTGCTTGAAACTTTGTGCGCGAGTCTATTGACGGTGCCGCTGATTTTGGTGGGGTTTGGGCATGTGTCGATAATATCGGTGGTGGCGAATTTGTTGGTGCTGCCGTTAATACCGTTTGCGATGTTGGCGACGCTTATGGCGGGGTTGTTGCCGTGGGTGCTGGGTGCGGGGGCAGGGTTGGTTGCGACAATGATCCTAAGGGTGAATATCTGGGTGATTGAATGGATGGGGGGCTTGGAGTGGGGGTTGTATGAAGTGGAGGTGAGCTGGCTTGGGGCAGGGATGATGTATACGGGGATTTTGTTGATGCTGGTCGTGATGGTGGGGCGGGATAGGATTAGACTTTTGGAGCCAATTATGGTAACATATGATGATGATAGCTAAGAGTGTAGTGCGAAGTGCGAAAGAGATGCGGAGTTTGGGGGCGGAGCTGGCACGCGATTTGGCTGATGAGCGGGCGACGGTGCGGGTGATTGAGTTGATTGGTGATGTGGGCGCGGGAAAAACGACGCTGGTGCAGGGATTGGCGGCGGGGCTGGGGGTGAAGGCGGTAGTGACGAGTCCGACTTTTACGATTTCGAAAGATTACGAGACGGCGGCTGGTGGACGGCTGGTGCATTATGATTTTTATCGGTTGGAGACGGCGGGGATTATGCGTGATGAGGTGGCGGAGAATGTGGCGAGTGAGGATGCGATTGTGGTGGTGGAATGGGCGGAGACGGTGAAAGACGTGTTGCCGGTGGAGCGGCTAGTGGTGCGAATGAAATATTTGACGGATGGAACGCGGGAAGTGATGATGGAGGAGGGGGAATGATTCTTCGTTTGGATACGAGTACGCCGGTGCTAAGGATGGGGCTAAGAGATGTTGATGGTGACAAAATAGCTGAGAAAGATGTGGAGCTGGGGCGCGAGATGGCGCGGCGGATTTTGGCGGAGATACGGGATCTTTTGGTGGAGAATGGACTGGCGCTCGAGGATTTGATTGCGCTGGAAGTGAATGAGGGGCCGGGGAGCTATACGGGGTTAAGGATTGGGATGACGGTGGCGAATACGCTGGCGGATGGGTTTGGGTTGCTGGTGAATGGGCAGGAGCCGCCGGTGCTGCCTAAATATAGCTAGGTTGTATTGTGTAGGGGGCTATAGCTTCTCTTTGAGTACGTTTATCAGGACTTTGACGTGGGTGTGATCGGTGTCTTTTGCTGCGAAGAGTAGGGTGACGGTTTTTTGATCGGAGATTGTTTTGATGAATTCGGGAAGGGCTGGGTTGTGCAGTAGTTCGGAGTGATAGAGCTTTTCAAACTCGGGCCAGGAGTCTTTGCCGGCGTGGAAATCTTGTCTTAGCTCGGTGCTGGGGGTGATGTCTTTTGCCCAGAGGTCGATTTTGGCCTCGTCTTTAGAGACGCCTCTCGGCCAAAGTCGGTCGACTAGTACCCTAAATCCGTCTGACGCCTCAGCTGGTTCGTAGATTCGTTTCATTTGTATGTCGACCATGCTTCCTCCTTATAATTGTGGTGTTGTCAAAATGGCTGCTGATATTTGCCATTAGGTACACACTAATTATATCATTGTTTCCCCCTCCCCCTTGCTTTAACCCTCATGCTAATGTTAAACTTAAAGCATTAATGATTAACACAAGGTCTAAACGAGGTGCTCTAAATATGAAACAGCTTAACTCTAA
>WRMD01000002.1 GCA_009777315.1 Candidatus Saccharimonadota bacterium
CGGCGATGGTACCGGCGAGGGCGGGGGTGGTGTTGGCGCCAGAGGGGAGGGCGGGAGCGGAGGGTTGGAGGGAGAGATTGTAGCCGGCGGGGGAGTCGGTGTTGACGAGAGCGTTGAGACAGTTGTAGTAGAGGGTGTCGTTGGGGGTGGGGTTGATGGGGACGACGGCACCGTTGTCGGCTAGGGCGGCGCAATCGGAGTAGGCGTTGCCGAGGGACATGGTGAGGCTGTAATCAAGAACGGCGCGGACGTTGACTGTACCGGAAACAGGGGCGGCTTCGGCGTTGTGGGTGAAGTGACTGATGGCGCCGGCGGCAAAAGTGGTGAGGGCGCTAACGGCGACGAGACTGATTAGGGCAAGGTGGAACGGCTTTGCTAAAGTTAGTGCTTTTTGTTTTTTCATTTTAGTGCCTTTTTGTTGCTTTATTTTGATTGCTTTGCTGAAAGTTTAGCATAAGTGGGACAAATAAGTCAAGAGGAAAATGGGGTTTCTCGGGGCTTTTCATTTGCATGGTTGTGACGTATTGTGTGGTACACTAAAGGTGTGAGTTGGGTGTTACTAATCGGGTTCTTCGTGATAGGAGCGTTGATGGGGAGCTTCGCGTGCTGTACGGCGCGGCGGCAGAGCGGGGGGCTAACGGGGAAATTGCGGGGGCGACGGCGATCGGCGTGCGCGAGTTGCGGTAAGCAGTTGGCGGCGAGAGATTTGATACCGATACTGAGCTGGGTGGGGCTGAAGGGGAAGTGTCGATATTGTAAGAAGTTGATAGGGAAGCGCGAGGTGCTGGCGGAGCTGGGGCTCGGTTTGGCGTTTGCGGCGAGCTATCTGTTTTGGCCGTGGGCGCTGGAAGGATGGGGGGCTTGGGCCGGGTTGATTGTGTTTTTGGTGAGCTTGGTGACGATGACGGTGTTGTTTATCACGGATTTGTTTGAGCATGAGCTGTCGACGATGCTTTTGATGCTGAACATTATATGTGCGTGTGCGTGGACTGGGATAATGTTGGCGACGAATGCGGTGGGGGCGAATCTGTGGTCGCGACTTGGGGCGGTGGCGATTTTGGCGGGGGTGTATCTGGCGCTGTATCTGGTGAGCAAGGGGAAGAAGGCGAGCGGGAAGAAATATGGGCAGTTGGTGGGGGACGGGGATTGGTTGTTGGCGCTGGGGTTAGCGATATTCCTCGGGGATTGGTGGCTGGCACTACTGGTGCTGACGGGGGCGAATGCGCTGGGGAGTTTGGTGGCAATACCGATGTTGATGTCGGGCAGGGCTAAGACCGGGACAGCGATACCGTTTGGGCCGTTTTTGATGGTGGCGTTTTTGGTGGTGTTTTTGATGCAGACGTGGTTGCTTGGGTTTGCGGCGTTTTAGCCCTAAGAAACCAAGGTTTCTTCCTTCCTTAATTAAATCAAAAAAGCCGGAGTGAATCCGGACTTTTTTGATGCTTCAATGGTCGGCGCTCCTCCTTCGCTACTGTCTCGGCGGGCTTCTTGCATCCGGCAGGTATGCAGCCACAATCTGCTTCCCTGCACTGGTGGGCACCTTCTTCAACATCAGCCACTAATCCGTCCATGACGGGCCAGAGCGCTACCCATAATTCGCCTGGCACTCAGAGCAACGTTGGCAAAGACTGGGGTAATTCCCTCCGCTGTGTCTACCCGTAGGGGGTGGGGAGGAGTTGACATATAAGCCCCCCCGTAGAATGAGACATGAGGTGGAATGGACCATGGCGAGGATGTGCACGAATGTTTGAGGCGGGAGAGGTGAAGTTGAATTTAAGATTGGCGATGATATTATAGAAGCCAAATGGCTGTCGGTGGAAGAATATAATAAGAACAAAGACGAGGTAGAGCCGAGAGTTTAGGGATCGGGTTATTTGTGGTTATGATGCCGGTTATGGTAAAATAGGGTAATTATGAGGCGTGGCTTTACGATCGTTGAGGTGATGATGTTCTTGGCTATCACAGCAGCGTTGATGGCGGGGATGTTTATCGGGACGGGACAGAATATAGATAGGAACCGATATGATGATAGTGTGGAGAGTTTTCGGGGGTTTTTGCAGGATCAATATGAGATTGTGGCGAATCCGATGGGGCTAAGGGACGGCGGGACGTTGCTGGGGGTGTGCCAACCGAGGAACGCGGCGGGCGGAGCGGTGAATTTTGCGTCAAACGGGACGATTAACGTTGGCGCCGTGTCGTATGTGACGACGATTGGGAATGAGTGGAATCTGCCGGGGTCGGGAAATTATCGTGGGAGGACGAATTGTTTGATTTATGGGCGGCTGATTGAGTTTTGGGACAATGAAATTACGGTGAGTTCGGTGGTGGGGTTGGATTTGCAGTCAATGCATCGGATTACAAATAATGTGTCGGAGCTGACGCGGCTGGCCGGGTCGACGGACGTGGCAGTACTGCGTGAAGCGCGACTTGGGCGGGCAGGTGATTCGTATACTTTTGTGCCGGCGTGGGATGCGCAGATAGACGGGATGCATGCGATAACGCATGATGGCCAGAGGCCGGCGCAAGGCGGCATATTGATTGTGCGAGGACCGGCGACGGGGTCGGTGCGGACGTTCATCGTGAGTACGGGGAATACGAGAGCTGATCCGCGAGCGTTGGCGCCTGAGGTTTCGGGGACAAACATAATAAATGGCATATGGTTTTTACGAGATGAGGTGATGGCGGATCCGGCGAATTCGGTGAGGTTTTTCTGCGTACGGGAGCGAGCGGGGGCAATGAGGTTTGGTGATCAACATCGAGTGGTGCGAGTGCGGCTGGGGATTGGTAACTCGACGGCGGTGGACGTTTTGCCGCTGAATACGTCAGAGTTTGAAGGTGGAGTGGTTATCGAATGTCCGACAGTGATGAATTAGAGGCTGTTGGCCGGGGGTCGTCGAAGCAAGGGGTGACGATCATTGAGGTGATTTTCGCGGTGACGATATTTAGTATTATCGTGGTGGTAGTAATGGGGATGATGAACCGAGGGCTGTTCGCGGTGCTGTCGGCTGCGGATCGAGGGGGGGCGAGAGATGAGCTTTCGGCGCAGGCGGACGCGCTGAGATTCATCCATGACGGCTGGGCGGCGGAACGAGAGAACGCGGCGGTGACTTGGCAGTTTAACGCGCTGTGGTCGGAGATAACGAGGTCGGATCGAGTTCTGGCGTCGGCGGAGGGGTTGGGCAATCCGGCGGACTGCAACCCGAATGCCGCGCCACCTCCACAGGCTTTTGTGCTGAATACTCGAAGGCTGATAATTGGGCCATATGGGGTGGGCGGGATACCGACCTGGGCGGCGATACGAGACGAAGTGGTGATTAGGCCGAATAACGTGCCCTGGACGACGCCGCCGCCGCTACATCCGAGGATTATTTATACGATCCCTGGTGTGGCGGACGATTCGGAGGCGGCGATTCAGGAGGCGCAGGAGTTTGATCGGGTAGCGATGGTGGAGGGGGTTTGGGTAGTGGCCGTAAGAAGCACGCACTCGGTGCCGGGCTCGGGGGGACAGGCGGAGTTTTTTGATTTTCATATACGGACGTGTTGGAATCCGGCAGGGCAATCGACGCCGGACAACGCTTCGACGATTGTGCGATTGTATAATCCGGGGGTGTGGGAATGATTTCGACGACACGGAAGCGCGGGTTTACGATTATTGAGTTGATTCTGGCGATGACGGCGATATCGGTGCTGTTAGTGGTGATTGTGGTCTTGGTGATGAATATAAATAGTATGTTCCGGCAGGGGATCGCGCTACGCGAGACAAACTCGGCGGCGCGGGCGATCATAGATGATATCATGCGGACGACAGCGGGATCGCCAGGATTGCCGATGGGGGCGGCTTTTGGCAGGACTCATGGCGCAGGAGCGATGACCGAAGGTGGGGTATTTTGTACGGGAAGCTATTCGTATGTATGGAAGCACGCGCGGCGGCTGCGGGGAGACCTTGGGAATCCGAATGGAGGGATGAGCGTGAATGGGATTACGAACTTTAGGTTGCTGAAGGCGAGGGATGCGGGGCGGGACATGTGCAATCCGGCGCTAGGGATGGCGCTCGTGACACCAACAGGAGAACCGCCGCAAGAGGTGATAAGTGCGGCAGAGATTGATTTGGCGTTGTATGATTTTCGGGTGTTCGTGCCACGGTCGAACACGACGATTGGGCAGTCGTTTTATACGGTGAGCTTTGTGCTGGGAACGCTCAGGGGGACAAACTTGGAAGGCGGGCGTGTTGGGCGAGAAGCGTGCGTGCCGCCGGCGTTGGAGCTAGGGTTTGACTTTGATTATTGCGCGGTGAATAGGTTTAATTTCGCAGTGAGGGCAGCAGGTGGTGGCTAGCCGATTTCGCATATGGTATAATGGTAGCATGCGTAAGAGAGGTGCTGTTTCGTTATATGTGGTGATTTTCGCGACGTTGCTGTTGATGGTGGTGACGCTGAGTTTTGTACGGATTATGTTGCAAGAACAGAGGAATACGGCTGGAGACGATATGAGCCAGGCGGCGTGGGATGCGGCGCTAGCTGGCGTGGAAGACGCGCGGGTGGCGATTTTGCAATATAATAGATGTATCAGCAGTGGCGACACGAGCGCGCGTTGCGAGGAGCTGAAGAAGTTGATGCGAAATGAGACAATGACCGGTAATCCGCATGTGTGCGATAGAGTGGCGGTGGCGCTAGGGCGATCACCGAATCAAGAGACGTTGATACAGGAGGGGAATGTCGGGAATGTGGGGCAGTGGCTGGATCAGGCGTATACTTGTGTGCAACTGAGTGGTAGTGCCGGGGATTATTTGGGGCAGTTGGGAGACGGGGCGGCGCGGAGTCAGATGATACCGCTTCGGGCGGAGAGCACGTTTAATAGGATTCAGATTAACTGGGGGAGTAGCAATGATTTCGGAGTAGCGGGGCCGAACATTCCAGGCGGGGCGCCGCCGCAGAGGCTGTTTAATAACCCACGTGGTGGTGGGATGCAAGCGTTCGAGGGGCTGTTCGATAACTCTTGGCCGTCGAATACACCGATTCCGCTGACGGCACACTTGATACAGACCAGTAGCGATTTTACGCTAACTGGGTTTGATAATCCGCTCCCGGAGAACGCGACGACGTCGGGCACGACGAATCGCGGGGCGCTGACGTTTATCCCGGTAGCGGGCGGAACGAACGTGCACAATGGAACGACACCTCTGGCGCTGGGTTTGATGCTGGAATCGAACAACAAGAATACCGTGAACCGACCGGTGGCGGTGCATTGTGAAGCGCCGAGTCCGACGCGGGCATGGGCTTGTACGGCGACGTTTGATTTGCCGAGTCCGATTGGTGGGGGGCGAAATATGGGAACATCTTTCCTGAGACTAGAGAATATAGTGGGACTGGACACGTCGGATTATCAGGTGTTGTTGTTTGATGGTAATTCGCCGGTGGCGTTTGCTGGGGTGCAGGTAGTAGTAGACTCGACCGGACGAGCAGGGGATAGGTTCCGGCGAATTGAGGGGAGGATTGAAGTGGTGGACGTGGGGTTTGCGTATCCGGATTTCACGCTTGACATGAGAGGTGGCGGGCCAACAGCGAACTTTTGCAAGGATTATATAGTGACGATTAATTCGTGGGATGGGAACAACTCGGTGAACGAGGGGAACTGTCCGTAGCTATTTTCGCGATTGCTTTTTCTTAGAAGCGCCCAGAGTCACGAAGGCTAGGGTTGCTAGGACTGTCGCAAAGCCGACGGTGATATACACGTCCCGCTTTAAATACGCTCTGTCCCCAACATAGAGCATCCCTGTGCCGGGGGCGTTGGAAGGAGGCTCGGGGATGATGGTGGTAGGCGAGAAGTTTATGTAGATTCTATTGATACCGTAGACTATTTGGGGGTCGTCAAGGCTGGAGAAGACGGCGGTAACTTCGTATAAACCAACGCCTCGATCTAGCGGCATGGTAAATGTTAGATCCTCGGGGTCTGCCGTCGTTTTAGCGAACGAGTAGACAGCGTGACCGAGATCATCGGTAACGGTAATCTGGCCGATTCCGGCGGCGGTCAATGAAAGCTCAACTGAATTGACGTAGGAGATATAGGGCGCGATTATGCTGCCGTCGCCGCCTTTGGAGCCCTGCATGGCGAAACTAATAATTCTTTCGTCTGGGCTGCCGCCGTGCGCAGGGTTGACTATCTCAATAGTTTGATCTAAGCCACTAACATAGGAGCCAGCAAGACTGAGGCCGACTGTGCCCAGGAGGACGCTGGTGCATAAGATGACGGGGATAGCCGGGCGGGAGAGCTTATCAGGAAGCATAATAGTCGGTACTCCTGCGTCTTTTGACAGATAGGATAATCAATATCACGATGGTGAAGACTGCCATGATAGCGGAGATGATAAACCACACCGGCATGATGACGATGAGTTTTGTCTCGGTGATGGATTGGTGCAGAAAGGCGCTTTGCTGTGTAATGCGATAGGCGCCGACCGAACGCGCGCTTTGCCAGTTTAGCTCGAAAGTGCGTGAGGTGTCCGGAAAGATTACTCTGGCGGGCTCGGTTACTTCGGCAATACGCCGACCGAAGAGGCTATCGACAAAGAGGTGGTTCTCGACAGAGAAGTCCGTATTGCCGGTGTTTTGTATGGTGAGCGAAGTAGTTACGTCTCGAGACGGGTAGAAGCTTCGCCATACTCGATCAGTGACGGACCCTGTCTCAATGGTATCGCCGGCTAGGTTAGCGTAAAGCAATGAGGCGACGCGACGAATGGCAACCACGCCGGACGCGTCAGCCGGCGGGATGGTCTCCGCCATGATGCCAGCATATTGCCCACCTGCCGGCACGCTAATCGGTACGTTAACGGTAAACGTGACTGTCTTACGCTCGCCGGGCTCAAGTCGGAAAGTAGTTTGCCCGTTAAAAGTAATCCAGCGATGGATCTGCGAGTAGACGCCTTCGCGGTCAAAGATATTATGAGTATAGTCGGGGGCAACTTCATATGGGGTGGCAGATACCCTGATGTCGTAGCCCTCCGTACCGGAATTGATGATAACGACTTCGGCGGTTGAAGTTCCGCCTGGCTCCAGAGATAAACGCTGCTGGGCAGGGGAGACTGAGAGGCTGATTGATGGATCTGGCTCTTGGGCTGCAACATCAGAACGCAAGATCGCTCCCGCGAGGTTTAAGGCCAGGAAGGCGGCTGTCAACAAACCAAATAACGGGAGTACGATCTTTCGCATGATTTAATTATACACTAACCCTAGGGGTTGACGCTGGCGGTGTAGGTGACTTGATTTGAGTACGTAATACCGGACGGTAGAGTGTAATCAATGACCGCGCCGTAGTTCACAAACACATCGGACGTGCCCTCGACGGCTACGTTTAGTAGCGTGACGGGGGTGGCGGCGGCCGGAACTTGAGAGAAGGATGAAGCTATAGTCGGCACGGTATTAGAACCGACCACAGAGTTATATCCCCACTGGTTGGCTACGAGGGTGCCGGTGGCCGGGATTCCAGCGACTACATCAGTCGTTGTGCTGGTAGCATCAAATAGTGCTCCGTTATTGGCGTCGGTAGAAACCATAGAAAGCGTAAGGTTGTAGCCCGACTCGTTGTTGCTGGAAACAGTGAGCGGTACGGCTACTGTACCGAAGCCGCCGTTAAGGGTTGGGTCCGCGGTAATCGTAATAGGATTGCTCGCTGTGCTGGAGATGGTGATGACTGAGTTGGATGTTACCTGAACGGTCTGATTCCATGTTGCGGGTGCCGGAGCGGCCAACGCCGGTGCGGCGATGAGTGCTGCAACACCTAGAGTGGCGATACCTAATATAAGTGCTTTTTTCATTTGATTCCTTTTTGTTATTTTACTTACGCTAATTTTAGTTTACCTGGCTAAAACGCTTAAGTCAAGCCTTTTGACAGGTCCCGTTTAGACCTCGCGAAGGCCCTAAAACGAAGCTCTACTCAGCAGTATATGAAGATGGCAGCGTTGCTATACCGCCAAAGCCCTCTACGCTCACATCATAGGTGCCGGCGGCGAGGGCGGGGGCGATGCAGGTTGCCGTAGCGTTGTCGACGACGGCAAGGAAGAGACAAGTGGCGCCTCCGACGCTAATCTGAGAAATGAAAGGTATATCTGTGGTGCCGAAATTAGCACCAGTTACGGTAATTGGAGCGCTTCCACCTGTGGCACCGGAAGTTGGGGATATGGAGGTGATGGCAGGCGTGGGGACGGGGTTAGCGCTGGCGGTCATCGTAATGGTGCCGGTGTAGGTGCATGCGGGCTGAGAGAGATCGAGTTGCGCGCCGATCCAGAGCATGAAGCTGTCCCCGATAGTGGAGCCGGTGTTGGACTGAACGATTGCGGCGACAGTTGGGACGGCCTGAAAAACGGACGGCGTATCTGTCCCGATAGAGTAACCCCATTGATTGTTACCGAGAGCGGCTGGAGCGGAGGAGGCCGGAGCTAGACTGTAGGGACCGCTGTCGGTGGTGCAGACAAGATTGGCAGAAGAGGTATTAAAAGTAGTGTTGTAGCCTGTTGGGTTATTGGTCGCTGTAGTTATAGTTACGCAGTCTGTCCCTAGCGTCCCGGCGGCTGAAGGCAGAATGTCTATAGTGAACGGGTTGGTGCTACAATATACCTCGGAAAAACTGATAGATGAATCCGGCAAACCGGCAGTCCAAGGGACGGTGATGGGGGTAGCGGCGCCGGAGCCGTTGTTGGTACTTATAGATGTACAATAACTGTTGCCGGCTGTGATATTAGACAGCTGGACAGAGAGGTCGATCTCGCCGGTGGCGGTGGTGGCGATACGGATTGCCGTGGTGCTAGTGTAGCCGTCGGGTTGAGTGATGGTTTTGGTGCTGTAAATAGCGGTGCCGCCACTGGCGTCCGATGAGGTGGTGACGGTGTTGGTGAGAGTTGTGCCGTCGGCGGCGGTTAGGTTAATCGTGGCGGTGGTAACGCCGCCACTAGTAGTCGGGGTGCCCGTACCGCTTGTCGTGGCGCCGTCGCTCCCGGTGGTGAGAGCCATGGTGGTACTACCGTCCGGGTAAACAACAAAAGAGGTGGCGACGCTGGTGTTGGTGCTTGGGTTGAGGATAGAGGTGTTGATAGGAATACCGGAACTAATGTCGTCGGTGTTGACGATCAAGACGACACTGGGCGGCTGGGTGGTGTCGCAACCAAAGACAGATTGGGCGCGGTTGGTGATAGTAATGATACCGCCACCGGTTGGCGGGGCGGCAAAGACCACGCCGGTATTAGGATCAAGGTTAACGCTACTAGGGGGAATGGTAACGTTGGGGGTGGTGTTACCCGAGCCGGGTAATGTGCCGTTAAAAGCGAAGGCGCGAACGGCGGCTCCGGCGGAATTGGCTGTATCTACGATATAAACCCATTGATTAATGCCGTTGACGGCGAGCATATTCGGACCGCTAAGCTGCCCTGTAGTGGTGGCGGTGTTGGTTTGAGGGGCGATGTCGGTGACGAAGTTGCCGTTTTGGTCGAGTTTGAGTAGTGACGATGCTTCATATTGCCCGGCGTTGTTGACGCCAAAGCTACCAGAGAGGTAGATGTTGCCATTGGCGTCGGACTTGATGGAAGTCATGCCGTAAATCGAAGCGGATTCTTGAGAGTTATTGAGGCCGGTGATGTTGAGTGGAGTAATCGGCGTGATCGCGCCGTTGGTTAAATCGACTTCTATAACATTGTACGACTGGCCGTTGATACTGAAGTAGCCAGCGGCGAGGTGATTGCCGCTAGAAGAGACAGCGACATTTTCGACATAATAATTATTGCTGCCGCTGGTGTATGGGACGAAGAGCTGGGGAGCATCGGTGGCGGCGGTGGGGCTGGTTGGGATGATTTTCGCGACGCCGTAAGTGGCGTAACCCAGGGCGGAGCCGCCGTTGAAATCGCCGCCGACAATGACGGAGCCGTCGGTGTGGTCGATGCTGGGTGCGCCGAGGACAGAACCAGTGTAGCCGTTGGATGCCGAAGTCGGGCCGATAAATGTCGGGGTTTGAACGGTTGGCGAGGCTGTGTTTGATTGATAAACCGCCACAAGGGCGTTGGTAGGCGCGGTCATGTAGATCACGCCGTTACTATCAACCGTCATGCCCTGAGGTTCGCCACCGTTGAATGAAAAGCCAGAACCGGCAATCTCAATCGTCACCATACTCTGATATGTGAATGTGCCGTCGCCGTTGTCGCTGAAAATAACGATGGTGCGCCAGCTTGCAGGGGTGGCTTGGCCGGAGATCAAGCCGCCGCTGGCATAGGGCATGGCGGTGGAGTCGCAGTAGACATAGATAAAATTGGAGCTTCCGGCAGAATAGGCAATCATAGTCGGGTTGACGAGATCACCGTTTTCTGACCAGGTAGAGACGACATTACCGACATTGCCGATATAAGTATAGTCGACGGAAGAATCAGAGGCGGCAAAGGTCGGGCGGAACAAATCTAAGAAGGCGGCGGTGGCGAGGAGAAGCGCTACGGCTAGACTTACCGCTACAACAGTCCGTGATACCCACGCCCTCCGATTATGCATATATCTATTATATCAAATCATGAGGGGATTTGGCCGAAGGATACTGAGTATAGCGAGGCGCTGACTAGGCTTCGGCGTCATTGGCGAAGAAGGAGCCAGATTGGCGAGACCAGAGCTTGGCGTAGTGGCCGCCCTTTTTGAGGAGCTGGTCGTGGGAGCCGTCTTCGATGATTTTGCCGTCCTCTAGGACGATGATGCGATCGAGGTCCATGACAGTGGAGAGACGGTGGGCGATGACGAGGGAGGTGCGACCCTGCATGAGGTTCTTGAGGGCGGCTTGGATGGCGGCTTCGCTTTCGCTGTCGAGGGCGGAGGTAGCTTCGTCGAGGAGGAGGATGGGGGCGTCCTTAAGGATGGCGCGGGCGATGGCGATGCGTTGGCGTTGGCCGCCGGAGAGTTTGACGCCGCGCTCACCGACTAAGGTTTCGTAGCCTTTAGGGAAGCTGTCGATGAAGTCGTCGGCGTGGGCGAGCTTGGCGGCTTTGACTACTGCGCTATGGGGACCGCCGGGGTGGTGGTAGGAGATGTTGTCGGCGATGGAGCGGTGGAAGAGGGTGGATTCTTGGGGGACGTAGGCGACTTGTTCGCGGAGGGAGTTCTGGGTGACTTTGCGAATGTCTTGGCCGTCGATGGTGATGTCGCCGCTCGAGACGTCGGCGAAGCGGAGCATGAGCTTGGTGAGGGTGGTCTTGCCGGAGCCGGAGACGCCGACGAGACCGACGCGTTGGCCGGCGGGAATCTTTAGGGTGAAATCTTGGAAGATGGGTGTAGACTGGCCGTCGTGGGTGAAGGTGATGTTGTTGAAGGAGACGGTGCCTTTTTGGACTTGGAGGCGGACGTTGGAGTGGTCGAGGACTTCGGGGGTTTCGTCGAGGATGTTGGTCATGTCGACAGCGTCACCGAAGGCTTGGTTGATGTCTTTGATGCGGCCGTTGAGATCCCAAAGGCGGCCGAGTATGCTGTTGGTGTAGGTGTAGAGGAGGATGATGGTGCCGATGCTGATGCCGAACCACTGATTGCCGCCGACGGCGAAAATGATGATGACTGCCGCCATGATGACGGAAACGAGGCCGGCGACGGCGTGGCGGACGGTGGTGAATTTGAGAAGCGTGGTGCCGATGTCAAAGACTTTGTCGGTGGACTGCTTGAAGCGGGAACGTTCGGCGGCTTCGCGGGCGTAGCTTTTGACAGTGAGGACGTTGGTGATCATGTCGGCGAGGCGGCCGGATTTTTCGCTGTCGGCGCGGGATTCTTTTTGGCCGAGAAGGATGGAGCGGCGGTTGGCGATGACGATGAAGGTGGTGAAAACTGAGGCGACGATGGTGAGGATGAGGGCGTAGACCGGGACGAGGAAGGCGAGGACGCCGATAGAGACGATAGTCATGGTGAAGAGGGGGATGAAGTACCAGATAATGTTGTCGTGGAGGGTTTCGTAGGCGCGGACGAAGCGTTTGGTGTAGTTGACGATTTGGCCGCCGAAGCGGTTGTCGTGGAAGCGCATGGATTGCGCGGCGATGGCGTCAAAACAGAGGAGGTCGAGGTCGCGGAAGGCGTGGAGTTGCATTTTCCAGTGGATCCAAAGTTGGACACGGTAGATGATTTCGGTGGCAAGGAGGGCGCCGATGAAAAGGGCGATGAGCGGGGTGAAATCTTGCCAAAGGTGATCGGCTTGGTAGTCGCCGGTGGCGAGGCGGTCGATGATCTGCGAGAGGGCGAGCGGGCTCAAAATACTCTGAGCGAGGGTGGCAAGAATCGCGAGAATGGCGGTAGTGATCGTGGCGGCTTTGTGCCGCTTCAGAACTTGGAAAAAGTAATGAAGCGTCCGCCCGATGGGCATTTTGTCCTTGCGGCTTGAATCGCCGCCTGTGTTTTCGCTTGACATAGCTATTTATTATATCATGTAAATGACTCGCTGACTAGGCTTCGAGGCGGCGGGACATGGACTTCTTGTAGGCTTCGACGCCGGGCTGGTCGAAGGGGTTGACGCCTTGGAGGGTGGCGCTCGTGGCGCAGGCTTGCATAAAGAACATGATGAGTTCGCCGAGATGAAATGCGTCGAGACGTTCGAGGCGGAGGCGAGAGACGGGGACGCCGCCGGCAGAGTGGGCTTCGACAACGGCTTCCATGACGGCTTCTTGGGCGCGTTCGATTTCGGCGAGGGAGCGGTCGGAGAGGTCGGTGTAGAGTTCTTCGACTTCTAGCAGAGTTTCGATGACGGTGCGGCGGCCGTCTTGCATGTATTGGCCCATGGAGTGGAGGTCGGCGGAGTAGTTGAGGCCGACCGGGAAGAGACCTTTATGGTCTTTGCCTTCGCTTTCGCCGAAGAGTTGTTGCCACCAGGCGATGAGGCCGAGGAGGCGGGGTTCAAAACCGGCGAGGGCTTCGATGGTGTGGGTATCGGCGAGGCCGGTGCGCCAGGCGGCGTAGTCGAGGGCGAGTTGGTGGTTGTCTTGTGCGGCGCCTTCGAGGAGGGCGGCAGTGTCGATGCCGGCGAGTTGGAGCGGGACGAGGCCGACGGGGGAGAGAACGCTGTAGCGGCCGCCGATGTTTTCGGGAAGGTCGTAGATTTGCCAATTTTTGGCGGTGGCGAGGTCGCGGAGAGTGCCTGTGCTACCGGTGGTGGCGATGACGCGCTTATTGGCTTCGGCTTCGCCGTATTTGTTGGTGAGGCGGTCGAGCCAGAAATCGAGGGCGAGGGCAGTTTCGCGGGTGGTGCCGGATTTGGAGATAACGTTGATGGCGAAGTCGCGGTCGCCGAGGGCTTGGACGGTATCGGCGAGTTCGCGGGTGCTGAAGCTGGTGCCGGAGAATAAAACTACCATGCCGTGGTCGGGTTTTAGCGCTTCGTAAATAGCGCGGGCGCCGAGATAGCTGCCGCCAACGCCGATGACGATGAGAACTTGGGCGTTAAGCTGGGGTGGGGTGGTGAGTGGCGTGGGGTATAGCCAGCCGGTCATGTCGCGGTCGGGAAGCTCTTGCCAGATCTGCTCGGCCCGTTCGCGAAGGTCCTCGCGGATTTCGGTGCCGGGTGTGAACTTTATCATACCTTCAATATATCATGGATTACTGACTGCATGATATAGTTGGCGGAGAGGGCGCTAGTAGGGAGGTTGAGTTCTTGAATCGAGATGCCGGTGCGAGTGGCGAGAGCAATAGGTAGGAGAATCAGCTCGGCGTTCGGGGCGAGGAGGGTGGCGCCGAGGATTTGGTTTTTCTTGCCGGAGCCGCCTGTGGTGATGAGCTTTAATGAATCTCGCACGAAAACCTGGTAGCGCAGCTTGCGGCGCTTGCATTCTGATTCGGGGAGGCCGATCTGGGCGAGCTCCTCGTCGCCGAGGAGTAAGGTGTCGACTACGGAGTATTGCATGTAGGCTTTTTGCATGCGGTTCATGATATTGATGACCGCGAGGCGAGCTTCTTGGAGTGAGCGAGCGGCTCCGGCGCGACCGCCGCGGCAGGAGCCGATAACGAAGACTTTTTTGTTGGTGGTGCGGAGGTTTTCGTCGACAGTAATTTGGCCGCGGACGACTTTGATGCCGGCGTTGTGGAGCTCGAGGTCGAGTTGAGGGGTGGCGCCCATAGCGAGGATAATTTCGTCAGCGGCGTGCGTGCGGCCGTTCGAAAGGTGGACGACTTTGCGATCGCCTTGGCGTTGAAGGGCGACAGCCTGAGAGTTGGTATGGGTGCGAACGCCGTAGCGCTTGCTGAGCTTAGTAGCGAACTGCTTGGCGATTTCGGTTTCGACGTCGGGCAGGATGCGGCTGGCTTTGTCGAGGAGGGTGACTTTGGAGCCGACGGCGGCGAAGAGGGAAGCGAGTTCGCAGCCGGCAGCGCCGGCACCAATGACGATGACTTCGCGTGGGGTGCGGCCGCGCTGGAGGGCGAGAGACGGGGTAAGCGTGTGGACACTCTCGATGTTAGCGAGGTCGAGCCGCGGAGCGGAACCAGTAGCGATGATGAAATGGCGAGCGGAGAGGCGGCGGTTGCCGACCGCAACGGAAGTCTTATCGATGAAATGAGCGGTGCCGTTGAAGATATTGATGCCGAGGTCGCGGAGCTTTTGAGGGGAGCGGCGTTCTTTGGTGACAGCTGCTTTGGCGCGACCGCGGAGAGTCATGAGGCTGGGGTGACGTCGGAGAGCGTTTTGCCCGCCGCTCTCGACGAGGGCTTCGTGCATGGCCGCCATTGGTACATCATAGTTAATATAGTTGCCGCCGAGCGACATCTTTTCGACTAGGGCGACTTTCATGCCTAGCTTCGCGGCTAGCTCCGCCGCGGTGATGCCGGATAGTCCGCCACCGATTACGACTAAATCAAATTCACGTCCCATAGTTATATTATTTTATCACGGTTACGGTAAAAATCGGCTAAATCGGGGTGAATCAGTTGGAGTTTGCTGGCGAGGAAGCGTTTGACATCGGTGTCGGTGGCGGAGCGATTCTTGGCGAGATAGGAGGCGAGGTGCCGAGAAACCTGCTCGGCAATTTGTTCGGCGTGGGCGGGGGCAATGCCGATAGAGAGAGCGTCGGTTTCGATGTCATTTTGGTAGTCGGCGGGGGTTTTGGGTGGTTTGGGTTTGAAGGGATTACGCATCTAAATATACTCCAAGACTTTAAAGACGATGATGAAGCCGGCGAGGATGAGGTAGCCGCTGACGGCAGTGAGCTTGAGGAAGTTTTGGGATTTTTTGCGGAAGCGTTGGACGGTGGCGAGGTCGCCGCGGTCGCGGATGGTGAGGCGGAAGATAACGAGAGGGAGGATGACGATGACAGAGTAGGCGGCGAGGCCGAGGAGTTCGAGTTCGCGTGAGAGGGTAAGGATGGCGCTGCCGGCGAGGATGAGGAGAGGGAGGGCGAAGACGAGTTCGCCGAAGACGCTCATGGTGCCGAGGAGGTAGGCTTCGGTGTTGTTGTTGGTTTTGTGGGCGCGGGAGTCGAGGAAGCGGGCGACGGGGCGGGGGAGCCAGAGTTCGGTGGATTTCGGGGAGCGGTAGTAGAAGCCGAAGGTGAAGAGGGCGAGCATGACGAGGACGGCGGCGAGAGTGGCGTAGGAGGCGGGGCCGAGGTCGCCGAGGTTGATGATGAGATAGCAGATGGCGGCGAGGAGGACGAAGACGGCGAGGCCGACGCCGGAGATGAAGGAGCTGACGAGCATGTTGGTGCGGGCGGTGATGTGGCGCTTGTCGATGGAGCCGTGATAGAGAAGGATGGCGCAGCCGAGGCCGAGCTGGAGGGTGGCGTGGAGGAGGGCGGCAAGGCCGATGATTACTAGGCCTGGGATTGTTGCCTCGGTCATCCAGTTTTCCATAGATATATTATAGCATAAGGGAGATGCGTGCGCTTAGAGCACTCACAAAGCGTAAGCCCGCATGACACACTTCCTTCGCGCCCGTCGTTACGGGGCTCAGTCGTTTGCTGCTCCTCGTAGCGTCGCAGGAGTCATGCTCAGCTTACATCTTTGTACGTGCTCTAAGCCCCACAATCAACATTACCTATAATACCTCCCACCCCCTACGGGTAGACACAGCGGAGGGAATAACCCCAATGGTCACCATTAGCGAATGTGCCTGGTTGAGCAATAGTAAAAGTTACATCAGCACGAGCGGCAGTCAGTATGTTAGATGAACTCCACCAAAGCCCCCAGTCGGATTGACCAGCTAGACCATTATTCGGGGCAAAGTATGCTGCCGCGACAGTGGCGAAGGGAATGAGGATGACCCCTGTTGTAACAGGGGTGGGTGATTTTGGAGTATAATTCTTTCTATTGTACAGTATAGCACACTCGATGTCAAAAGTCAAGAGATTATGCTTATCTTGGGTCAACTTGAAGCCTTCGAGATCCTCCTTCGCCACTGTCGGGGCGGGTGATTTCTTCGGCAGTAGTCTAGAAAACGGTTTTCGCAATCAATCCAGCCACCCGCATATTCATAACTCATCGCTCGACTCGGGCTTGGGACCTAGCATCGCCTACATGACCACTGTAGCAATTAGTCCAGGTACTCATGGTCCGACTGCAAAGTTTCGTGGCTTCTCCCTCCGCTGTGTCTACCCGTAGGGGGTGGGGAGGAGATTCTAGGGGTTCGGGTCTGATATACTGTCTGTATGAGGTTTTTTCGGGCGGCTAAGAATTATGGGGTCGTGTATCGGTTTATGCTGTCTAGTTTTGGGCGGGAATGGCGGATTTGGGTGGCGCTCATGGTGCGGACGATTTCTTGGGTGATTCGGACGACGGTGCAGCCGATTTTGCTGGCGATGGTTTTGGCTCAGCTGGCGCAGGGGGACTTTGAGAGTTTGCCGAGGACGGTGCTATTTTTTGCTATTGTGTCTGTCGTGAGTGGGGTGATGTCGCCGATAGCGGCGGTGCTGGGGATCGCTGGAGAAAGTATTGCGTACAAGGGGGTGTCGCTTGGGTATTTTAAGAAGTTGGTGTCGCTTGATACGGGGTTTTTCGTGGATAATATGTCGGGGAAGCTGACGTCGTCGGCGAGGCAGTTTACGGATAATGTGATTGAGTTTAGCCGAGATTGGCGGGAAGATTATGTGCCGGTGCTGGCGGGGCTGATTCTGCCGATTGGGGTTATCATGTGGAGCGATCCGCTGTTGGGAGTGTTGGTGATTGTTTTGACGGTGGTGATGTTTTGGCAGATTGCTACGATTTCGCATAAATATGAGCCGTACCGGGCTAGGGCCAGGAAAGTTTATCATCGAATATCTGGGTTTTTGAGTGACACTATAACTAACATCGTGGCGGTGAAAAGTTGTGCTCAGGAAGAGCATGCGATGGCGGTCTTTGAAAAAGATGTGGATGAAGAAGTGAAAGTGTTCATTGATAAGGCCGTGGTAAAGCAGAAGTATTCTTTGCGGAAGGAGCTGGCGGCGGCGTTGTTTTTTGCGGCGCTCCTTGGGGCGACGGTTTTTAGGTATCAGCAAGGGAGTATCGATCTGACAATTGCGGTGCTGGTGGCGACGTATATGTTGACGATTATGCAGAGTATTTATATGTTGCCGGGGCTGGTCGAGAGACATGACGATCGGGTGGAGATTTTGAGTGAGGGGTTGGCGGTCTTGGCGACGAAGAGTAAGTTGGAGGATCCTAGGAAACCGATTGTGTTGAAGAGGGCGAAGGGTGGGGTGAAGCTGGAGGATGTGAGGTTTGCCTATGGTAAACAGGAAGTTATAAAGGGGTTGAATTTGACTATTGCGGCTCGGCAAAAACTGGGGGTGGTGGGAGAAAGCGGGGCGGGGAAGAGTACGCTAGCGAATTTGATCTTGCGATTTGTTGATCCGATTAGCGGGGTGGTGACGTTGGATGGGCATGATCTAAGGGATTTTCGGCAGACTGATTTGCATCGAAATGTTGCTTATGTACCGCAGGAGCCACTGCTATTGCATGATACGGTGCGGGCGAACTTGAAGCTGGCGGCGCCGAAAGCGGCGGAAGAGGATTTGTGGAAGGCGCTCAGGAAAGCGCATGCGGCGGATTTTGTGAAAGAGTTGCCGGATGGGTTGGATTCGGTGGTGGGCGAACGGGGAGTGAAACTGTCCGGCGGGCAGAAGCAGCGGATTGTGATTGCTCGGTCGCTGTTGCAGGATGCGCCGGTGATGGTGCTGGACGAGGCGACCAGTGCGCTGGATAGTGAGAGTGAGCAGATTATTAAGGATTCGCTTAAGGATGTGCTTAGGGGGAAGACGGCGATTGTTATAGCGCATAGGTTGTCGACGCTGGCCGATATGGATAGGATTATTGTGATGAAGGATGGGAAAATTGTGGAGGATGGGACGCACTTGTCGTTGCTGCGACGGGATGGAGTGTACGCGAAGATGTGGAAGCGGCAGATTCGGGAGTGTTAGATTATATTGGTGGAGTTACAGGGACTCGAACCCTGGACCTCTTCCATGCCATGGAAGCGCTCTAGCCAACTGAGCTACAACCCCATGCGATGAATGATCCTCGAAGGGGCAATAAAAAAGACGCACTTGATTCAATACAGTATCTTGCGCATCTTTTATGTGTCTATTATATCGTTTTAGTTATAGCATTTCAAGTATTTGACAAAGCCTTGGTCTGGTGCAGCTTCATGCGGCTAAAATCCATCGCTAGGTTCTTCGACTGCTTGCGGGCAGTGCGCATATTGTTCTCGATTGTTTTTTTGCCGTTGCCGAGCGGGCTCTTCAATTCCTACTTTACGCCACCTATGTCTAGATCGGGAGTCTTATAGCTCTCGCGACGTAAAAACACGACATCGGACTTAAAGTATTTGTTCGCCAAAATTAATGCCGCACGCATTTCGTGATCCTTAGGATGGTCAATTATATTGGTTTTTACGATGACTTTGTATTTCATATGCTTTAGGTAAAGCTTAACATGTTTCTCCTGGGGAGAAAGTGGTTGAGCTTTCTTTCCTTCGCCACTGTCCTGCTAAGAACACAGCGGTTTTCTTCCTTTCCTGAACTACGCTTAAAAAGTCAGGGAAACCCTGAACTTTTAAGCACACTAATCTCTGCCGAGCAAATGGCCATTTGTGAGCGAGCCGGATAAGATGGGTGGGGAGGGATGGGTTAGTGTTCGCCTTCGGTGTGGAAGCGGTCGTGGATTTCTTTTAAGTGTTGGTCGGTGAGGTGGGTGTAGACTTGGGTGGTGGAGATGTCGGCGTGGCCGAGGAGGCCTTGGACGGAGCGGAGGTCGGCGCCATTCATGAGGAGGTCGGTGGCGAAGGAGTGGCGCATGGTGTGGGGGGTGACTTTTTTGGTGATGCCGGCGAGCTTGGAATACTTATCGACGAGGCGCTGAACGGAGCGGGCGGTGAGGCGGGCTGAATTCTTGTCGTCTTTGTCGTCTTTTTCTTTGGGATTAGGGCTGGTGATCTTGTCGCGGTAGTTGATGAAGAGGGCTTTGGATTGGTCGTTTCTGGTGGCGAGGTAGTCGGAGATGGTTTCGGCGGCGGAGGGGGAGAGGAAGACGGGGCGGTCTTTGTCGCCTTTGCCGCGGACGACGAATTCGCGGCGTTCGAGGTTGATTTGGCCGCGGTCGAGGGCGACGAGTTCGGAGACGCGGAGGCCGGAGGAAAAGAGGAGCTGGAGGATGGCTTGGTCGCGGAGGTTGTCGGGGGGGATTTCGTTTAGGATGCGTTCGACTTCGTCGATTTGGAGGAAGGAGACTTGGGGTCTGACGACTTTGGGGAGGTCGATTTTAGCGGCGTCGAGGGATTTGATGTCACGGCGAGCGAGGTATTTTAAGAATTGGCGGAGGGCGATGATGTAGTAGGTTTGGGTGCGGATGGAGAGGGTTTGGCCGCGGTCATCTTTGTAGCGGTTGAGGTAGAGGCGGTACTGGCGGATGAGGTCGGGGGTGATGTCGGAGGGTTTGGCGGAGGAATCTTGGTCGGGGTTTTTGGGGTCGGCGGGGCGGTGGTCGTCGGCGAATTGGGCGAAGCGTTCGAGGTAGAGGCGGTAGTTGGCGATGGTGCGGAGGGAGCGGCCGCGCTCGATTTCGAGAAATTCGAGGAAGTTGTCGATGAGGTCGGTGATGTACATGTATATATTATAGTATGTTCGCGGGGTTTTGGTTAAGCCTTTTTCCAGTCGCCGTGGGTGTGGCGGCCGCGGCCGTGGACGAACCAGTCGAGAGGGTCGCCGGTTTGGATGGCGTCGTAGAGGGTTTTAGCTGAATCGGTGAAGAGGCGGTCGCGGATAGTGGTGCGGATGTTCTTTTGGATTTTGCGGCCGAAGGTCTCGCCGCGGGCGGTGCTTTCTACGCACTCTAGCTCGCAGTCGAGATTGTCGGCGTCTTTGACGATTTGGCTGGCGAGAGTTTGGCGGGCTTCGTATTCGTGCCAGAGGGCGCGAAGCTCGGCGGAGAGAGTGATGTCGGTGGTTTGGTCGGTGATGGCGAGTTTTTCGTCGCGGGTGGTGTACATGCGGGACATGGATTGGACGTCGCCGGTGCGGGTTTCGGTGATGTCGTGCATGAGGGCGATTTTGACGACGTGGCCAGTGTCGACGTTTTGGCTTGGGCGATGGTCCAGGCGAGGATGGCGACGCGGAAGGTGTGTTCGGCGTTGTTGGCGAGGGGCAGGCCGCCGATTTGGTTCCAGGTGCGGGCGACGTGGCGGAGGGTGCCTATTTCGAAGAGGAAATTGACGTCGTTATTGGCGGCGGGGGTTTTGCGCTTGACGGATTTGATCTGTTTCATGAGTTAAGTATAGCATAGGGGTGGTATCTGTTACGTGATATAATATATAGTATGCAGGAGGCGAAAGAGGAGGTACGAGCCCGGTTGCCGGTGGAGGAGGTGGTCGGCTGGTATGTGGAGCTGAAGCGCGCGGGGAAGAACCTGAAGGCGCTGTCGCCCTTTACGAGTGAGAAGACGCCGTCGTTTATGGTGAGTCCGGATCGGGGGGTGTGGCATGATTATTCGAGTGGGAAGGGTGGGGATATTTTTAGCTTTGTGATGGAGATGGAAGGGCTGACTTTTGCCGAGGCGGTGAAGATGTTGGCGGACAAGTGCGGGGTGGTGTTGGCGCAGTATGACACGGGGGCGGATAGGGATTTGGCGACGAAGCGGAAGAGGTTGTATGCGGCGCTGGACCTCGCGGAAAAATACTATCAGTTTGCGCTCTCGAAAAATCCGGCGGTGATGGATTATGCGTTTTATAAGCGGAATATGAATCGGCAGACACTCAGGGATTTTCGGATTGGGTATGCGCCGGCGCAGGGGGACGCGCTGGTGAAGTTCCTCGCGAGCAAGGAGGTGACGAAGCAGGAGATGGAGGAGGCGGGGCTACTGAATCGGAAGGGGACGGATCTTTTTCGTGGACGGTTGATGATACCGCTGATGGATGCGGCGGGGAAGACGGTGGGGTTTACGGGGCGGATTTTGGATGACAAGATTAAGAACGCGCCGAAATATCTGAATACGCCGGAGACGCTGCTGTATCATAAAAGTCGGCATATTTTTGGACTTTCGCAGGCGAAAAAGGCGTTGGTGCAGAGTGGGTTTGCGGTGCTGGTGGAGGGGAATATGGATGTGGTTTCCTCGCATCAGGCGGGGGTGGCGGAAGCGGTGGCGACGGCGGGGACGGCGATGACGCCGGAGCATTTGAAGGGGCTGGCGAGGTTTACGAAGGATATTCGGCTGGCGTATGATCGGGATGCGGCGGGGATAAGGGCGGCGGAGCGGGCGGTGGAGTTGGCGAGTAGTCTCGGGATCCGGCTAAGTGTGATTGCGGATTATCCGGCGAAGGATCCGGATGATTTGATACAGAAGGGGCCGGAGTTGTGGCAGGAGGCGGTGAGCAAGCCGAGGCCGGCGGTGGAGTGGTTGTTTGATGAGTATGCGAAGCGGTATGACTTAGGGACGGGGACGGGGAAGCGGGAATATGCGGAGGTGACGGCGGCGGTGATGCGGACTATAAAGGATGATATTGAGCGGGCGAGTTATGAGCAGTCGGTGGCGGAACGCTTGGCGGTGGATGCGGAACTAGTGAAGCAGAAAGTGTCGTCGAAAGCGGCGGGAGCTCCGAAGCGGCTACGGCGGGGGAGTCCGGAGCAGGTGGAAAAGCAGAGTTTGGTGGAGGAGACGTTGCTCGGGCTATTGCTATGGATGACTGAACGTGAAACTCCGATTGACTTGGCGGTGGCGGGCATAAGGGGAATGCTTGACAGGGCGGAGAAATTAGATTACACTAGGAAACAGGAACTGATCCTGCGAGCCGAAGGGCGTTATGCCAGCTGGAGTCAAGAAGATTTCCAGGATGAGATAAAATCATTGCTCGCTCGTCAAGTAGATGAGGCGAAGCGTGCGGAAAAGCAAGAGTTGCTGAGTTTACTGGCCGAAGCGGAAGCGGAAGGCGATGATGTGGCGGTGATGGAACTGGTCAAAGCGTTAAACGAAATCAACAAAGGATAATGATGGATAATGAGTATTCGCCAAGTGAATTAGGGCTCGAGGAGAGGGCGGCGCCGGAAGATATTTTGAGTGATATTGGCGAGCCGGATTTTACGGCGGAAGATATAGTGAGTGCGGCGGAGCTAGATATTGCGGCGAGTGGGATTGAGTTTTTTGCGGATGATTCGATTAAGATTTATTTGAAGGAGATCGGGAATATTCCGATGCTGACGGCGGAGGAAGAGGATGTTTTGAGCAGGCAGATTTATGCGAATCGGGCGCGGCTGGCGGAGCTTTTGGCGAAGCAAAAAGGGATGCGGGCGACGGAGAAAGAAATCAAGCGAGTGGAGGATCGGTTGAGGCATCATCGGGCGATGAATCCGCCGCGGCAGGATATAATTGTGCGGGGGGAGAAGCGGCTAGTGGAGCTAAGAAGAGAGCTGAAAAAGAAGTCGCTGAATATGACGGAGACGAAGGAGCTACGGAAATTGCAGAGGCCGAATCAGAGGATGGTGGAGGCGAACATGCGGCTGGTGGTGTCGATTGCAAAGCGGTATTTGAATCGGGGGTTGGAGCTTTTGGATTTGATACAGGAGGGGAATACGGGGTTGATTCGGGCGGTGGAGAAGTTTAACCCGGAGAAAGGGTTTAGGTTTTCGACGTATGCGACGTGGTGGGTGCGGCAGGCGATAACGCGAGCGATTGCGGATCAGGCGCGGACGGTGCGAGTGCCGGTGCACATGGTGGAGACGATTAATAAGCTGGGGCGGATTCAGCGGCAGTTGTCGCAGGAACTGAATCGTGACCCGACGATTGAAGAGTTGGCGAAAGAGATGGAAGTGGAGCCGGAGAAGGTGACGCAGATTTTGAAAGTGAAGCAGGATGCGGCGTCGCTTGATGCGTCGATTTCTCGGGATGATGACGAGGAGTCGTCGCTGTCGGATTTTATTGAGGATAAAAATCAGGACACACCGGAAGTTGCGACGACGAAGGTGATGCTGGTGGATCAGGTGGGGCAGGCGCTCGATTTGTTGACGGATCGTGAGCGGAAGATTATTCAGATGCGATTTGGTTTGGGTGGTAGTAGGGTGTATACGCTGGAGGAAGTGGGGGCGGAGTTTAGCGTGACGCGGGAGCGGATTAGGCAGATTGAGGGGAAGGCACTGGCGAAGTTGAAGAGGCATAAAGATAGTAAGAAGTTGATGGATTATTTGAAGTAAGACCTAGCAAAAGAATTACATATACCCCCTCGCAAACAGAATAAATCCCGCCTGTCTTTACAGGGGGATTTTTCTTCCCCCTCGGCTAGCCGCCTGCGGGACGTTGCTCGAAAGTATATGTCAATTCTTTTGCCCTAGCTTCTTTCTGCAAATCAATCTCCTTCGCCGCTGTCTCATCGGGCTGGAATGCAGGAGAACAGTCAACTTCTTCATATTGGTGGCCCTCATCACTAGATTCAAGCACAAATCCTTCTAGCGGTGCCATACTAAGCTCGATTCTTTGGCCGAGTACCGCAAACAACCATAAGTCCTACGGCTTCTCCCTCCGCTGTGTCTACCCGTAGGGGGTGGGGAGGAGGCTAAAGAAATAGCAAGATGATTATAACTCCAAGTACGATTAAAAAGATATTAATCGCACGAGAGCTGCGCTCATTCGCTTTCTTGTAAGTTTCCTCTGAGGTTGCTCTGCTAACTGTTCTGCGAGTACGCAAAGATATGATTGCCATCACGGCAAAAACCACTACCATTATGGCGATGAGTGGTATCACCAAAACCATGAGAATCCCTAAATAGCCTGCGCCGTTCATAGCGGTAATCAGACCAAGAATCAGCAGTATCATTAGCGCCATAAGCACAAACCAGAGAATAGCAAATCTCGTCCATTTACGCACCAGCTTTTGCTGCTGGTAATGCCAAGGGAGTTCAGAAGATATCTCCAGACCCATACTCCCATTCTACCACACCACATCCTCCCCACTCCCTACGGGTAGACACAGCGGAGGGAAGTGCCATGATTCTTGTCCATCTGGTTGTCACCCGGGTGAGTAATAGTAGCAACTAAGTGAAAGAAGTTTGAACGCATACCGTTACTCTCGAATACGCCAGAAGTCCACCAGCGCGCCTCAGTACCCTGAAGCCATACTGAGGCGGGGCTGCTCACACCTCCCGTGACAGTGGCGAAGGAGGAACTTTAAGCATAATCCTATTGACTTTTCATCCCGCCTGTGCTCTACTCATGGTAGACTGGGGTGAATATACCTGACGGGTGGTATCGCAATATACTTTGTATGATATAAAAACAGAAAAAGCCACGAGGGAATCTTCGTGGATTTTTCATGGTGCACCCGGCGAGATTCGAACTTACGACCTTTGGCTCCGCAAGCCAACGCTCTATCCAGCTGAGCTACGGGTGCATTTGTGGGAAGTAAACCCCACAAATTAGTAAAGTAAGGTGCGAGCCATATAGTATACGGCCCAAGCAAATTGTAGCACAAATCAGGGAGATATGCTATACTAGCACCAGAAGAAAAAGGGGTTCCAATGAAGCAAAGCAACAAAGGGGAGTGGCTCAATAAGTTTATCGCCTGGGTTTATGGACGGCCGGGCAAAACATTGAAATTGGTGGCTGTAACTGGGGCGAACGCGAGTGAAGTTGTTGCTTTGTCGGCGGAGGTGCTAAAGGCAGACGGAAAGCCGACGGCGTATTTGGCGGCGCATGATTTTGAGATTTCGGGGCAGAAGCAGCATGATGAAAAACCGCTGAAGCCGAGCAGGGGACTTTATCAGCGGTTTCTGCAGGCGGCAAAGCGGGCGGGGGCAGAGTATGTAGTGATAGAATTGGCGCCAGAAGCGGTGGCGCGGAATTTCTTGGGCGATGAGCGATTCGCGGTGACGATCGTGACGGACAATAGCAAAGTAGACAAGTTGCTGGAAGCGACGGCGGTGCCGGTGCTAAATAAGGATTTGGAATTGCCTGAGCGGCCGAACATGATAAGTTTCGGACGACATCGAAACGCGGATGCGCGGATTGATCGAGTGACACCATTCAAAAAAGGCACTGAGATTCAGGCGATGGCGCAGGGTAGGCGGACGGAGTTGGCTTCGTTTTTGACGACGGATTCGGCGCCGATGTCGATCGCGGCGGCGCTGGCGCTGGGGCTGGGGGTTGGGATTAACTTAGAAAAAATTGCGGACGGGATTGCTAACTTAGACTCGTAGGCGGAAGAGAAGACATGCGAAAGGGCGCTGATTTACGCGCCCTTATTCTGCTGTCCGTCGCTCAGCCTGGGACTAGAGCGGGACAATGATGTTGCCGGTGGGTTGGTCAATTTCGAGGCGACGAATAGCCTCAGCGATGAGTGGCGCGGTAAGCGGGAGTCGCGTCGCGCGAGACTTTTTTTCGAACGCAGCCCAAACGAGCGGGTCTTTGGGTATCGAGTCGGTTGTGATGAGCTTGTTGACGTAGTGGTTGCGGAGATTGAACTCGGGCATGAGAAACTCTCCAGGCTCGTACGAAAGCTGCGCGTGAATAACTAGCGCGAATAGTCGCTCGGGACGACACTTCCACACTAGGTCGGAGTTTGCCATGAGCGTGGTGCAACGGTCGGCCTCGTCGTCGACGATTAAGACTGTCGCGCCCTCTAAGGCTTGTCGGTTGTGGTCGCTTAAGCTTAGCTTGACCGCGCCGGTATCATCGGGGCGAACCTTGTCCATGATGATGAGCGGCGTGCCAGCAGCGGTAAATAGCTCCGCGCGGGCGGCACTGCTTTTGTCGGCTGCAACAATGACGTTATACGGAATGTTGGCCTGGGCCCATTCGGATAGACTGGGTAAAGCTGACACCGTGTGGTAGTCGATGCCTTTGTCGGTGAAGTATTTGGTCGAGCCTACGTCGTGCAGGTCGAGCGAAATGACCGCACTTGCCCCGGCGTAGGCAAGGGAATTGGCGAACAGGTCTAGTCCGCACGAAACGCCGGGGGTGTTGGCGCTACTACGAGAGTAGAGCACGTAAGGCATGACGACGGTGATTCGGAGAGTCGGGCTCAGTGAACGGAGGGCCGCCACCATGCACTCGACTTCCATCTTGCGGTCGTTGACCGGCGGGTTGGCTGCTTGCACGACGTAGACTTGGCTGAAGTCATGCGGCTCAACGCGCGCGAACGAACTAGTGTTCAAAAACCTGGTGTGCTTAGCCGTGGTCAAAATCGATGCAGGGAGCATCTCGCTAAGCTCTTTGGTTAGCTGGTCGGCACCGGGTGATGCCGAGATGAACGCGGACCTTTGCATTGCTGGTATTTGGGGCACTGAACATCCCTCCACCCTTCTTAAGATTTGGTTTGTCGGCAACTTGTTAATGTGCCTCCACCCACCTCAAGTATACCACATGATATAATATAGATATGATAGGCCGTATGCTGGGTAGGATAGTGTTTGGCGTTTTGGTCGCGGTGGCGGCGGGGTTTTTGGCGTGGCGATTTTTGAATGAGCAGATTAAGGCGTGGACGGATGAGCACTTGCCGTGGCATTTGGTGGCGCGCTGGGTGTACGACTGTCGGGCGGTGGACGAGGCGATTGCGAAATATGACGACTGGGATCAGCGGACGATGCGGGCGATTGCGCGGGCGGAAAGTAAGTGCGATGTGAACGCGCTGGGTGATACGGACTTGACGTTTGAGGAGGATGGGCGAATCTATGGGTATTCGGTGGGGGCAATGCAAGTGCGGATTTTGCCGGGGCGGGAGCATTGTGACACGTTTGACGTGGCGAAGAACGTGGAGTGCGCCAACTGGATTTATGGTGAGCAGGGACTTGGGGCGTGGTCGGTGTGGCGGGATGGCCGCTACGAACGGTATTTAGAGCCGGAGTAGGTCATTGGCCGGAAAGCGAGCCGACACTAAAATGAATAAGCGCGATGCCGATGACGATTGCGAGAATAATGAAGATAGCTTCGATGACGCTGTGCTGTTCGGTGGTTTTGTTTAGGACCTTTTTGAGATCGGGGCGAGGGATGCGCTCGGGTAGATGGCGGGGGAGAGTTTTTCCGATCCACTGCTTGATAGACGGGATGAACTCAGTGCGCATGGCGCGCATAGCGTAGGCTTTGTATTTGTTGATGTCGATTTCTTTGATGTTGGCGGTGCGTTTGACACGGTGGACGATATTCTGGAAGGTTTGGATGCGGACGTAGGTGGTGACGGAATCGACAAGCATAATGATGAGGAGGATGGCGGCGAGCCAGATGCCGAAGCGGGCATAAATGTCGGCGGAAAGCTCGAGGAGCGGCGGGAGGAGGAAATAGTAGAAAACGGTAATGCAGAGGCCCCAAAACAAAGAAGAGATGAGGGCGACACGGCCATGGAGGTCGAAGGGTTCTTCGGTGTAATCCCACCAGCGAACGCCGAAGAGACGCTCGAGGACGACGCTGACTAGATACTCGACGACGGTGGCGGTGAGGGTGGCAATAATGAAGATGAAAAGAGGGGAGCCGGAGACAAGGCTGAGGACCGGGACGACAGCAACAACCGCGACGCCGTAGATTGGGCAGTAGGGACCGAGGAGGAAGCCGGCATTGACGATGCGGTGGCCGCGTTCGTGGTAGAGGGAGCGGAAGAAAACTTCCCAAATGTAGCCGGCGATGCTGACGACGATAAAGATGACTATGAGATCGTGGAGGCTGGGCACGTGTGCCGAATGGAGGAAGCTGAACATCTAAACCTTTAGGGTCTTCATAATGGCTATATTCTAGCATAAGTATTCTGCGTGGTATAATAGTTGCATGTAGTTGATGGAGGAGACAACGTGGAGAATGTGATGAAAAGAGCGGCAACGAGGGTGTGGCAGTTGATAGTGTTGGGGGGAGCGGTGAGCATAGCGTTTGGGTTGTTTGCGGTTTTGTGGCCGGGGGCAACTTTGGCGACGCTGACTTCGGTGTTTGCGTTCTTTGTGATAGTGATGGGGGTAGTGTGGTTTGCGGACGCTTTCTATCGAGTCGGGACGAGCCCGCTGTGGTGGATGCGGATGTTGCTGGCGCTGGTGGCGATTGTGGGCGGTGTGTACTTGCTGAGGAATCCGGATGCGGCGGCGGCGATGTTTGCGGTGCTTTTGGCGGTTTACATTTTGGTTCAGGCGCTATTTGACCTGGTGGTGGCGTCGTACGCGCAGAAGAAAAGCAATAAATACTTGCTGATAGCGGCGGGGCTTTTGGGCTTGGTGATGGGTGTGGTCGTGATGTGGCGGCCGCTGGAGGCGTCGGTGATATTCATGTGGATCTTCGGCGTGTATGCGCTGGTGCGAGGGATTTTGCTGGAAGTGTACGCGTTTCGAGTGAGGAAGAAGGTGAAGGAGTTGATAAAGCCGAGGGTGATAGAGGGGAAGGTGTCAAAATAACCAGATAGCTTAAGCAAAAAGCTCATCAGGTACAGAATTTGCCCACAAACAGAATAAATCCATCCCATCGCCATGGGTGGATTTTTCTTCCCCCTCAGGCTGCCGCCTTCCGGGACGTTGTGAGGCAAATTGTACCTTGATACGGCTTTTGCATTACGATTACCAGACCTGGCCATCTTGATGCAAATCTTAACCTATCCTAACCCCTCCCCACCCCCTATGGGTAGACACAGGGTCCAGCTAAGAGACACCTAGCGGTTTCTCTTCCTCTTCCCTTTTAGGTAAAGTCAAAAAGGCAGGAGTGAATCCTGACCTTTTTGACGAACTAAGAAGACAAGGGTGAAGGGAACTTTATAAAGTTTCCTACCTCTGTTATAGAGTCGGCTTTATAAAGTTGCTCCTCCTTCGCCACTGTCCCGACTGGTCACTTCAACGGTAGCTTACGGGAGCAATCTATTGATTTGCGTTCGTGGGCTTCATCAGCTGGTCCGACAGCTTCTTCCCTTACGGAGGTGCGGGGTACGTCTGTCATACCAGCTGATGTTACCGCTGGGTCTAGATATGCTGGTATCTCCCTCCGCTGTGTCTACCCGTAGGGGGGTGGGGAGGTGTGGTAAACTAGTTGCATGGATTATTATACGGACGGTAGCTGTGAGCCGAACCCGGGGCTGGGTGGCTGGGCGGTGGTGACGTTGGAGGGGCCGGTGGCGCTAGGTTGCGATGAAAACACGACGAATATACGGATGGAGGGGCTGGCGCTTTTGGCTGCTATTGAGCTGTGGGAAAAGGGTGACACTATTCATACGGATAGTCAGTTTTGGTTGAATGTGTTGACGAAGTGGGCGCCGGTGTGGGAGGCGAAAGGTTGGGTGAAGAAGGGCGGGGCGATTGCTAACTTGGAGTTGGTGCAAAAACTTTATGCGGCGTTTCGAGAGAAGAATCCGGATATAATTTGGACGCGGGCGCATGTGGGGACGGCGGGTAATGAGTTGGCTGATGAATGGGCGAATCGGGCGCGTGAAGGCGAGACGTTAGGCTAGTTCTCCCCACCCCCTACGGGTAGACACAGCGGAGGGACATGCCATAAAACCTAGCGTTACTGTTTACACCGGGGACGATTCGAGGGGCATCTACAAGTGCGAAATGAACGTAGTCGTCAGAAGACAAGGATGCCGAATACCACTGCCCGTAATTAGACTGAAACGTCAGACCGTGGCCGAGGGCTGGGGCACCACCGGGAGCAAAGAAAGCCGTAGAGACAGTGGCGAAGGAAATGAAGACGACCTAAGCAGTTCAGCAAAGGTCGTCCTCAATACTACGATTATAGCAGTCTTATCTATAATTCCCATTTTCAAACCTTATCACGATATTCAACTCACATAAAGCATAACCCTTGTCCCTCCTTCGCCGCTGTCTCGGCAGATATCTTCAATCCTGGCGGCGGTCAATATGGTAGGCCAACAATCACACTTTGGTTTGCTTCGTCAGTTTTCTCGACCACTTGGGGGACTCTCACGAACTTAAGCGACACGTCTATCTCCCCGGGCGCGAATAACCCGGGCAATTCTAAGTTCGCAGGCTTTACCCTCCGCTGTGTCTACCCGTAGGGGGTGGGGAGGAAGTAGGGCGATTAGTTTGGGGTGAGGGTGACGTCGTAGGGGTCGGCGGGCTTGGTGAATTCTGATTCGTAGTAGGCGCGGGCGGCGACCATGGCGGCGTTGTCTGTGGAAAACTCGGGGGCGGGGAAGGTGGCGTTTGGGAAGGTCTGGTGGACGGCGGCGCGGAGGGCCTCAGATGACGCGACACCGCCGGCGACGATGATTTGTTTGGGGTGGTATTTTTCGGCGGCTTTGTGGAGTTTTTGGGCTAAAGTTTCGATGGCGGTGGCTTGGAAGCTGGCGGCGAGGTCGGTTTTTTGTTGTTCGGTGAGTTTGGCGGCGAGGTCGGCGGAAGGAGTGTCGAGGCCGACGCCTGCGAGCTTTTGGGCGGCGCGGAGAACGGCGGTTTTGAGGCCGGAGAAAGAAAAGTCGTAGGGGTTTTCGAGCTTCGCGATGGGGAGCGAAATGGTCGACTGCCCTGCCCTAGCCGCTTCGGCGACGGACGGGCCGCCGGGGTATGGAAGGCCGAGGATTTTGGCGACTTTGTCGAAGGCTTCGCCAACGGCGTCGTCGCGGGTTTGGCCAAGGACTTCGTAATTTTTGTGGGAGTGCATGAGGATGAGGCTAGTGTGGCCGCCAGAAACGACGAGAGCGAGGAGGGGGAACTCGTAGTCGTCTTGTTGGCCAAGTTGGGCGGCGTAGATGTGGGCGAGAATGTGGTCGATGGCGTAGAGAGTTCGATCGTGAGTGATGGCGAGGGTGCGGGCGGCGAGGGAGCCGACCATGAGGGAGCCGATGAGGCCGGGATGGGTGGTGACGGCGATAGCGTCAATGTCGGCCCAGCCGACGGGTTCGACGGCTTGGTTTACGACGGCATTGATGGCTTCGATGTGGGAGCGGGCGGCGACTTCGGGGATGACTCCGCCGGTGGCGGCGTGGATGTCGATTTGGGAGACGACGACGTTGGACAAGACTTCGCGGCCGTCTTTGACGATTGCGGCTGCGGTTTCGTCGCAGGAGGTTTCGATGCCGAGGATGTTCATTAGGCGACTTCCCGTTCGATGACTTCGCCTTCGCTAACGATTTTGACATGGTCGCCGTCGATGCTGATGGCGCCTTCGTCATCGCAGATGTATAATTTCTTGCCGTCGAGTTTTTGGAGGTTGCGGGCGGCGGTTTCTAGGTTTTTGGCGGTGACTTTGGGGAAGTAGGTATTGTTGAGATGGGGGATGAATTGGAAGTCGACCAGACCGAGGCCGTCGCTGGGGTAGCCGGGGAGATTTTCGTCGAAAAGGTCTTGGCAAGAGTTGGTGACGGTGGGGCTGAGGACGCAGGAGCCGGCGCTGGCGCCGGACCAGATTTTGGTTTCGAGGAGGCGGGGGAGTTCGGCTTCGAGGCCGGAATCTTTGATGCATTTGCGGAGCCATTGCGTGTTGCCGCCTTCGAAATAGAACATGTCGGCCCATTCAAAACGGGGGAGGAAGTTTTCTTTGGTGATGCCGCTGATGTCGCAGACGTCGATTTCGAATCCTAGGTCTTTGAAGCGGATGATGTCTTCGACAAGCCAGTCGCTCATGTTGCCGCCTTCGTAGTTGCTGGCAGTGGTGCAGAAAAGGAGCTTGACGCCAGTGCGCTGGCCGCCGAGCAAGCGCCACATTTCGGCTTCGATAGTTTGGTTGCTGATGCCGCCAGATGTTAGTAGTGCTTTCATTTGATTATGCTCCGTTAGTTACTATATATTATATCATTGTTACGGGGTCTTTGCTGGATTTCTGCTCAGTTTCGGTGGGGTGATATAATGGTGGTATATGGCGATTGATAAATCTTGGGAAAAGCTGGTGAAGGCGGAGTGGGAGAAGCCGTATTTTTTAGCGCTGAGTGATTTTTTGAAGGAGGAGTATGCGGGGAAGAAGATTTATCCGCCGAAAGGGTTGGTGTTTAACGCGTTCACGAAGCCGCTGGACGAAGTAAAAGTGGTGATAATTGGGCAGGATCCGTATCATGGGCCGGGGCAGGCGCATGGCTTAAGTTTTTCGGTGAATGATGGGGTGGCGGTGCCGCCTTCGCTAAAGAATATGTATAAGGAAATTGAGGCGGATGTGGGGAATAAGCAGCCGGCGAGTGGGAATCTGGAGCGGTGGGCAAAGCAAGGGGTGCTGCTTTTGAATAATACGTTGACGGTGGAGGCAGGTAGGGCTGGGAGTCATCGCGGGAAGGGTTGGGAGGATTTTACGGCGGCGATGATTGGGGTGTTGAATGAGCGGGAGGGGTTGGTGTTTATGTTGTGGGGGCGGGACGCGCGGAATAAGAAAGTGATGCTGGACGCGTCGCGACATTTGATTTTGGAGGCGGCGCATCCGTCGCCACTCAGCGCGCATAACGGGTTTTTTGGGTGTAAGCATTTTAGCAAGGCGAACGCGTATTTGGAGGAACGGGGGAAGACGCCGATAGAGTGGTAGGCTTGTCTTGAAATAAACTAAGAAGTAGTATATAGTATAATCAGTTACTTTCAGGGTTACTGTTAATTTTTGTCGGTGGGGAGGATGGTTGATGAAAACACCGAAAGCGGTACCTTGAGAGATTGCTAGATTTTAAATCTTCTTGACGGAGTCGCCGTCAGCATAAAAATAATGGAGGGATTATTTATGGCTAAAACAAGAAGCCGGCCGTTTAATACGGCCGAGGTGATAGGTATTGACGGATTATTCAAGAACCTACACCACAACACGGGCGCTGCGATTGATTTCAGAGTATTCAAGAACCTGCACGATGGGCTTATGGCGAAGAAAAAATGGTACGAGGCTTTCGGGCCTAACTGCGAGGTTGTTGTCGGGCCGTGGCACGATGACGACGCGGGTGTGTTGAAGATCACGCACGCGAACGGAGCCGTAACTTATGACGTGATTAAGATGGAAAGCCACTGCTCACCGTCATCGGTTACGCCGTTTGATTCCGCCGCCACGGGAGTCGGTGGGGCTTGCCGCGACGTCATCGCGATGGGCGGGGTGCCGCTGTATATCACGGATTTCCTCGGGGTTATGCCTCTCGACAGAGAAATCATCGTAGGGCCTTGTGCTCTCAATCCGAAGGCCGTTGATGCGGACAGGAATAAGGTTTGCGTTTGCGGAAAGTGTCGAGTGATGACCAGCGCGGCGAGAACTAACGAGATGGTGCGAGGGATGGAGGCAATGTGTAAAGCCTGGGACTTGAGCGTTGCGGCGGGCGGATTTTCGGCATCGTTTAAAGATGGTCTTGTGCCGGCGGTTGTTGTTACTGTCCGCGGAGAGCTGATTTCCGCTAAACCTTTGATGAAGGCGGTGCAGAAACCTGGAAATAAAATTATCGTCATAGGCGCAACAGGCATGGATGGTAATGACACTGTCCATCGGACGCAAGGGATTGCCATGATTCCGGCGAAGGCTCTGTTTGAAGAAGAAATCATTTCGGCAAAAGGAGCAGTTGCCGCGGTTCGGTCGGGGTTTGTTGTATCGATGGCTGACTTCGGAGCGGCGGGGGTTGCAGCGGCAATCTCCGAGGGCGTTCGAAAGGGCGGTCTTGGAGCGGAAATTGATCTTGGTTTGTTGCCTATGATGAGCGGGGCCGACGAGATTACGTCTCTCGGCAAACTTTATAACGAGACGCAAGCGCGGTATCGGATTGAGGTTGAGCCTCAGAATGTTGAGGAAGTTCTTGCGAGGATTGCCGACACGGGAGCTATTGCGAATGTTGTCGGCGAGATTACCGACGGCAGAGAAACAGTGTATAGAGACTGTGGCGAAGAGATTGCCGTTCTTCCGAACGAGCCTACCGATGAAGACATGAGGGAAGTGGCTGAGGCCGTGGCCGCTATGACCTAAAATCTACAATTTTGGTTGACAGAAGGGTTCTCTAACGAGGGCCCTTTTTCTGGCGCTCCTCCTTCGCCACTGTCTCGGCAGACTATTTTGCCCCAGCTAGAGGTTTAAGAGCTACATTCGTCGGATATTGGATGACGCCGTCTCTATGGTCCCAGGTATCTGCAAGTTTAGTCGTTGTGGTTGAAGACGCTATCCACCCGGCAATAGTTGCAAGCAACCTGACCGGACGCAAACTTGATGGCTGGACCCTTCGCTGTGTCTACCCGTAGGGGGTGGGGAGGAGTAGACTCGAGGCAGAGACAGATTAAGAGTTTTATGGTAAGATAATAGGGACGGAGAGGTGTCCGAGTGGTTTAAGGAGCACGCTTGGAAAGCGTGTGTGCGGGCAACCGTACCTGGGGTTCGAATCCCCATCTCTCCGCCATTTGTGTTATTTCTTCTTAAACAACCAGATCCCGCCAAAATTTTTGTCGCCGTGTTCTTGAATTGCTGCAAACATTTTTTCCGCTTTCACCCATCGCCACTGCGGACCACCCATAATCGGGTCCACCACCTGAATCTCGTCACCTACCACCCTATCAAACACCACGCCATGCCCGTACTTATAATCGGTGTCATACGCCACTCCATAACGGAAGCATAGCAACGCATCACCATCTGTTTGCTCGGTCTTTCGCAGTTGCACCAAAAGCTCTGTCACATCTTTTAGCTCACTTGCTAAAATTTGCTTATTTATGACTATTGGAATGCCTAACTCTGTAAACGCCTTATCTGGGCTATATTGTGGACCATAGCCCCAACTCAATGGTTTCTCTCTCACTTCGGGATTATAGAACTTTGCCTCGTCTTCTGACGGTACTACCAAGCCCATATAGTGACCCAGTTCTTCTTGAGGCTTCAGCGTCATACCATTCTTATTCATAATCATCGACATGCAAGCTGGTATACAGTGCCATGGTTGCTGAACTATTGGCACATAACGAGACTTCGGTATCACTGGTTTCTCCATATCCCTATTATAGCATAATTTATGGTACAATATCGGTAGAGGACAGTAGTGGGCTGAGGTCGCTGGTCAGTATAATAGTTCGGACTTCGTTCAGACACTTCCGCCAAGCAGATAAATTACGAACGGGCCTCACATGGAGGCTTGTTTTGTATCTATCGAAAGGCTCAAATTTCGGTCTATAGTTAGGGTATTCACAAACACCTCATCGTGCGTAGCTACTAGAATTGCTCCCTTATATTCAGACAATGCGCTTTCAATGTTCGCTCTCGCTCTGATGTCTAGGTGGTTGGTTAGCTCGTCAAGAATTAGCAAGTCTATCGGCGCCAAGATTATCTTTAATATAGCCAGCTTTGTAATCTGCCCTCGCGATAGCTTGCCAACAAGGATTGACATATCTGACGGCTCAAAATCCATAGTTGAAGCGGCTCGGAATATCTCACTTCTGTCGGCAGTGTCAATTTGGTCTATAAAACTCTCGTCAAGATTTAAGCCGAAAACATCTTGTGAGATATAGCCGAGCTTAAGGTTTGGGGCGAACTTTATCGTGCCACTATCTGCTTCAACTTCACCTAAAACGATCTTGAATAGAGTGCTTTTTCCTGTGCCGTTGCCTCCGACTACGCGGACTCGCTCGCCAGTTCTCATCTCAAAGTCGAGATTGCTGAATAAGCACTTGCCACCATAGCTTTTGGCTAAATCTTCTACTTTTAGCAACTGTCGGTCGTGCGTGAAGTTAGCCGATACCTGCGCAGAGTAGGCTTTGCGCTCTATCGGTTTTTGTATGTCATCTAGCTGTTCAAGTTTAGAGCTAACCGCTTTGATAATCTTGCCGGCGTGGCTCTCGGAGCTACTCTTGCCAGCACGAAACCTAGTCTTGCTTTCATCTCGTACCTTGTCAAAACTCCGATTGCCGACCTTGTTGGATTGGTTTTTTGCGACGGAGATTTGCTTCAAGAGTTTTTGCTTTTCGCGGTTCGCTTTTTCGTAAGCGGAGCTTTGCTCGTTTTTGATTTGCTCCGTCCTTGTTAAAAAGTCCGAGTAGTTGCCGCTATATAGTTCGGTCTTCCCGTCTTTGATTTCTAGCACTTTGTCTGCCACTTGATCTGTGAAATTACGATCGTGGCTTACCAACAACACCAAACCATCAAAATGTTGGAGTTCATTGTGGAGCCAAGCTTTCGCTTCTTGGTCTAGGTTATTCGTCGGCTCGTCTAGCAGTAAGACATTTGGTCGCTCATTGAAAAGAGCTTCTAGCTTCATTTTTGTTCGCTCTCCACCAGACTTGTCCGCCAAGTCCTCGTGGGTCTGTTTGAGATAGCCGACCTTGCCAATGGCTCGTACGTAGCCATCATCAGGCGTAAGTTCGCCAGCTATTAGTCGTAATAGCGTAGTTTTACCGGTTCCGTTGTCGCCAATGATAGCGATTTTCTCACTGCTTGACAGATTGAGATTTAGACTATCAAAAAGAGTCTTGTTCGCGTGTGAAAATGTTAGATTTGAGATGTGTAGCATAAAATATCCTTCGTTTAGGTTGAGTTCTTCGGGCCAGGGATATTTAGCTATTCATAGTGTTATTATAGCACAAAGCTATAGTATAATCTAGTTGGAGTGAAAGTATTATGAATACCCATAGTTTTACGGGCAAATCACAGGCCTACGCCATAGCACGTCCGAGCTATCCTGACGAGGCAATTAGATACATACGCTCACTTGTTCCAGTCGATGCGGTCTTTGCAGATATTGGTGCGGGTACAGGAAAGTTCTCAATTCTTATCGCTAAATGTGGGTATGAGGTGTTTGCTGTTGAGCCTAATGCGGACATGCGAGAGCAGCTTGTTACTACACTTGCACCTTTCCCGAATGCACGAATTGTTGAGGGGGCAGCAGAGGCATCGACTCTTGCTGATAGCAGTATTGACGTCATTACTTGTGCGCAAGCACTCGGGTGGTTTAATCTGGATAAATTTAAGGCGGAATGCCGAAGAATTGGAAAACCGGGAGCTATTGTAATTTCTATACATAATGAAATGCCAGGTGACGATTTCGTGCCAAGCAATAATCGACTTACTAATAAACGAGCTGCTGAAGTGTTCTTTAAAGACCTAGTTTCCAAAAAATTTAGCAACCCGATTTCTTATACACGGGAGAAATGGCTTTCGTACAATGCGTCGATTTCGGATAACCCTCAGCCGCTTGACCAAGGATATGAGGTACATGTAACCGAGCTGAACGCAATTTTTGATAGCGAAAATGTTGCCGGTCTTCTTCGTCATAACTTGATTACTAGAGTGTGTAGCGGAATAATATAATAACAAATGGTCAATTATGAAAAATGCGGTTAGAATCGGCGCCTGCCAGACACCAGAGATAATTGGTGATTCAGCTGCGGCGCTTGGTTGCATGTTGCAATTTGCAAAAGAGGCCGAGGGTAAAGAAGTAGACTTGCTGTTGTTCCCCGAGTGTTTTTTGACTGGGTATATATTGACCGAAGAGTACTTAGAGGAAAACGCGTTTGATTTTGCGTCCGAGGAGTTCGCGAAAATACTTGAACGGCTGGCTGGCGTAAAACAGATAGTCGTTTTTGGCGCAATGGAGAAAGAGTCGGGAAAGTATTTTAACTCTGCTGTTGTGGTGGAAAAGGGTGAGATTGTTGGGGCTTATCGTAAGGTGCACCTTATAAACCCGAATGAAACAGCGTTGATCGCGGCGGGCGAAGATTTTCCAGCTTTCGAGGTCAAGGGGTTGAGGTATGGGATCAATATCTGCTACGATACGCAATTTGCGGAAGCGGCGGGAGTGGTGGCCGAGCAGGGCGCGCAGCTTTTGCTATCGCCGGCGCAAAATATGATACGGCGGGGGAATGCTGAGAAGTGGAAAGATAAGCACAGTGAGGTATGCGCGGAGAGAGTCAAAGAAACCGGCTTGTGGTTTGTCCGTTCGGACGTGACCGGCGTGCGTCCGGCAGATGAGAAGGGCGTGGAGCGCGTTGCGTATGGTCCGACGCTGGCGATGAATCCAAAAGCCGAAATTGTTGCGCGGGTGCCGCTTATGACTGAGGGTATGATTACGGTTGATATTCCTTTGGCGTAAACTTATCCTCCCCACCCCCTACGGGTAGACACAGCGGAGGGTAATGCCTATTTGTTTTGGCAGGGTATTTGTAGCCGGGCTGAACGAATTCTGTTGCATGTTAAGGCGCATAAAGTGCGTAGCCGAAGCCAAAGATGGTGTGTGCCAAGATGTATGCGTAGATTGAGTCTGTAGGCCATTTGGAATATGAAGAGTATCTGCCGAGACAGTGGCGAAGAGAAACTTTATAAAGTTTCTCTCCCCACACTTACCCCTGCTAAATTGATCCAAATCCAAAACTTTATAAAGTTTCGACCTCTCCCCGGAGACTCCCGAAGCCCTCCTTCGCCACTGTCTCTACCGGGTTCTTTAGTCCTATAGCCTCTTATGCTGGTATGCGTAACCCGTCAGAGAATGCCACTTCGTGGACGGCGTCACTAGTCACGGTAATAAACTCTGCGGGTATGATGGTTACTACAAATATCCGTCCGGGCGAAGGTTCTTTCGACACTAAAGCCTATGGCCTTTCCCTACGCTGTGTCTACCCGTAGGGGGTGGGGAGGAGAAGAAGTTTATGCTATGATATAGACAATGAGATGGAGGTAGGATGGCGGTGATTGAGATTAAGAACTTGACGAAAAAGTTTGGGAAGTTTACGGCGCTACATAAAGTGAATCTTTCGGTGAATGAGGGGGAGTGTTTTGGGTTTATTGGGCCGAACGGAGCGGGGAAATCGACGACGATACGAACGATTCTCGGGATTCTGAAGGCGACGGAAGGCAGCGTGCAAGTGTTTGGTAAGGACGCGTGGAAAGACGCGGTGGAGATACATAAGCGGATTGCGTATGTGCCGGGGGATGTGAATCTTTGGTCGAATTTGACGGGCGGGGAAGTGATTGATTTGTTTGTGGCGCTCAGGGGGAAGCATAATCCGAAGCGGCGGGCGGAGTTGATAAAGAAGTTTCAACTGGATCCGACGAAAAAGTGTGGGACGTATAGTAAGGGGAACCGGCAGAAGGTGGCGTTGGTGGCGGCGCTGGCGAGTGATGTGGATTTATATATATTGGATGAGCCGACGAGTGGGCTGGATCCGTTGATGGAGCAGGTGTTTCGGGGGGAGATTCAGCGGCTGAAGGAGGCGGGGAAGACGGTGTTTTTGAGTAGTCATATTTTGCAGGAAGTGGAGCTATTGTGTAGCCGAGTGGGGATTATTCGCGAGGGGCGGATCGTGGAAGTGGGGTTGCTGCATGAGATGAAGAAGCTGGCGGAAAAAGAATCGAGCTTGGAAGAATTGTTTATGAAGCATTATGAAAAGGATGTGGAGGAGGGCTAGCCCATGTTCGAGAAATTGGCGCGCGGGAGTGGACGGCTGAGCAGGTTTGTATTGAAGCGCGAGTGGCTCAGGATAGTGATATGGACCGTGTGTTTGGTCGGCATGAGCGTGGTGGTGGTGCTGGCGTTTACGCGGATGTTTGACACGCCGGAGAGTCGACAGGAAATGGTGGTGGCGATGGAGAATCCGGCGATGGTGGCGATGGTGGGAAAGAGCGCAGGGTATGCGAACTATACGATTGGCGCGATGAACGCGCACATGATGATGGTGTTTATGGCGATTGCTATCGGCGTGATGAATATCTTTATGGTGGTGCGGCATACGCGGCGCGATGAGGAGCTGGGGCGGCAGGAGTTGATACGTAGTTTGCCGGTGGGGCATTTGGCGCCGCTGTCGGCGACGCTGATGGTGGCTGCGGCAGTAAACTTGGTGATTGGACTGGGTATTGGCTTGGCGATGGCGGGTCTGGGTGTGGCAAGCGTGGACTTTGCTGGATCGATCTTGTACGGGCTGGCGCTCGGAGCGGTGGGGCTGGTGTTTGCAGGGATCGCGGCGGTAACTGCGCAGTTGGCACAGACAGCGCGTGGGGCGACGAGTATCGCGATGGGGATATTGATAGTGAGTTATTTGGTGCGGGCGGTGGGGGATATGAATGCGGAATGGCTGTCGAGGCTGTCGCCGCTAGGGCTGGTGATGGAGACGGAAGCGGCGGTGAATAATATATGGTGGCCGGTGTGGGTGCTGATTGCGATAGCGGCAGTGCTGATGGTGGGGGCGTTATGGCTGAATGAAGTGCGGGATATGGATCAAGGATTCTTGCCGGCGCGGCCGGGGCGGGCGAATGCGTCGAAATGGTTGCAGTCGCCGCTGGGGTTGTCGCTGCGGCTGATGCGTGGGTCGATAGTTGCGTGGGTGATAGTGATGCTACTGTTTGGTGCGTCGTATGGGTCGGTGCTGGGTGATACGGAAGCGTTTAGTGATACGATTGCGACGATGACGGGCGGGGTGGCGGCGGGTGAGGATTTAGCGGTGGCGTTCGTGAGTGTTTTGATGCTGATATTGTCGCTGTGCGCGTGTATACCGGGGCTGATAATGGCGCTGAAGTTGCGGGCTGAGGAAAGGCGCGGGCGGCTGGAGGCGATACTGGCGGGGTCGGTGGATAAAGGGAGGATTTTTTGGTCGTATGTGGGGCCGGCGCTGGATTTTAGTTTGGTGGCGATGGTGCTGGCGGTGGTCGGGCTGTGGAGTGCAGGGGTGGCGACGATGGAGACGCCGATTGCGTTTTGGGAGATGCTTAGGGCGGTGTTGGTGTTCTTGCCGGCGGTGTGGATGACGGTTGGGTTGGCGGCGTTTTTGATAGGGGTGGCGCCAAAGATTGCTTCGTGGGTGTGGGGGTTCTTTGTGGGGTCGTTTTTGGTGGTGTATGTCGGGAATATCGTTGGGCTGCCGGAGTGGGCAAAGAGGTTGACGCCGTTTGGCTGGGTATCTAATGCAATGGTAGAGGATATAAGCTGGGTGCCGTTGATCGTGACGACGGGGATCGCGGTGGCGCTGGTGCTAACTGGGGTATATGCGTATAGAAGACGGGAAATGGTGAGTTAATTGTTGACAGTGGGAAAACGCTTATGTATACTAATGTTATGGACAAGAATGTAAAAAAGCGTGGGTTTACAATTATTGAAGTTGTGTTGGTGCTTGCGATTGCAGGCCTTATCTTCTTGATGGTGTTTATTGCGTTGCCAGCGCTGCAACGTAACCAACGAGATACGCAGCGAGAAAATGACTTAGGTCGGATGATGGCGGCGTTGACGCGGTTCCGTGCTAACAACAGGAACAGGCTTCCGGGTGAAGGGCAGCCGGGTGGTGTAACTGCGGTGAACCACTGGAATACCTTCCGGGATCGATATTTGATGGTGAACAACGATACGTTTGAGGATCCGCAGTCGGGTGTCGTGTACAACTTTACTGTTGTGAACGGTGCGGCTGGTGATCCGGGTGATGCCGGTAGCGGAAACCTGCGGGTACATATTGGCGCGCGATGTAATGGTGAAGCGGCTGAGGCTGTGGCTGGAAACCGAAACGTGGCGGTGCGAATGCGGCTTGAAGGTGGCGGTATTATTTGTCAGAGTAACTAGTAGTTAGGTAGGAAGATTAGACCCCGCTGTAAAGCGGGGTTTTCTAGTGCCTCAAATAAAGCTCTAGCAAAAGCCTCACCAAGGTACAGAATTACCGCCGCTCGACGGGTTCACTACCGTTCGGTGGACACTTCCAGATCCTCCACTTACTCGAGTATACGGGCTAGGCCGGAGTGCAAAGCTTTAAAACAAGCTGCCGGGTACAGAATTTCTCCGCAAACAGAATAACTTCCGCCCATCGCCATGGGGGAAGTTTTCTTCCCCCTCAGGCTGCCGCCTTCCGGGACGTTGCCGGAGAAATTGTACCTCGGCGCGCTTGTTTTAAAGCTAGTGTCTTATACCCCACCCCCTACGGGTAGACACAGCGGAGGGAATGGCCGTAATGCTTGTAGCGGCTTCCGGCTATACCAGATTCTGTAGCGCTGATAGACACTCGCGTAAGAGCCGGGCGACTTGCTGCCACGTCAAGTGACGCGTTCATCCAGCGTTCTTGCTGAGATTGGCCAGTCACACCTTGTGACGACAGAAAGTAACTACTCGAGACAGTGGCGAAGGAGGTCTAGCCCGCTAGCGCTCACGGGGGTAAGAAACTTTATAAAGCTTTGGATTTAGGCTTATTTAACAGGGGTAAGTGTGAGGAGAGAAACTTTATAAAGTTTCTCTTCGCCACTGTCTCGGAGGGGTTCTTTTGGTCGGGTACTGACATACGGGAGCAGTCTGAGCTAACGCACTGGTGGTCTGGCTCGCTTTTCTCTAGCACAAGTCCTGCGCGTATCCGCTTAAGTGAAATAGCGATTGATCTGGCTACTGGTACACACCAGAAAAACCATGGTAGATCCCTCCGCTGTGTCTACAGATACTCCTCCTACTCGCCTTGCAGGCTCGGACAGGACGCCCGAGGCAGGCAGAGCCTGACCTCGGGCTAGGGGGTGGGGAGGTGTGGTAAAATAGGAGTATGATAAAGGGTATGCGAGCTGGCTTGATAAGCGTGATGCTGGTGATGGCGAGCGGACAGGTGGTGGATGCCGCGACGATGGATCAGATCGTGAGAAATTGCGCGCGGGCGCAAGACCAGCTGACGGAAGTGGCGCTTAGTGACCAAGCGATGGCGTTACAGCTGACACGAAACTATCACCACATCCTGGAGAATATGCTGATGCCGATGAATGAACGACTGATAAGAAACGGGCGGTTTGTAGAGCCGCTGGTGAGGACGTCGAGTGAAGTGGCGGCGACGATTGTGGAGTGGGAAGAAGATGTGACTTCATATATCAATAAACTACAGACGCTCAGAGCGGTGAACTGCGTGACGGAGCCGGAGATGTTTGCGGCGGGGTTAAGTGACACGCGGGCGGCGAGGGCGTGGCTGGTGTTGCAAAATCAGCAGATGTTGGATCTGCTGACGGAATATCAAGCGGCGTTGCCGGCGATATGGGAGTCGGATATATGAGTGAGTCGGGCGAGCCGGTAGCGGAAAAGAATACAGGATCGCGGAACTTATGGATGCTGTTTGGGCTGGCTGTGCTAGCGACCGGTGTGGTGGTAGCGGGGGGGCTAGCGTTGTATTATGGTTCGGGAACGTATTTGCTCGATCTGTCGCGACCGCGAGGGGAGTGGCTAGAGGTACTGCCGGAGGAGGATTGGAGCTTTAGGGCGGAAGGGGATCTCAACCAGCGGGATCTGTATGAGTTTATTGAGCAGTTTAGTGGGATGCGGGGAAGAATTAATGATAGCCGCGTGTTTGCCGGAGATGAGCTGACGGATGAGGGGCTGGGGTTACGATAATTTAAGGGGGAAGAATGAAGATATATTTTATCGGGATAAAAGGGACGGGGCTGAAGCCGCTGGCTGAGTTCGCGAGGGAGGCGGGGATGGAAGTGGCCGGGTCGGATCGGGAGGAACGCGTGGGGGATTTTGCGGTGGCGGAGGCGGATTGGGTGGTGTATTCGAGCGCGATACCGGCGACGGATATTGAGCTGATGAAGGCGAAGGCGGCGGGGAAGCGGATGAGCAAACGGCATGAGTTGATAAATGAGTTGATGGAGAAGCTGGGTCTAAAAATGCTGGCGGTGGCGGGGTCGCATGGGAAGACGACGACGGTGAGTATGTTGGCGTGGGCGTGCCATAAGACGGGGCAAAAAGTGTCGTATTTGGTGGGAAGTGATTTGCCGTGGGAAGAGGGGAAGAGTGGGCATTATGAGGCGGGGTCGGAGTGGTTGATATATGAGGCGGATGAGTATGATAGGAACTTTTTAAACTTTCGGCCAGCGGTGGCGGGGATTACGACGGTGAGCTATGACCATCCGGATATTTATGAGACGGAGGCGGATTATGTGGAGGCGTTTCGGCAGTTTCGGGAGCAGAGTGAGGTGGTGGTGGAGAATGTGCCAGTGGATGAGGGCTTAACCTTGGCGGGGGAGCTTAGGCGATATGATGCGAGCTTGGCGATGGCGATGCTAAGGCTAGCGTATCCGGAAGTGACGCGAGATGCTTGGGTGGCGGCGCTGAATAGTTTTCCGTCGCCGGCGAGGAGGTTTGAGGAGATAGCGTCGTGCGTGGTGACGGATTACGCGCATCACCCAGAGGAGGTGGCGGCGACAATGAAGATGGCTAAGGAAGTGGCGGCGGTGCGGGGCTTGCAGGGGGTGGTAGCGCTATATGAGCCACACCAAAACGCGCGGCAAGTGCAGATGATTGATGATTATGCGGAGGCGTTTAGTGGGGCGGCGCAGGTGCTCTGGCTGCCGACGTATTTGACGCGGGAGAAGGCGGGGCAGCGAGTGATACCGGCTGAGGAATTTGTAGAGAGGATAAAGGGTGTGCCGGCGGAAGCGGTAGAGATGGATGATAAGCTAGCGAGGCGGCTGTGGAAGATGCGACAGGATGGGTATTTGATTTTGTTGATGTCGGCAGGGCCGGCGGATGGGTGGTATAGGAAGGCGTGGAGGGTTTAGTCTAGCAAGCCGGCGTCTTGAAGTATAACAACAAGGCCGTCGTATAGTAAATTAGGATTCTCGACTTGCCCGGTGGAGGATGGAGCGGCTCGAACGTTTAGGCTGACGCCGTTGATTTGAGCGGTGAGGAAGAGTAGGGTTTGCGCGCGAATGGTGTGGAAGTCGGAGGTCACGAGCACGATATTAGTGAACCCGCGGGAGGTAATTATCGGGAGGGAGAAGCGCATGTTCTCGATGGTGGTGCCGGAAGCTTGTTCGACGATGATTCGGCTTTCGGCGATGCCGTTGTCGATTAGCCACTGCTGCATTTGCTCGGCTTCGGTGGTGCCTCCCCTTGGCACACCGCCGGTGACCAAGAAGGTTGGGTTGTCAAACTGGGCTGCGGTCGCGAGGGCTTTCTCGAGTCGACCGGTGAGGATGCTGGTCATTTGGCCATCGGGAGCTAGGGCGTGGCCGAGTATCATGATGAGAGGGCTACCGGAGGCGGGGCCAGGTGGAACGAGATGGTTTTGTTGTGATATATCGCTGAGGTAGGCGAGAGTGGCGGATACGGCGCTATACGTTTCGGGGCGAGCGTGACTTTGTAACGTGGCTAGTTTATCTTGGTAGGACGTGAGAAGCTGGCTGTCTTGGAGCATTTGGCGATGGAGGCGGAAAACGTCTTCGACTAAGTCAATGACTCTGGGCGGCTGGGGGCTGGGAGCGTTAGGGGCGGCGATGCTGGGTCGTGTGGCTGATGGTGCAGATATACGTCGAGTCTCCGCGTGAGTGGGCTCCTCGGGGATGTGCGGCAGGGTGTCGGGGTCCTGCCGCTGGACAGGATAGTCGTGTTGCAAGCGGCCGGAGAGTTCGTGCTGCTGGATGTCGTGCGGGGCTTCGGCGGAGGGTTGAGCCGCGTGGAGCCAAAAAGCGCCGCAGAGGAGGCCGGTGGCTGCTACAACCGCTGCTGTTATTAAAGCCGGTCTACTAGTTGGTTTGTTTTTGGTTTTTAGCTTCTTGACTTTGACGGTTTTTGTGACTTTTTTAGGGTGCATGGGTTTATTGTAGCACAGATTGTCGGTACGAGACGTAGGCGCCATAACCGTTTATGGTATACTTAGGTATGAATAAGGTGGTAGTTATAGGCACAGGCAATGTGGGCATGAGTTATGCTTATGCGTTGCTGAACCAGAAGACCTCAGTAGATGAGCTTTTTTTGGTGGATATTAATCGGAAGGACGCGGAGGGCGAGGCGCTGGATTTGCACGACGCGCTGGGGTTTAGTCCGAGCACGTTTAAGATTAGGGCGGGGTCGTATGCGGACTGTAAAGACGCAAAGATGGTAGTGATCACGGCAGGGGCTCGGCAAGCGGAAGGTGAGACGCGGATGGATCTTTTGGTGAAAAATACGGCGATGGTCAAGGACATGGTGTCGCAGATTATGCGTGCCGGGTTTAATGGGATTTTTTTGGTGGTGACGAACCCGATGGATGTGATGACATATTTGGTGTGGCAGTATTCAGGACTACCGCATAGCCAGGTGATTGGTAGTGGAACGGTGCTGGATAGTAGCCGACTGATGTATGCGGTGGCGCATAAGATCAAGGTGAGTCCGCGGGATATTCACGCGTATGTGGTGGGCGAGCATGGAGATAGTGAGTTCGTGCCGTGGAGCGTAGGGACCGTGGGCTTAGAGAGTATCAGTATGTTCCTGGGGACGGATACGATGCGAGATATTGAGCATCGGGTGCGAAATCAGGCGTATGAGATTATTAAGCGGAAGGGTGCGACGCATTACGGAATCGGTGTGTGCATGGCGCGGATTACGCGGGCGATTTTGAATAACGAACGGGCGATTCTGCCGGTGTCGAACTATGATCCGTATAGTAGGATTTATTTCGGCTGGCCGGCGATTGTCGAGCGGAATGGGGTGAAACGGCGAGTAGCGCTACGACTAATGGCGGGCGAGCAGAAGAAGCTGGAGAAGTCGGTGGCGACAATCAAGGAAGCGATTAAAGAGGCGCGAGCGGCGGAGAAATCTACCGGCGGGACGAGTGGAAAAGCTTGACGAACAAATACCGGGGCTAGGAGAGCGACCGGAAGTTCCGGAGGCGTTGACCGGCGCGGTGCCGGAAAAAGAGAAGCCGATAATCCCGCTGACGCCGACAACTGAAGTGAAAGTAGGTGATGTGGTGCTGGGGCCGGATGGGCTGCCGATTGAGGTGGTGTCGACTGAGGAAGCGGCGGAATATAATAAAGTGAAGCCGCGGAGCAAGGTGGGGTTTTTGCTCGGGGCGATAGTGGTGTTTGCAGTGGTGGCGTTTGTGATGATGAGGATGCTCGGTAGCTAGAAAATTATTGCGTGTATTGCGGCCGGAAGGTCGCGTTGCTTAGAAGGTGAAGAAAAGCAGGTAGAAGGCGAGGCCGTTTTTGACGGCGTGGAGGAGGATGGGGGCATAGATAGTGCCGGTGATTTCGCGGAGGCCGCAGGCGACGAGGGCGAGGGCAAAGGTGGCGACGGCGACGTTGAGTTGGCCGTGAGCGATGGCGAAGAGGAGGCTGGAGATAATGACGGCGGCTACGGTGGGAAGACCGCTCTTGAGCTTAGAGTAGAGGACACCGCGGAAGATGGCTTCTTCGAGGATAGGAACGACGACGACGAGGGCGAGAAAGGCAATGAAGAAATCGGCGCCGGAGCGGAGGAAACTGAAACCGCCGATATACTGATCTTGCTCCCAGTTGGCGCCGGGGAGGAGGCGTTGGAAGCCCCAAAGTAGACCGGCGGAAAGGAGAATGTAGGGGATCATGCCGGCGACGCCGAGGAAAATATCAGCCCAGGTGGGCCAGCCGGTGAGGCCGATTTCCTTGCGGGTGGTTTTGATTTTCTTGATGAGGTAGGGGGGGCCGATGGTGAAGAAGAGGACGAGGGCGTTGACGATGGTGGTGACGATGGCGGTGCCAAAAGGAGTGCTCAGGCGATGGGTGACTTCGTCGGGGAGAGCCCAGATGAAGGGGACGACGACGAGGTTGGCAAGGGCAAAGGAGGCGATGATCCAGAGGGTCCAATATAACCAGGCTAGCTTGGGTTGACGTTGGCTCGTTCTCCTAGACACAGAATCAGAATGACCCTCGCCTGTCGTCACGGGGAGGGTGACCTTATTAAAGTTGCGGCTCATTAGAAGAGCCTTACTACGTCAAGAATGATGATGAGGCCGCCAAGGGCGAGGACGGCGACGAAGGAATAGGTGATGAGTTTTTGTTCGCGCTCTTCGGAGAGGGGCTTGCCGCGGAGTTTGGCGACGAGAAGCATGAGCCAGCGGCCGCCGTCGAGGGCGGGGATGGGGAGGAGGTTCATGACGGCGAGGGAGAGGGAGATAATGGCGACGAGGAGGAGGATCATACTGGGGCCGGCGGCGGTGGCGTTCGGGAAGATGATGCCGATGATGCCGACGGGGCCAGTGACGCCGTCGCTCGCGGCGGAGATTTCGGCGCGGCCGGCTTCGCGGGTGTCGGAGGCAGGGTGGAACTGGCGGACGAGACCGGAACCGAGATTAGAAAAGATGGTGCCGACGCCGCGGATGGTTTCGCCGGTGAGCTGGGCGGTGAGGGCGATGCCGACGAGAGGGGCGCTCCAGGTGGCGTAGATGCGTTCGCTGGATTCGGCGGAGAGGCCGAGGTAGCCGCGGCCATCTTGGCCGTCGTTAAGGGTGACCGTTTTAGTAAACTCATAGGTATGCTGCGTACCGCATACGGCGGCGCCGTTAAAGGGTGGCATGTCGGGGTCTTGGCAAGTGGTGCCGGTACGGCGGGCGATAACTTCGACGGTTTCGCCGGCGTGGGCGGCAGTGATGTTGGGGAGGACGGCGGCGCTAGGGACGGGCGTGCCGGCAACGCTGATGATTTCGTCGCCGAGACTGAAGCCGGCTTCGGCGGCGGGGGAGCCTTCGAGGAGGCGAGAGACGGTGACAGAGCTGGAGACGATGCGGGTGTCGGCGGGGATGTGGACTTGGTTGGCGAGGAGGCGAGGCATGCCGGTCCACATAAGGGTGGTGAAGATGAGGGCGGCGGTGAGGAGGTTCATGAGGACGCCACCGAAGAGGATGAGGGTTTTGGCTTTGAAGGTGGCGGCACCGAAAGAGCCTTTGGAGATGTCTTGGCTGGATTCGCCTTTCATGCGGCAGAAGCCGCCGATGGGGAGCCAGTTGAGCGAGAAGATGAAGGGGCGAAGGCGGGGTTGGCCTTTTTTGGGTTTGGGGTCTTTGATTTTGTCGGACTTTTTAAAGAGGTCGCGGAAGCGGCGGGTTTTCTTTTGCCAAGCCTTGGGTGGCATGCCGATGCCGAACTCTTCGACATAGACGCCGCCACGACGAGCCGCCCAAAAATGGCCGAGCTCGTGGAGAGTGACGATAAGGGTGAGGGCGATGAGCCCGATGATGATTCCGAGGAATAGCATGTAATTATTATACAGTACGAATGGATCTTTGTCTCGCATCCTTCTCCCCACCCCCTACGGGTAGACACAGCGGAGGGATGCAGCCCAAGATTTAGAGTGTGTGTAGGTGGCAGTTGATATGCGAGAAGCTACAATGTCGCCTCTATTTGCCTGGTCGTCAGAGAAGAGGGAAGGGTGCCAAAAGTTAGCAGCGCCTGATTGAATGGTCACACCATTGGGCGCAAGGAAGTCGTTAGACGAGACAGTGGCGAAGTTGGTCTAGCTCGCTAAAACTCACGGGAGTCGGTGTCGCAAATATCCACTCCGGTATGCATACGGGCAGCTTAGGCAAAGCTTTTGGCCATTCCCTTCGCTGTGTCTACCCGTAGGGGGTGGGGAGATTTTGGCAAATTCTGGTGAGTCGGGTGGGACTCGAACCCACGACACCCAGATTAAGAGTCTAGTGCTCTAACCAGCTGAGCTACCGACCCACAAGAATGTGGCAAAATCTGGGTAGATTATATCATATTCAGTTGATGAAGACAATGGTCCCTTCGCCACTGTCACGGATAGCCAGTTTGTTGTGCAACAGGGTTTAGTTGGGCCGGGGACACGCGCTTTCTTTTGGACTTCATCTTTGATTTCAAGTTCTAACCCAACTTACATATGGATTATGCCAACAGCAGTTGATATGTCGCGTTCTGATCGAGCCAAAGACCCTGGCTTCTCTCTCCGCTGTGTCTACCCGTAGGGGGTGGTGTGTTAAAATATGGCATATGAGGAAGTCTTTTTTAATTATCCTTCACCTTGCGCTGACCATCGCTACATACACTTCTTGGCTCTGGCTGGGATGGGGTTTTGTTGCATTGATCGGCCTTGTGCATATCGCCTACCTAGAAGTTTACCAGGGGTGCCATCTGTCGAGGAAACAGTTCGGCAACTCGGAGGACAAATTTTACGAATGGTGGATGAGTAAGCTCGGCATCAAGGTCAAAGACCGCCAAAAGACGCGAATTTTCATGACTTACGTAGTGCCGCTTATCGTCGCGGTCATTGCGCTTGTGTGGCAAGTTGTTTTGGGCTTCGCGCCGTTGCTGCAGATCCTCCCCACCCCCTATGGGTAGACACAGCGGAGGGAGAAGCCGGTAGACTTGCCGCCAGTGCTACCGAGCATGTTAATTGAAGAAATATTTATAATTGGGTAGGCTGGAGGATTCGCTCCTGTCATAGACGCTGCCCACCATGATGTGCGATCGGACATTTGAAAGACACCATTAGAAGCACTCATATAGCCACCCGAGACAGTGGCGAAGGAAAGTACGAAACTTTATAAAGTTTCGTACCCTCTCCCTGGAAACTCTCGAAGCCTCCTTCGCCACTGTCTCACAGGATATCCTGCTTGTTGCTACTGGCCTACTTAGTCAATCCGCTAGAGCAACATGGTGGTCAGCTGGTAATAATACCGGTACTACGTCATCAACTATTTCTATGGGAGTGGCTGATATAACTATGGCAGAATCCGGAGCCCTAAGATCTGACGGCAGATCCCTCCGCTGTGTCTATCCGTAGGGGGTGGGACGTTACGGCCAGTCGTGAGGGGGTTCGTAGCAAACTTCAAAAGTGACTCCGGCGAGTGAGACTTTGTAGAGGTGGTAGGTGTAGGTGAGGAAGGGGGAGAGGTCTTCGATGGCGGTGGTTTCGAGGTCGGGGTATGTGGATTTGACGCGGGCGTGGCTGTTCTCGAATTCGTCTTGGCTGGCAAACTTGACGTGGATGGCGCCGGTGAGGGAGGTTTCGCCGTCCCAGTCGTCGGGTTGCCAGAGCCAAAGGTAAGATTCGTCCGGGAAGGCTACGACGGTCGCCGCGCCGTCGAGATCGCTGCGGATGGCGACGTCGGGGCGGATAATTTTAAGGAGTTGAATGAGCTTTTCGGTGGTGTCAGGTCGGCTTTTGAGAAATATATCCATAATTATTGATAGCTTATCGTAATAGTTGGGCGACGTCAAGCGAGTACGCTCCACCCCCTACGGATGACAATTGCTGTCAAAACTGCTGTCAAACTAGAGAATAAAATAATTTCACAAAAATACAAGTGTGAAATAACAGAAGTAAATTGTGGTGGAGCAACAGGGACTCGAACCCTGGACCCCCTGCTTGCAAAGCAGGTGCTCTAGCCAACTGAGCTATTGCCCCACTGAGACAGATTATATCACGATGTTTGCGAAATGCAAAGGGCTATTCGATGATGTCGCCGGTGTGGGTGCTGACGCGAACTTCATGGATGAAGCCGTTTTGGAAGACTTCGACGGACCAGACGCGACGCCAATTTGCGAGCTTGATTTCGGGCGGGTTGGCGCGGTCGCCACCGATGTGTTCTATGGCGATTTGACGGGCTTCGTCGGCGGATATTTTGGCGGCTAAGGGATAGAAGAAAGCCGTGGCAGCGCAGATGATAGCAATAACGGCGAGGGCAAGGCTGAGTAGGGCAAGGATAAGCTTGTTTTTGCTGGGCATGGCTAGACTTTCATGATTTCGGCGGATTTTTCGGAGAAAATGCCGTCAATTTTGGCGGTGAACTCGTGGGTAGCGTCGTCGATTTGCTTCTCGTAGCGTTTGAGCTCGTCCTCGCCGGCGGTTTTGGCTTCTTTGAGGGATTTGATGGCTTTCCTGGCATCTTCGCGGACGTTCCTTAGGGCAACTTTGGCGGCTTCGACCTTTTCGTTAGCGGTTTTGACGATTTCTTTGCGGCGTTCTTCGGTGAGGGGCGGGACAGGGACGCGAATAATGCGGCCGTCATCGGAAGGGTTGAGGCCGAGGGTGGGGTCGTTCCTGATAGCGCTTGTGATAGCTTCGATTTGTGAGGGGTCGAACGGGGTGATAACGAGCATAGTGGCATCGCTGACGGTGACATTAGCGGCGTGGGCGAGGGGGGTCGGGTTGCCATACATGAGGACTTTGACCTCAGCTAGCATGTCGGGATGGGCGCGCCCGGTGCGGATTTTTTTCATTTCGCCGGTGAAGTGGGTCTCCACGTCCTGCATTTTGGTTTTCCATTGATCTAGATTGAACATATCTTCTGCACACTCCTTTACATCTATTGTATCATATGCTATAATTGGCACAAATAGGAGAAATATGAGCGAGAAACTAGTGGCGGTCACCCGCACCGCAGCAGGTAAGCAAGCCAAAAAACTCCGGGCTAAAGGTCTGGTGATTGGGGTAATTTCAGGGAAAGGCGTGGAGCCGATGCTCTGGCAGGCGGAATATCTGCCGGCTGAGCGGGCGCTTGTGGGTGCCGGATACGCGACGCCGCTGGATGTGTCGATTGATGGCAAGGATTTTTTGTCGATGGTGAAGAACGTGGAGTTGCAGCCGGCGACGGGGAAGATCTTGAATGTTGAGTTGCAGGCGATTTCGAAGGATTCGATCGTTTGGGCTGAGACGCCGATTGAGTTGATCGGCCTAGGTCAGAGCGAGGCCGAGAAGATGAAGTTGAATATCTTGCAGGTGCTTGAGACGCTGGAAGTGAAGGCGAAACCGGCCGACCTACCAGAGGCGATCGAGGTTGACGTGACCAAGCTCGCGACTGTGGATGACCGAATTACGTTGGCGGATGTGGTGTTGCCGAAGGGTGTGGAACTAGCGGATAAAGAGCTGTCGATGGATACGGTGATTGCGAATGTTTACGACGCGGCGGCTGAGGCGGCGGCGGAAGAAGCGCGAGAGGCGCAAGCTAAGGCAGAGGCTGAGGCGGCGGCTACGGTTGAAGGTGGTGCGACAACTGAGGGGGGTGGTGCGCCGGCGGCTGAAGGCGCAGAAGCGGCTCCGGCGGCTGAAAAATAGCCTAGCGTAGAGTTTCAGAACCCCCTTGGTTTGCGAGGGGGTTTTGGCTGGTTTCGCCTTCGTGTGTTTTACGTGATTTCTCGTGGGCGAAAATTGTATAATGCTGATGCTTGACTGGGGGCGGGGAGTGCGATAGTATAGAGGTAGCTGCTACAAAGCTATTTGTGTAGCAGGCAGTGAACCTTTCGGTTTCTAGGTTGATAATTTTCTCGGGCAAACGAGAGAGGCCGGTACTAGAGTTTCTAGTGCCCTTTCTGGGAGACTGCGAAGTCGCTTACCAGAATGTTCATGGATGCTGATTTTATGCGTCCTGTGGTCTATGCTCCTTGGAGCTACACGTTGCCAGAGTTTATATATATCAAGTCTCTCCCCCAGCCCCCGCATGATTGTGACAAGTTTCTTGTTCATTGAAACGCCTCCTTTCTGAATATGAGTATAAGTACATGACACCATGGTCGGTATCGGTATCGGGGAATACGGTAAAAGTAAGTAACCCGCGGGGGCGGGAGAGATGTCACAAGACAGAGGGTCATGATCGCTCACGAACGATCAGAGCGGTCATGACTCGACCGTAAACTTTGGCTTCCTAAAGCCTTGAAACCATAGATGCATGTTGCAACATGCATGAGCGCCCTGCTGCAGAGGGCGCTTTTCTTTCCCTAAGAAACCAAGGTTTCCTCCCCACCCCCTACGGGTAGACACAGCGGAGGGAGAGACCTATCCATGAATTGTTAGCGTATGTACCCGGGTAGATAATTGGAGGGCCCACCCATGTATAGATTGCGGTTGCTAAAGAAGATAATGATGATAACCACCAGTGTTCGTTTTCGGTTCGTAAGCCAGACATACCGGTCTGAAGCCAACCCGTAGTGACAGTGGCGAAGTTGGTCTAGCTCGCTAAAGCTCGCGATAAAGCAGACAAAATGTCATTTTGATCTGCTTTATGCCTACCGGCGTTCGCTAGCGCTCACGGGGGTAAGAAACTTTATAAAGTTCCGACTCTCCTTCGCCACTGTCACTACGGACTATTTCACCGGCGGATCAGGACTTGTATTCAGAGACCCTGCGTATGCATATTGGTGGGGCTCATCGCTAACTTCGACTACCGGTATAGGCAATACCCATATCGGCGGACCTACTCTACGCCCAGGTACAGAAGGCGTAGGTAGATACTTCGGCTTCTCCCTCCGCTGTGTCTACCCGTAGGGGGTGGGGAGATCCAGTAAAGTGGGTTAGTGGATATACCAGTAGGGCTGGCCAGGGCCTTGGACGGCATCGAGCTGGAAGGTGAAGAAGCTGACGCGGTTGAAGCCACCGAGGCGGCCGTCGACGGTTAGGCCGCGGCGAGCGTTCATTTCGGAGATGGTGAGGGTGTTGTTGACGATGTCGATGGATTCGACGACGGCGACGTGGCCAAGGCCACCACCGACACCACCAACGTTTTGCATGATGGAGCCGACGGTCGGATAGCGGTTGACGGTGAAGCCATCGGCAGTAGCGCGAACTGCCCAAGTGGCGGCGTTGCCCCAGTGAGGACGGACGTCGAGGCCGAGTTCGCGGCGGCGGGCGTAAGAATACCAGGTGCAGTTACCCCAGGCGTAGGGGTTGTTGCCGCGGAGGGAGAGGGTTGGCTGGCGGATGGGAGCGACAAACTCCGGGCGTTCGTTGGGCGGGAGGATGCCGTTTGGGATGAGGATGCGTTCGCCGGGGATGAGGCGGACGATGCCTTCGACGCGGAGGTTGTTGTGGAGGACGATTTGCTCGGTAACGCCTTGGTAGCGTTCGGCGATGCGGGGGAGCTCGTCGTTTTGGCGGACAGTATAGATGACGCCGTCCATGACCGGAACAAAAATGTCGACACCGTCGGTGAGAGTATTGATGGAGATGGGGATGCTATTGGCCCAACGGAGGGTTTGAGCGGTGATGCTGTGGCGGGCAGCGACGGTGGGAACGTCGTCGCCGGGGAGAACGCGATAGGAGCGGCCGAGATGGGTGGCGAAGCCGCCGGGAGGGACGACCGGGCGCTCGATGGCGCCGCTTCCTAGAACAGTATCGCGAAGGATCATGAGCGAGGTGGCGGTGAGGGCGGCGTTGGCGCGTACGGGGAGGTTGGCGGTGGAAGCAAGCTCGGCGACGATGGTGGTCTCGATGATATTGCTGTGGCTAGCTTCGTAGGTGAGGCGGTCGTTGCTAGAGAAGAAAGCGTCCATGTTGGTGGCGGTCATGTTGCGCTCGGAGCAAAAAACCAGGCCGACAACGATGACGACGAAGGCAATACTATGCCCGATCAAACGACGAAGTGCGCGGCCGCGCTTGGTGCGAGGGCTGCGGACTCCTTTGAAAAACTGCAAAATTGATTGCATACTCTATATTATACCATTTTTAATGGGCTATGACTAGCTTAACCGGCTCCGCAGCGAACTTTGCAATAATTACGGATGTTGGCTTGGTGCTCGGCGAGGGTGCGGGCGAAGCGGGTCTGACCGTCGTCGTCCGAAATGAAGAAGCAGTAACTATTCTCGCTTGGGTTGGCGGTGGCGAGAAGGGTGGCGCCGGAGGGGTTGCTGATGGGGCCAGGTGGGAGGCCGACGTGTAGGCGGGTGTTGTAGGGCGAGTTGAAGTTGAGAGCGGTGGCGACTTCGGCGGTGGTGGTGGGTCGGGGGTTGCCGGCGAGCATCCAGCCATAGATGAAGGTGGGGTCGGCGCCGAGGCGGGGGTTGCCGATTTGGGACTGGCAGCGGCCTTGGAGGCGATTGAGGAGGAGACCGGCGACCATCTCGCGGTCGGAGGCGGCGGTGACTTCGCGCTCGACGATGGAGGCGAGGATGATGCCTTCGTAGAGGGTGAGGTTTTGACGCTCAAAAGCGGCGGTGAGCTGGTGGCGAGTTGTGAAGGTCTGGAGCTCGCGCATGGCGCGCTGGATGACGTCGGCAGGAGTGGCGGTCTCAAAAAACTCGTAGGTCTCGGGAAAAATGAGGCCTTCGGCGGTGTTGCCCTCGGGTCGGCCGAAGAAGCCATCGAGGGGGGTGGGTTCGCGCATGGCGGTTTGCCACTCGGAGCTGCCGAAACGAGCGTCAAAAGCGACGGCGAGAGAGAACATGTCACTGCCGGGGACAATCATGGCGCGGAAGGTAGCGGCCTTTTCGTTTTCGATTTGCTCTTGTTCGAGGCGGCGTTGCTCGCGCTCGTTGAGCTGGCGCTGGATGAAGAGCGCCATGAGGGCACCGGTGAGAATAATCATAATGATGAGAATAACTGTGAGGAGGCGGAGGGTTCTATGCATGGTGATTCCTTTCTAGCCAATCTTGGAGGATAATCCGAGCGGCTTCTTTGTCTATGTCCATTTTATCATATGGACGACCGGTTGTGTCAAGATTCTCGCGAGCGAGGACAGAGGTGAGAGATTCGTCTTGAAAAACTACCTCATAGGGGAGCCCGCTGGCTACGGCGCGGACGGTGGCGGTTTGCTTGGTTTCTTCGCCGGAAGAGTTGCGAGGGAGGCCGACGACAATGAGGTCGGGGGCTGCTTCTTCGAGCGTGGCGAGGAGGTCGTCAGGGGAAACAGTCGCGAGCGGGATGGCGATTTTGCCGGAGGCCTTGGCTATACCCACCCGCTTTTCGCCGATGTCGAGCGCGACGATGTTCATACTAATCGCCCATTCTGATCTCGACCGTGATGTGATCGAACTGGGTAGGGACGCGATTGACCCAGAAGAAGTTGAAGCGAACGGTAGCGTTTGTGATGTCGCGGCTTTGGATGGCGCGATTGGCGTCGCTGGCGCTCCGACCGGCGACGGCTTCCTTGACGGAATCTTCGGAGATGTCGGGGCCGACGACGGTGGTGGTTTGGAGGCGGGAGGTCATTTGATTGTTAGCTTCGGAGAAATTGCCGAAGAACATGCGGTCAAAGCCGAGGTCGAAGATTTTGGTGCTGTCTTCGCCAGCGACGCGCTCTTCTTCACGGATGCGGATGAAGGTTTCGAGGTCGGCGCGATTGACGCCGTAACCGGTGAAGGTGGTGGTTTGGCGGATAGTAATGCGTTGGTCGGACCCGACTTCGGCGTCGACGGCGGCAGAACTGGTCGGATCGCTAGTAGAGGAGGTGAAGGCGGCGCGCGGCAGGGCGATAAGATCGGCGGCGAAGTTGTTGGCGAGCTCGGTTTCGGCGGCTTGGCGGTTGACAACAGGGAGGGCGGCAAGGGCGGAGTCGTAGTCGCTTTGAGAGACGATAGTGATAGTGCGTTTACTGCCGCCGGTGATGCTCATGGCAGTGGCGGTAAAGTTGTGGGGAGTGCCGGCCAAGGTAATGGAAAAGGCGCCGCCACTGGTGCGATTGAATTCGTCGCCGAGGGCGGTGGCACGGACGTTCAGTGTTACCTGACCAGAGTTGGCTGTGGTGGCTTCAGTGGTGCGATAAGTGTGGCTGCCGATGGTGATGGCGGTGTTGGAAGGGATGTTGGCAGGGAGCCCGGCGTAAGTGAAGGTGATCTGACCGCTGGCGTACTCGCCGATTTCACGACTACCTGTAGCAGTGAACTCGTATTCGCTGACTTTTTCGAGGGTCTCGGAGTGAAGAAGGAAGACGCCGGCTTCTGGGTTGGCCTCGCCAGCGTTACGAGTGAAGGAAATGGGTTCGTTGAAATTGTGGCGGCTGGTGCGGGCAGTAATCTCGATGGTAGCGCGGGCGGGAACAAAAACGATGACGCTAATGATGGCAAGAATGATAACACCGATGGGGATGAGAACGAAGCGGGCGTATTTTTTAAACCAGTCCTTGAAGGATTTGACCTCTTGAGTTTCGGTGGACTTTTTGGTGTCGGCGAGCTTAACCTTGGGGACGAGGTTGCCGTCGCTGAGCGGATCAGTAGCAGCGACATCGGCAGCAGCTTCGTCTTCGAGGTCGGTGAATCCGATGGGGGGGGCGGGGTCGTCTGGCTCGTCGATGGTGCTCCCGTGACTGTCAGCTTGGTCGGGTTTAGGCGGTAGGACGGGCTTGTCACGAAGGGACTTGGCGACGGGCAGGCCGACTTGGCCGGCTAAAGGCAAAATCTCGGGGTTGTTGCTGACGAGGACGATGGATTTTTTGCCGCGGGTGGCAACACGAGAGAGGAGGCGGATGTTGACGATGTTGCGTAGGGCGCCGAGAGACTTCGGTAGAACTAAAACGACTAATTGAGATTTAGCGCGGGTGACTTTGGCGGAAATGGTGGTAATATCATCAGCCAAATCTAGGTAGATGGTTTCTTTAGTCATAAGTATATTCTAACTTGACAGAGAGTCCTTTGCAACCCACAGCAAGCCGATGGCAGTGATGAAGGAATGGTCGATTTCTTCGATGCCGCGGTTCTTGATACCAGGGAGAGCGGAGGGGTCGATGAGCTTGACTTCGGGGGTTTTGGCGAAAGGGAGATCTTCGAGGAAAGAGTCCGACTTCAGGACTTCGGTGATTTGGTCGAGGCTGGCACCGCCGCCACAGAGGAGGATCTTGCTAGGGAGGTGGTCGAGGCCACCGAACTCTTCGAGAGACATGCCGACGCCGGCTTGCCAGATGGTGAGGCTAGGCTGGACTGCGGCTAGGATCCTTTCGCGGGTGGCGTCGCTGAGGGCGTCGCTGCCGAGGGCGAGTTTGCACTTTTCGGCCGCGGCCATGTCGAGGTCCATGGAGTCGGCGATTTGACGGGTGAAGGAGCGGCCGCCGATGGCGAAGGATTTGGTGCCTTCGACGCCGCCGTTAGAAACGACCGCGACGTCGGTGGTGCCGCCGCCGATGTCGAGAATGATAGTGGTGATATTGGAGGCGGTTTGGTCGCCGACGACAGCGCGGAAAACGGCGAAGGGCTCGGTGGCGATGGCGAGGAGGTCGAGGTCAAGTTCGCGGCAGACGGCTTCCATGGGGCCGATGTGGACGAGGGGGGCGAAGGCGGTGTAGATTTGGACGGCGATTTCTTTGCCGGGGAAACCGATGGGGTTGGTGACTTTGTAGCCGTCGATGTCCATACCGACAAGGGCGGAGTTGATGAGGCGGATTTTGGTGTCGCGGTTGGTCTCGCGGTTGATTTGTTTTTCGGTGTTTTCGAGGGCGCGATTTTCGACCTTTTGGAGGATTGAATGCATTTCGTCTTCGGCGATGGGGGTTTCGTGGTTTTTGCGGCGGTAGGTAATGGTGGTGGCGGAGGCTTTGACGAGTTCGCCGGCGACACCAACGACGGTTTTTCTGAGGGGTTGGCCGATTTGGCGTTCGAGTTCGGAGATGGCTTTTTCGCAGGCTACGGTAACAGCACGAATGTCGGCGATAGCGCCGTCGTGCATGGCGCCGGCCTCCTGGCGGACTTTGTTAGCACCGAGGATTTCGATGCGGTCGTCGAGCTTGGCGGCGAGGACTTTAACGAATTCGGTGCCGATGTCGAGCGCGAGGACGGCTTCGCCCTTAGTGGGCTTGAGCTTGGATAGCCTCTCTACAATCTTGTTCCGCATGTGGTTATATTGTATCACATTATGCTCCTGCCCGCCATTAATCGCAACATGGGTGACTCTCTGGGCTCGGTCGCTGGCTCGGTTTCTCGGACACAGCATCATTTTAATCCGTCGCCACGGACTAAAATGTGCTTTTACCTCGTGCTGCCGCACTCCGGGACATTCCTCAAAATCCGACCAGCATCCCGAGCCCGAGGTCATCCCGTTGCTAATCCTGCGGGCTAGAAGATAAGTTTGCTACATCTACCCCGCCACCCCCTACAGGTAGACACAGCGGAGGGGGTGGCCACGGAACTTATGGCTGCCCGAACGGACTCCCGGGTCAATAACAGTGGCGCTAACACCTGTGTAGCTCGGTGTTGTTGCGGAGAAAAGTGAAGAGGAACGCGGAACGAACCATGTGGATTGACCAATTAGGCCGCCACTAGCAGGATTAAAGGCGTCTGATGAGGCAGTGGCGAAGGCTCGCTCCTCCTTCGCCACTGTCGCGAATGGATTCTTTTACATTATTGCTCCTCTAGGGCCCGGGTTGAATAACCAGTCTGATCATGTATATTGGTGGAACTCTTCACTGGCTTCATCATCAAACATAGCTAACTCCGGTATGACCGTAGCACATCTGCATGCGGGGGCGAACAGTAGCGTCAAGTTTATTGGCTTCTCCCTCCGCTGTGTCTACCCGTAGGGGGTGGGGCAAACTCGGGCTGGGGGTGTGATAAGATAAACATATGCGTGATAGTTTGAGTGAGCTTTATAAAGCGAATCGGTGGATTGTGGGGAGTGTCCTAGGGATACTATTAATTGCGCTAGTGGTGGTGTGGCCGGTACTGGTGAGACCGAATATCATTATAACGCAGGTGGGACATACGACGCAGCAGTTTGTAGCGCCGTGCCGGCAGCCGGTGCTGACAATTAATTCGCGGAGTGGGTTGTACGCGACGCGCGAGATAAATACTTGCGTGGGGCATGAGCGGCTAGATGGGACGGTGAGCAGGCGGGGGATGTTGTCGATAGCGAGGCGGGCGGATGTGGCGAATATGCTCAGGGAAATTGAGCGGGATCCGGCGCCGAGAATGGTGATGCCGAGATGTAGGGTGGGGATGTGCGAGCCGTCGCGGATATACGGAGTAGAGACGCCGGTGGGGAACGCGGCGATGTACTATTTTGTGGATGAGGACTTTATGAGTGACGTGATGCGGTTGTTGCGCGAGATGTCGCATAATTAAATCGCAAATAAACTAAGTAGAGGGTGGAGTTTTGGTGAGATGGCAGGCGGCGGTTTTGCTGAAGGCGCCGGCGCGCTTCATGAACTTGGCGAACCAGAAAATGGAGAAGGCGATGATGAGGAAGTTGATGACGTTTTGGAGGAAGACGCCGTAGGTGACGACAGCTTCGCCGACGGTGAACTCGAGGCCGGAGATGTCGCGGCCGCCGAGGAGAACACCGACGAGCGGCATGATGATGTTGTTGACTAGAGAGTTGACGATTTGGCCGAAAGCGGCGCCGATGACAACGGCGACAGCGAGATCGACGACGTTGCGCTGCTCGATGAAGGCGATGAACTCAGAGACCCAGCCTTGTTTTGGCGGCGGGGTTGGTGCTTTGGGGGTTTTGCCAGCTTGGGATTTGCTCATAAAATAATACTCCTTAATACTATATAATTATAGCATGACGGAGGTGGAGGTGAGAAGATGGTTTGCCGAGAGTGTACGGGAGGACGGCGAGGCGTTTTTGTTGGATGCGGAGCAGGCGCGGGCGGTGGCGAACGGAAATAAAAATCTGCTGGTGATGGCGCGGGCGGGAGCGGGGAAGACAAGGACGCTGGTGGCGAAAATGGTGTACTTAATCGCGCAGTGCGAGGTGCCGGCGGATGAGATTGTGGCGTTTGTGTTTAACAGCGACGCGAGGGATGAGATAAATCGACGGATGCGGCGGATGACAGTGGACGGGCGGAAGTTGGCGGGCGCGACGAGGGCGACTACGTTTCACGCGTACGCGAATAACTTGGTGCAGACGAGGGCGGGGGAGAATCGGGGGGAGATTTTGGCGGATAGCAAGGCGCGGGGCGGGCCGATGCGGATGCAGTTTATCCAGGAGATTGTGAATGGGTTGGATCAGCGGAAGATTTATCGGCATTTTCGGGATGAGTCGTGGCGGGTGAATCGGGGGAGGTATTTTAGTGAGGCGGATTATTATGAGGCGCTTAGGAGTACGTCGTATGAGACGCTGGACGGGAAAATGATGAAGAGTAATGACGAAAAAGTGATCGCGGATTTTTTGTTTGAGCATGACGTGAAGTATGTGTATGAAAAAACGTTTTATACGAAAGTGCGGGGGCGAGACGTGGTAAGGCCGGATTTTTATTTGCCGGATTATGGAATTGTTTGGGAGCATTGGGCGGTGACAGGGCGAGAAAGCCCAGGTGAAGTTGAGAAAATAAACGCAAGTGGAGTGGTGGGGAAATATCGGGAGTATTGCGAGAATAAAGCGTGGAAGCGGGGGTGGTATGGAAGCGCGGCGGCGAAAGAAATGGGGTGCCGGGAGGTGATCGAAACAGTGGCGGGGTGGGCGGCGCGGGAGGAGATGGAGGAGCGGCTGAGGCGAGTGCTTTTGGAACGTGGGGTGCGAGTGGAGAAGCTGCCGGAAGAGGAGAGGCTGAGGCGAGCGCGGGAACGGCAGGTGAAGAAGTTTACGAAAATGATTACGCAGTTTATCGACCGGGCGGAGCAGGAATACTTGGGGGATGAGGCGGGGCTAAAGAGTCGGGTGGCGGGAGTGGCGGAGACGCGGGTGAAGGCGTTTTTGGAGATTGGTTACGCGGCGTTTAGTGAATATGTGAAGCGGCTGGAAGGGGACGCGCGGTGGGGGATGGACTTCGCGATGCTAATGAAACGGGCAGCGGAAGTACTGGACGAAGAGAAGGTGGAATGCGAGAAAACGCGGTGGATTTTGATTGATGAGTACCAGGATTTTTCGCCGCTGATGATGGGGTTAGTGAACGCGATGCGAGCAAAGAATCCGGAATGTAACGTGATGGCGGTGGGGGATGATTGGCAGGCGGTGAATCGGTTTGCGGGGGCGGATGGGAGGTATTATCGGAACTTTGAGGAGTATTTTAGCGAGGATGCGGAGCGGCTGGAGGTGACGACGAATTATCGGTGCGCGAAAGATATCGTGGCGAACGCGAAGAGGTTTGTGACGAAATCGATGGGGGAGAGCGGGCGGATAAAGTCGGGAATGGAGGCCGATGGGGAGTTGTTTTTGTGTGACTGCGCGGGGGTGTTTTTGGAAAATCGAGCAGGTGAGGACCGGGCGGCGGAACGGGCTCGGGATGACATATATGCTAAGGCGATGAAGGTGAGCAACGAAAGAAGCCCGGACAGGCGGGCGGTGCAGATGCTGAAAATGGTGGCGGGAATTGTAGCAGAGAATCGAGGAAAGCAAGTGCTTCTGCTACATAGAAATAACGAGACATCGTTTTGGTTTGTGAGTTTGCGCGAGTTTGAGCGGCGACTTAGAGAGGTGTTGGTGAGGCAGGGCGTGATGAGTGCGCCGGAGTTTAAAGAAACAGTGAGAACGATGACGATGCATCGAGCCAAAGGGCTAGAGGCGGAGGTGGTGATACTGCTAGAAGTAGACGCGGGGGTGATACCGATGTATCATCCGGATGTCGCGCTAATGGGAATCTTCGGCGAAAGTGAGGCGACAGCGCTGGAAGATCAGCAAAAGCTATACTACGTGGCGCTAACGAGAGCGCGTGAAAAGCTGTACGTGTGCTATCGGAAACCGAGAACAGGAGATAGCCTCGCCGTGTCTAGCTTCATAGAAAACATGGCAGGTTATTTGATGGCAAAAAGATAGCTAGAGACCGAGGATACGGGCTTCGAGCAACTTGATGCGTTCGTGCAATAACTCAATGTGGTCCTTTAGCATGTCGATATCGCCCATAACCTCGACAACCTTATCGGCCAAATCTTTGTTGGTCATACGTCGTCCTTAATGTGCCTTATATTTATATTGCGGTGTTGCCGGCAACAAAAAACGACACCGCAAGGTGTTCTAACCCTATTGCAAACCAACTTTCGCCAAATTTGCTTATGCGGTGTCGTTTTAGATGGCGAGTCGCGGCTCTATTTCTTGAGTGCAGTTTAGTTTGACCGTAGTGTTAGAACACTTTCATTCTATCAGTATTAGAAAAGGTAGTCAATAGTTATACCATAATTAAGCATAAGCGTTTGGCAGACCTCGAGCGAGATGATATAATTTATATATGTTTATAGATACAGCGACGGTTATGGCTCAGGCAGGTAAGGGTGGGGACGGAGCGGTAAGTTTCCGCAAGGAAATCTATGTAGATAAGGGGGGGCCGGACGGTGGTAATGGGGGACGAGGCGGAGATGTGGTGTTTGAGGCGAGCAAAGATGAGAATACTTTGCTGGATTTTCGGTATCAGCCGGAGCTAAAAGCGAAGGATGGGGCTCGGGGAGCGAAACGACAGGCGGCTGGGAGGAGCGGGGAAGATTTGGTGGTTAAGGTTCCAGTGGGGACGATGGTGCGAGATGGCGAAGAGGTGATTGCGGATTTGGTGGAGGACGGGCAGAGGGCAGTGGTGGCAAAAGGCGGGGCGGGGGGATTTGGCAACGCGCATTTTAAGAGTTCGGTGCGGCAGGCACCGCGGACGGCAGAGCTGGGTGAACCGGGGGAAGATCGGACTTTGCAGTTGGAACTGAAGTTGCTCGCGGATGTGGGGATCGTTGGGTTTCCGAACGCGGGGAAGTCGACATTTCTTAGTGTAGTGTCGAATGCGAAGCCGGAAATCGCGGACTACGCGTTTACGACATTGGTGCCGAACTTGGGGGTGGCGACGATAGATAATTATGATATTTTGTTCGCGGATATCCCGGGGTTGATTGAGGGAGCGAGTGAGGGTAAGGGCTTAGGCGACGCGTTTCTCCGGCATGTAGAAAGGACGCGAGTGCTGCTGCATTTGGTCGACGTGTATAGTGAGGATGTCGGGGCGAGTTATAAGACGATTCGGGAGGAACTAGCGAAGTATAGCGTGGAGCTAACTGACGTGCCGGAGGTAGTGGCGCTGACGAAATGCGAGGGGATGGATGAGGAGATTTTGGAAGCGCAGAAGGCGGCTTTGCGTGAAGTGACGGCGGCGCCGGTTATGGCGATTTCGGCGCAGGCGCATCAGGGGTTGAAAGAACTGCTGCGTGAAGTGCGGAAATTGCTGGAGAAGTCGCTAGCCGAGAAGCCGGTGGTGAAAAAAGAAGAGCCGGATGTAGAGATGATTACTTTGCCGGAGGAGAAAAAAGACGACGCGTGGCAAGTGCGGCGGGAGGGTGAAGGAGAGAGCGCGGTGTTTGTGGTGACAGGGAAGCGGGTCGAGAAGTTTGCAGTGATGGCGGATCCGGATAATTATGACTCGATGAATCGGTTGAGGGATATTTTGAAGAAATGGGGGATACGGGCAGAGCTCGGGCGACTGGGAGCGACGGGAGAGTCGATAGTGAGGATTGGCGTGCGGGAGTTGCCACTGGTGGAGCCGGAACGTGAATACTAATGAGGGGGAGAAGGTGGGCATAGAGGTAGAAGTGCGGCCTGTGGAGGTGCAGCAGCCGCGAAAAAATAAAATACGGGCGTTAATGATAGGGCTGTGGGTGGCGGTGGGCGTGATGGTGCTACTCATCGCGGGGATAGCTGGCATGATGTGGGCGCAGAGACAGCGGGCTGAGCAGGCCGGCGTGATGGTTGATGAGGAAGAGGAGCCGGTGGAGACGGTTTGGGATAAGCTAGTGCCGGTGGTAGGATGGGATGATGCGAGGGTTGGGTTGACCGGCGCGGAGGTGGCGGAGTTCAGGGCGGGGGAGTCAGATTTTGAGATGGTACCGCTACGGGAAGTAGACCGGACGCGGAGATTATTGATGGTGGATGGGGTGTTTGCGCTGGATGAGGTGCCACAAGAGGAGGTGCTGACGATAAATCAAACGGGGACGACGGCGCTAGCGCGGGGGATGCAACGAGTGCTGGAACAGGTGGGCGATCCGCTACATTTTACACAGCATATTGGGGAGTTTTTGGCGCGGGCGGACTATACGCATACGAGTAACGAAGTGAGTTTTTTGGCGGGGTGCCAGCCGTCTGGGATGTCGTTTTGTGCGCCGATGGCGATGCTGGAAGTATTAAAGGATAGCGGGATGAATATAATATCGCTGACGGGAAATCATGGCGTGGATCGGGGGGCGGCGGCGATGATAAATACACTGGATATTTATGAAGAGTTGGGTTGGCATATTGTGGGAGGCGGGAGGAACTTGGAGGAGGCAAGGCAGCCGCTGATAATTGATGCTAAGGGCGTGGATATTGCATGGTTGGGGTATAACAATGTGAACTTAGCGGGCGACGTGCAAGCGGCGGCGGCGAATCGGCCGGGGGCGAATCCGTTTTCTTGGGCACAGGCAGAGGCAGATATAGCGGCGGCGAAGGAGGCGGGGAAATTTGTGATTGTGGACATACAGTATTTGGAGTGTTGGTCGTACCCGCAGGGGTACGTGGAGTATACGCAGTGCGACCCGCCGATGCCGGGGCAGACGACGATGTTTAGGCGGCTGGCGGATTTGGGGGCGGATTTGGTGGTGGGGGTGAGCGCACATCAGCCGCAGACTTTTGAGTTGTATGATGGGAGGTTGCTGTTTTATGGGCTGGGGAATCTGTTTTTTGACCAGCATAACTGGCCGGGGACGGAACGAGGTTTGATATTGACGCATTATTTCGTGGAGGGGCGACATGTGCAGACGCGGGTGACGCCAACGCGGTTTGATAGGATGATGGCGCCATGGAAGCTAGACCAGGAGACGGCTGAGTGGTTCTTGGCGAGGTTGATACGGGCGAGACCGACGCCGGCGGTGGCGGCCGGAACACCGATAGAGCGAGCAGTGAGCTCTTGGGCGGGGACGCAAGACGTGAGTGTGGCGATCTATGATTTGGTGGAGGGGAAGTGGCTGGTACGGCATCGGAGTGATGTATCACGGGATGGGGCGAGCTTGTATAAGCTTGGGGTGGCTATACGTGGGTATCAAGCGGTGGATCAGGGAGAGCGACGGCTGGCTGATAACCTGATGCCGGGACGGACGTGGGGGGATTGTTTGGTGGCGGCAGTGGCGACGAGTAATAGCCCGTGTGCGGAGGCTTTGCATGCGCGGCTAATTGGCGGGGCGGTGCAATTAGCGACGACGGCTGAGCAGACGACTGAGGTGCTGAGGCAGATATGGCGAGGGGAGGATTTGTCGACGGAAAGTAGGAAGATGTTGATGGATTCGATGCGGGGGAGGCCGGAGCTATATGAGCGGGGCTTGCCGAGTAGCCTTCAGGGGACGGTGTATGGTGCGGTGGGGTGGAGTCCGACGGCTTGGAATGACGCGGTAATTGTGACGGATGGTGATAAGGCGTATGCGATTACGGTCCTTTCCGCGGGAATGGGCTTCTCGAACGTGCGGACACTAGGGCAACAGTTGAACGGATTGCTGTTTTAGTTATTTTACTTTTTTGAGCTGGTAGTAGACGGAGGGGCCGAAGCGGAAGGGGGCGAGGGCGCGTTGGGAGAACTTCTCGATGCTCATGAGGAATTTGGTGGAGAAAGTGCGTTTGAGGCGGTTACTACGAAGATTGCTGACGGAGAGGATTTTTTGGACCTTGAGACCGTGGGCGGCAAAGAGGGCTTCGGCGTATTTGGGGTGGTAGTTATAGAAGCCTTTGCCGGTGATGTCGATGGAGTCGTGGGAGAATGGGTTGACTTTGGAGCGGCCGAACCAGTAGCGGAAGACGCGAGGAAGAGTGCGTTTGTTGGCGAGCTCGATGACAGCGATGCCGCCGGGTTTAAGGATGCGGGAAATCTCGGAAACGACCTGGTCGAAGTCGCTGAAGTGGTGGGTGGCGCGGACCATCATGAGAGCGTCGCAGGAGGCGTCTTGGAAGGGCATTTGGTAGGCGTCGCCTTGCTGGGTGTGGAGCTTGGCGCCGTAGTGTTTCTTGGCTTGATTTAAGAGATCTTTAGAGTAGTCGAAAAGGGTGACTTTGCCGTAGCCGCGGTTTAGATACTCGTCAGCGAGACGACCATAACCGCCGGCAACGTCGATGAAGTTGGCGGCCTTTTTAGGGAGGAGGCGCTGGATGGCGAGGCGGTCGGCTTGGTCTTCGTATTCGCGTTTGCCGTTGCCCCAGAAGTCGTCGGCATAGTCGTAACCGTCGTAATCGATAACTTTTGCTTTTGCTTTAGACATATATGTTAGATTATACGCTATTTAGAGTCGGATGGCTAATTTGAGAGGCTGCCGGGAGCGTTGAGGGCGGCGGTGACACGGATGGTACTGGTGTAAGTACCAACCGACGTCGCAGCGGTAGTGTGGACACCAAAGCGGATAGGGGTGTTGCGCTGGACAGCGGTAGTGGGAATGGTGTTGACGTTTTTGATTTCGGTAGCAGTGAGCGGGATGGCGGCGTAAGTAAGAGAAGACCCGGAACCCTCGCCGGAGCCACAGGCGGTGAAACCGTTAGCCACGCCTTGCATATATGTAGCGCCGGGGATACAGAAGCCCCAGGTGTCACCGGCCGGCATGCTAGGCGTCTGGATGGTGGCGGTTGTAGACGGGATAACATTAGCCGGAATAGTAGTGTGGATTAGATTGTTGGTGGCATTAGTGGTCTGCATGGTGAGGTTGTAGCCGGTGGGGTTGTCGGTATCGACGGTGGCGTTAATACAGGCATAGTAAAGCTGGTCGCCTGGCGTGGGGCTGATGGGGACGACGCCGCTAGCTTTGGCTGGGCAGTCGCTATAAGCGTCGCCTAGGGTGAGCGTGATACTATAATCGAGGACTACGCGCATGCCGACGGCACCCGAAACGGGAGCTGCATGAGAAGGCTGAAAATGTCCGATCAATGTGGCGGAAAGGGCAAGAAAAACGCCCAAACCTGCCATGCTAAATAATATAAAATCCCACGGACCCCGAAAGAATCCCTTATTAACCTCTATCATTGTCTACTATTGTAACATTAACCATTAGCTGAATACAAGGCCTTACGCCAATGAATGTCGTAGAGTTGTCCACACCTTGAAAATAATTCTGGTGCCCAGGGAGCGAGTCGAACGCACAACCTTCTCCTTAGGACGGAGCTGCTCTATCCATTGAGCTACCCGGGCGTGTATATACTATAGCATCATCGAGTGAACTTGTCGAGGGGCATTTGGTAGTCCATGAGCTCGTGAGCGCCGAACCAGTGGTCGATTTCTTTTTCGGCTTCTTCGACTGAGCCGGAGGCGTGGATGAGGTTGGGGATGCCTTTTTGTTTTTTGTCGGCGTAGCCGAAAGAAATGTGGGAATAGTCGCCGCGGATGGTACCCATGTCGGCGGCTTTAGGCTCGGTGGTGCCGACGATTTTGCGGATGATGGCGACGGCTTCGACGCCCTCAAAAACGAAGGCGATGACGGGGCCGGAGACCATGTACTGAAGGGTGACGTCGAATTTGTCTTGGCCGCGGCGGGTGATCATTTGGCCGATGTCTTCGTAGTGCTTGTAGTAATGGTCGCGGTCGGGGTTGACCATCTTGGTGGCGATGATTTTGAGGCCGACACGCTCGAAGCGCGAGAGGATCTCGCCGACGATGCCGCGCTGAACGGCGTCTGGCTTGAACACTACCAGGCTCTGCTCCACCAACTCGTCGCGGGTTGGTTTGACTGCTGTTTTGGCGCTATCTTTGTCGCTCATAATCATCTCTCCTTTTACTAAAGAGATTATAGCACAACAGGGGAGGGGATTAGAAGCGGGGGGCGACTTCGCGAGAAAAGGTCATGAAGGCCTGGGAGTAGTTTTGACTTTGAGCGGCGGCCCAGAGGTAGGTGTCGGAGCGGAGGTTGAAGATTTCGCTGGGCGGGTAGTTGGTGGCGGAATTGTCGAAGTGGGAGCGGTAGAGGCGGACTTGGTTGGCGATATGGGGGCCGTTGAGACGGAGCTGGCCGGTACAGACATCACCGCTGAGCATGCTGATGTTCATCGGGGTGCCGTTGTGTTCGGAGCAGGTATTGATGGTGCCGGAGTTAGATGGAGGAACCATACCGGGGCCGCGATTGAGGCCGGCCAGCAGCCAGGAATCGACGCGGGAGACGGTGTCAATGATGTTTATGTTGTGGGCGAAAGTGAGAAGCTGGGGGATTTGGTGGATGCTGGTGTGAGGGCCGTTGTGGTAGACAACGTCTGAGCGGAAGGTAACGATGCCGGTGCTGTCGAGGATGATAGTGCGGCCTTGCGGGATGACCCAGCCTGAGTTAGTGGTGATGTTCATGTTGCCGCCGCGGATATATATAGTGCTGGCGGCGGTCGCGCCGACGACGCTGGATAGGTTGATGTCGCCGCTCATACTAAAGCCTTGCCAGCCCTCTGGGAGATCGGCCATGTCGCGGTTGGAGTAGCGGATGGAGATGTTTTCGGCGAGACTGGAGCCGACGTTGGCGCTGCCGAGAGCTGCCATGGTGCCGACGGTACAGTTGGTGTTGGCGAGAGTTTGCATGGAGAAGCGACAGGCATTGGTGATGACGCCAAAGCCGGAACCGGCGGGGGTGACGATGCTGGGGTTGCCGCCGGCAAAGGCGGCACCGCTGCCGAGGGCGGAAATGGTGCCCTGGCCGCCTTGACCGAGCGCGGCGTATTCGACCCATGAGCCCCAAGCGCTGACGGGATTATTGCGGACTTGGATGCCGGCGCGAACCGGGCCGGCGCTGAAGAAGTTGGCAGCCCAGACTTGGGTGGATGGCTTCTCGCCGATAGCTACACAAGTTGGGGTGCTGTGCCAGGCCATGTCGACATTGGTATCGTTCCAGCCTTGGTCGCCGTAGAGACTGCCACTTCCGGCAGAGCGGTTACCAACGTTGAAGCGGCGGATGGACATAGCGACACAGAACTTGGTGCCGATGGGGTGGTCGGACAATGGCGGAGTGACGCCGGGGAAGAACGAAACGACCGGGACATTGTTTTGGGATACGGCGGTGTTACTGTTACTGACGTTGAATGGGCCGGTGCCTTCGGAGCCGGGAGCGGCTAGAGAACAGCCGAAGATGTTGCCGGGAGTATAGCTGCCCCAAACGGCTTGACAATGGTCGTTGGCTGACGAGCCCCACCGGTTGTTTTGCTCTGGTGCGTTGTTGAAGGGGAAGGAAGGGACGTTGTAATTGACATACCAAGAGACGATGCGCCAAGCGGAGTCGGGGCGGGTTTGGGTGGCGTAGGCGGAGCCGCCGACATCGCCGTTGACTTCGGGGCGGATGGTAACACTGGCGTTAAACTCGATCGGGGTACCGGCGAGGACGATGGGGGCCGGAGCATCAAGGTAAAGATTGCCGGAGAGGCTGTAGTTGTAGGGGATGCCGAAGGAAGCGGTGGACTGGATGGGGCCGGGATTGGATCGCTTGACCCAGGAGTAGCGGTTTTCGAAGTAGGAGGCGGAAAGGGTGCCGGAGGAAGTACAGGTACCGGTGTTGGATGTGTTGCCAGAAGAGCAGATGGTGGCGTTGGATGGGGTCTGGGTGCCGTAGTAGTTACAACCGCGGGTTTCGGTGGATTGGCAGCAGCTGGAGCACCAACCGCTGGGGTTTGAGAGGGTGGGAGTGGCGCAGTAACCGGAGGTCCAAATGGGGCAGGAGGCGGTGGCGGCAGAGTTGGGTGAGGTGGCAGTAGCCGGGGTGTTGTTGCGGGGGCGGAAGGTGTAATTATATTGGTGTTGGTTTTGGCGGCAGACGATGTTGCTGCCACCTGGGACACCGGGACCGCCGACAAAATCGTTGGTGCCGGCGCCATCGCTACAGTTTTGGAAGCGCTTGCTGACGGCGTCTTGGACGGAAATAGTGTGTTGGATGTCGCGACGACCGAGAAGAGCGTTGGAGACGGTGTGGCCGGAGCCGCGCGGGTTCTGGGTGCCGGAATTGATGACGTTTTGGCCTGGTGAGGTAGGCTCCATGCCGGATTGGCCGTTTTGATTAGTGATGGTCCAAGCGTTGCGAAGGTCGGGGCTGGGGCCGGGATGGATGGTGTTAAGTTGGAGCTGAGTGCCGGGTGGGTTGGAGGCGACGCAATTGTTGGCTAGGTTGGATTCGCCGGTAGCGCCACAGCGGGTGTGGGTGATATTAAATGAAGGGAAGTTGGAGCGGTTGGACGGGGTGGTGCGGGTGTGAAGGGCGACGAGCTGGCCAGTCCAGCCGAAAGCGATGGTGTTGCCGGGGCGGGCGTAGGCGCGCTCGGCGCTGGTATTGGTGCTGGCGCAACCGAGCTGGCCAGTGAGCCAAGAGCCGGTGGTCTGACCGGCGAGACCGGCGTGACAAGCGACATCGGCCTGGCGAGCGACCGAACCGTTAATAATAGCCTGGGCACGGATGTGACTGGAGAAGACTTCTGCGGACGGAGTAGCAGTGGGTGGGTCGCCGGGGTCGCCACCGGGGATTTCGGGCGGGTCGGCGCCACGGGTGATGGTGACTTCGGCAAAGGAGGTGGGGTTGAGAGTTTGAGTCTGCCGGATGGTGCAGGAGGTAGTGCCGCCGGGGCTGGGAGCGGCGATGTTGACGGTGACGGGAGTGGTGGTGCTGGTGCGTTCTTCGGCGCCACCAACCAAAGTGACCGTATCACTGGCTGGCGTTGCTGGAATAATACTACAGCTGCCAGAAGAGGTAGCGGAAACTGTCCACTCGATGTCTGCCGGTTCAGTACCGTCGTCAATGCGCTGAGCATCATGATGAAAGCCGACGCTACAGGCGACGTTACCCTCGACGTTATTTGGAATGGTGATGGAGCTTTGGGCGGAACTGTTCCACCCTGAAACGTTGGGGCTAGAAGGCTGGGTGTTGGTGCCGGGGCAGGAGGCGGTGACGGCGGAGCGAGTCTGAAAGACCGGGTCGATAACTTCAGGGTAAATAAATATCATACTGACGTTTTGCTGCTGGTTGAGAGCTGGAGTCCAAGGCAAAGGGCCGGGAGTACGCACGGCCGCGTTGGCAATACTGTGGACGATGGCGGCTTGAGTAGCCGTAGGCTCGGCGGCGTGTAGTAGCGCCGGAGGAAAGTTACTATAAGGCCCCTCTGGGTGCGAGATCATGGTGTCAGGAAAGAAATCACCTGTGCCTGGCTTTGGACCCTGGCAGTTGTGCATAATACTAATATAAGTGTCTGAACCAATACTGTAAGTGCCGGACGCGTTAGCACAGTTGCCGAATGAAAGCTGAGGGGCGTATGACCAGCCTTTAAGGTCGAGACCAGACGCCGTGCGGGCGGCGAAGTTGAGCCGGAGAGGGTGAGCGTCACAAATGGCCTGCGTATAGCCACCGCCGGGAGGAGAACGACGGAGGTTGTGCTCTTGACGAGAGGCGTGAACGTCCGCAGATAGCAGCCCGACGCGGCTGGCGGTGTCGGTGACGAGGGCGTAGGCGGTATGACCGATGCTATGGAGAAGGACGGAAATTCGGGTGTAAGCATAGCGATTCATCATGGTGTCTAGGAACTGCTCCCAGCTGAGATAATCGCCACCGGAGAGGCTCTCCAGGCGAATAATGTTAATCATGCCGGCGGTGGAGGTAAAGATGTCAGTAAACTCGCCGACCTCGGTGAGCTCGGAAGCTTTATCCCAGATGCGGATTGTTGGGCCAGGGTTTGCGGCAAGGCTGTCGATTGGGATATCTCTGAGACAACCGTCTTCGCTCTCTAGGCAGGCAACACTACCGGCTACAATGGCCGGTTCTTGTTCAAGCAGCATCCATGCCTCGCTGTTATCTACGCCGTCATTGATAAAGTCGATGTCAGCGTGACGAGCGATTTCGCTGGCAGATAAACCTTGCTCAAGCATAGGCACAAACTCGTCGCGCAACCGCTGGCGGACAGCATCGAAGGCGGCTAGAGTGCCCTCTTCGTCTTGGTTCATGAAGTAGGGGGTGACAACTTGGGCACCGATATAGATGATGTCGCGCTGGCTGATGATGCAGGTGTCCATTTTGTCCTGGAGAACGATGTTTTCCATGCGGACGCGGAGGAAGTAGCCGGGGCCGCCGAGCATGCTGTCGATTTGTTCGTCGGCTTCGGACTCGCTAAGATTACGACCGAAAGCACGCATGATGTCTTGCGGGGTCATTTCGACGTGGCAGGTGTCGCTATTGTAAAGTTTGAGGGAGGCGTTTAAAACGAGGTCTTCGAGAGCTTGGCGCTCGACATCCTGCTCGAGGACAATGTTGGGGTTTAACGTGAGGTGGTGGCGGAAATCTTCGGCATTACGCTCGATTTGCTCCTGAGTGATGGTGATGTCGCCGATGACGATGTCAGCAAGGCGAACTTGGCGGTCAGGCAGGAGGAAGGCGAGAGCGAGAACCACGAGAAGGATGACGCCAAGGCCGCCGCCAACCCAAGGGGCGAACTTTTTGAATAATGATAGTGCTTTTTGCTTTTTCTGATCGCCAAAGACGTCGCTGTTTGTGTTATTTGGCGCGGACGCCATCGGGGTAGGACCACTCGGCGCTGCCGATGGAGTTGCCCCTGTACCATTTACCTCATCCATATAGATTATTATAGCATAGACGCTTTAAGGGTAAAAAGTATTAGGGCTCCCGAAAATGGGAGCCCTTTCATAGTGTTTAGGTGACACCAACAATGGTAACAGCCTGAGCATTGCCATCCCAGCTAGCAGCAGCGCCGAGTGCTTGAGCGACATAAGCTAAGGGAACGAAGGTACGGTCACCAACAAGGGCTGGAGTGCCCATATCGCCCGGTAAAGGAACGCCGACGACGAGGGAGAGGCTGACATTACCTTTAGCGATGGTGACAGTCTGGGTAGCTCCGTCCCAACTGACCTCGGCTCCGAGAGCCTCGGCAATGAGGCGAAGGGGAACCATGGTGCGGCTGCTGGCAATAAAGGGAGCGGCATCGGCTTGGTGGAGAACACCGTTAATGGTGTAAGCAGTGCTGCCGATAGTCAAGACGATGGTGGTGGCAGACGGAATATAGCTGAGGGGCATAGCCTCAATGGGTGCGGGCTCTGGGTTTGCATCGGGTCGAACAGCCAGCGTGGTGCGGATATCACTCATATTACCTGCTCTAAAGCCCATCCTGTCACGAAGGTCGCCGGTTGTGCCGATGGATGACGTAAAGATGTCGAGAACCGACCCAGTACCTGAACGGGAGGGGCGATAGGTCGACAAGACGTTCGCTTCAGCGGAAAAAAGTGGGGAGCTGGCGGGACTACCTCGTCTTCCATCTGGCCTGATGGGCAGGCTGTAAAGGATGGTGTCGCTGGCCGAAGACACGATACGAAACTGGACATACATCTCGACCTGTGTGCCGAGGCTGTGGTCGATGAAAAGAGTGATCCTTTCACCGTCTGAGAAGACTTCGTGTACCACGTCGTGAGCGGCGGAGCGCTGCCCGGTGTTGTAGACAAGGACTGCTTGGCCGTAGAACTCGAGTCCGCTACCGATAATAACCGCCTCGAAGCGGTCAAAGTCGAGCAAGTCTTGCGGTTGAGTCAGGAGAATAGTCCTAACTCCGTCGTAGGCATTGACGTCCAAGGCACCGGAGCCTTTGGTTGCCATCCGCCCCTCGTCCCTGAGTGCGTCGCCGGGCTGAGGTAGGTTGGGGGCGGCGGGTGCAGAGCTAAAAGCGCTAAGTGGTACGAACACTGTCATCAACACTGATATGGTAAGGGTTAGTGCGATGACCTTCCCGATCCTCCGGGGGAATTTTAACTGGTTTACTCCTTTCATAAAGTAAAACCTCCTTAATAAAATGTACGCGGCCTTAACTTATGCTGTAACACTATGTTAAGGAACGCGCCTTTTGCTTGACGGCGACGGAATTCGCCGTGGCTTGTCTGAATGCTAGCATGTTTCTGGGGTTTTCGCAAGCATGGGCGGGATGAGGCAGGGTGTTTGTCGAGCAAAACAAGCTCCTTTCGGAGCTTGTAATGATGTAAGGATACTCCTTCCGCTGCCCCCTCTGGCGCCGCGTGGTCTTCCTTGCTACTAGCTTAGCACAGCCTTCTCCCCCCGCCAACTTCAGCCGCTTGCTATCTATGACGATATTCTCGGTCTGCCTCTTTGTGTCCCACCCCCTACGGGTAGACACAGCGGAGGGAATAGCCCCAGTGCTTGCTGTTGCCTATGCCTGTGTTCATGTTATTATTGCTTACCCATGCGTAGACTGCCTGAGTTGATGAGTTAAGCGACGACGTATACCAATCTGCCCATTCCGATTGACCAGCTACACCACGGTTGGGGCCAAAGTACGCCGTTGAGACAGTGGCGAAGGTTGGGAAGGGCCAAAAATCGTCTACTATAAAGGTACTATAAAAAGAAGGCTTACACCCCTACCTCTGTTACTAGATGCTAATAGAGGCTTACTATAAAGGTACTATAAAATTTTATAGTAGTGTGTTACAGGGCTCATATGAAGCGGTTCTTAACTAATGAGGCGGGCGGCTTTGCGTTTGGTGAAGGCTTGGTAGGATTTTTGTTCGTCGGCGGAGAGGGAAGTGGGGAAGTTGCGGGCTTTATAAAGGAGGAGGAGCGGGGTGAGGCGCTCATCTCTGAACTCGGGGTGGAGGTCGGCGAGCTGGTTGGCGGTGGAATTACGAACGAGGTCGCAAAGGTGGCGGTCGGAGTCTTCGAGGAAGCCGTCATAAAGCATACCGTCGACGTTGTCGAGAGTGGGGGCTTCGCGAGGGATGGTGCCGAGGTCGAAGGCTTCTTGGGAGCCTTGGTCGGCTTGTTCGGCGGCGAGAAGGGCGGCGGCTTCGGAGGCGCGGAAGACGGTTTCGGGGTCGATTTCGAGGGATTGCCAGTTGTCGTCGGTAAGGGCGGTGAGAGGGGCGAGGGTGGGGCAGCGGTTGGCGCGAAGCCAGAGGAGGTCGTCGGAGCGGGCGTCGAGGGCGGTGATTTTGCCGTCGGGCTCGAGGCGGACGGGGAGGATGACGGTGGTGTAGGTGGAGTGTTTGATGCGGCGGTCGGTGTAGACGAGGGGTTCGCCGGTACTTAAGAGTTTGGTGACGGAGGCTTTGCCGCGGTAGCGGAGTAGGTAGTCGAAGAGTTTGGGTTGGGTGGATTTGATGAGGCGGGCGACGGCGATGGTGGCGAAGACGTCGCTAAGGGCGTCGTGGGCGTGGGTGTGCTCGAGGCGGTTGGCGGCGGTGAGTTCTTCGAGGCGGTTGGTGGGTTTGTCGTTTTTGATGGGCCAGTTGATGCCGTCGGGTCGGAGGGCGCGGGTAGCGCGGACGAGGTTAAGGATGTCCCAGCGGGAGCGGGCGCCGGCGTAGGCCCAGGCGTAGGGGTCGTGGAAGGTGCGCCAGAAGGTGAAGCGGAGGAATTCGTCGTCGAAGCCGATGGAGTTGAAGCCGACCATGGTGGTGGCGGGGGTGAAGATTTCGTCGTGGAGTTTTTGGGCGAATTCGGCTTCGGTGAGGCCGTCTTGTTTTGGGTCGAGGCCGGTGATTTTGAGGGCGCCGGCGTCGGGAATGGTGTCGGGGTCGAGTTTGAGGAGGAGGTTGTAGGGGTCGCCGATGGGTTCGAGGTCGGGGGTGGTGCGCTGGCCGGCGAATTGCATGATGCGGGCCTGGCGTGGGTCGAGGCCTGAGGTCTCGAGGTCGTAGAAGAAGAATGTCATGGTATAATATAACATGGAAAAGTTAGCTGGGCTACTGGAAAAAGCGGTAGAAGAATTGTATGGTGTGGAAGTGGTGGCGAAGGTGTCGCCGAATACGAAGGGGGGTGGGGATTATGCGACGAATGTGGCGATGGAGGTAGCGAGTAAGCTGAGGGAACGGAGTAAGAACGAGGGAGATGAATCTACACTCCCCCTACCCCCATTAAAGGTGGCTGAATCTATTGTAGCACACTTGGGCGAGAAAGTCAATAGTGATTATGCTTTTAGTGTGAGTGCGCCGGGGTTTATTAATGTGAGCTTGACGGATGGGCTGCTGAGGCGGGCGGTGGAGGGGCTGGCGAAGGGGGAGAAGCCGGCGCCGTATAAGGGGCAGGTGGTGGTGACGGAGTTTAGTGATCCGAATCCGTTTAAGGTGCTGCATATTGGGCATTTTTATACTTCGGTGGTGGGGGATGCGATTAGTAATTTGGTGGAGGCGGGGGGCGGGAAGGTGCATCGGGTGAATTTTGGGGGGGATGTGGGGTTGCATGTGGCGAAGACGGTGTGGGCGATTTTGGAGGATGGGGGGTTTCTGGCGGCGAAAGATAAGAGCTTGGCGGATCGGACGAATTGGATTGCGGGCTGTTATGTTGCGGGGACGGCGGCGTATGAGGAGGAGGGAGCGGCGAAGGCGGAAATCGTGGCGCTGAATAAGGAGCTGTACCGAATATCGGCGGAGGACGATAGGGAGGGTGAAGTGGCGGAAGTGTATTGGACTTGTAGGCAGTGGAGCTATGAGTATTTTGATGATTTTTATGCGCGGGTGGGGGTGCGGTTTGAGAAGTATTATCCGGAGAGTGTGACGGCGGGGCTGGGGTTGGAAACGGTGAAGGCGCATCCGGAGGTGTATGTGGAGAGTGATGGGGCGACGGTGTTTCATGGGGAGCCTTGGGGGTTGCATACGCGGGTGTTTATAAATGCGGCGGGGTTGCCGACGTATGAGGCGAAGGATGTGGGGCTGATTTTTAAGAAGTGGGAAGATTATAAGTTTGATCGGTCGGTGGTGATTACGGGGAATGATATTACGGAATATATGAAGGTGGTGCTGAAGTCGATTGAGCAGTATGCGCCGGAGCTGCCGGAGCGGACGACACATTTGACGCATGGGAATGTGAAGCTAGCTGGTGGGGTGAAGATGAGCAGCCGGAAGGGGAATTTTGTGCGGGCGGTGGATGTGTTGGAGATGGTGGGCGAGGCGGTGAAGGAGCTGGGGGATGAGGCGCCGCATGAGGAGATTGCGCTGGGAGCGATAAAGTATGCGTTTTTGAAGAATCGGTTGGGGCCGGATTTGATATTTGATCCGAAGGAGAGCGTGAATTTGTATGGGAATAGCGGGCCGTATTTGCAGTATTCGTTGGCGAGGGCGAAGAGTATCTTGCGTAAGCTCACGTCGGAAGGGGCCGGCACGGACGCTTCCTCGTTAGTCGCGGAAGCCGCGCTAACCCCTTCCGAACGGAGCCTAGCGTTGAAGCTGATGGCGTATAATGAAGTGTTGGGGGAGGCGATGGTGGAGCTGGATCCGGCGGGGCTGTGTAATTATTTGTATGAGTTGGCGCAGGCGTTTAGTCGGTTTTATGAGAAGAATAGGGTGGTGGGCGGTGAGAATGCTGCGTATCGGCGGAGCTTAGTGGAGAGGTATGCGGAGACACTGGCGGATGGATTTGGGGTCTTAGGGATTCCGGTGTTAGAGAAGATTTAGGGAGTATTTGGGGCAAATAAAAAGTCGGTGGTCCGACTTTTTATTGATTTAGGGGTCGCGTGGCGATGAAGCCGCGCGGATTGCGAGATCTAGCCGAGGGCGTCGATTTCGCGGATGACGCGGAGGAGGGCGTCGGCGCGCTCTGACTCGTTGTCGATAGAACGACCGGCTTGGTAGGCGAGCTCGATGAGCTTGGTGTCCTTGGTCGCGTCGTAAATCTGCATAAGTAGCTCGAACTTTTTGGTGTTCGGCAAGTTGATTTGCGTAGCAAGCGGTTGAAGGTCAACCAGTACGCTGTTGCGAACGCTTTTTAGGTTGCCGTCGCTTGTTGGTGCCGGCCCGCGAGCAGGTGCTGCCGCTGGGGCTGGGCGCTCGCGCCGTTCAGGTTCGGATTCAGCTGGCTGACTGTTTAAATCACCAGAGATTCCTGCTAATGCGCGCTCTAATTCTTCGTCGTGATCCATTCCACCCTCTCTTATTTGTATATAGTTTAGCGTAAGGGGCTTAGAAAATCAAGAGATTCTGGGGCTAGATTTTGAGCTTTTGGAGGAGCTTATCTAACGGATCGGGAGACATCTTTTCCATTTGGAGTCTGCTGCCTAGAGTGTCGACGATTTTTTCGCCGTCTTGTTTGGCGAAGTACATGAGGATGGCGCCGGCAAAGCGACGCTTGGGGACAATACGAATATAATAGTGAGTGCCGTCCTCGATGACGCCGAAGACCTTAAGGGTGTCGTAGGGGTAGGTCTTGTCGCCGACTTCTACGCCGTCTTTTAGGATGGCATAGCGGATTTTGTCGGGGGTGGAGCGGCTATAGACGATAAAGGCGATGACCGCAACGACAATGAGGGCGGCGAAAGTCCAGGCGCGGAGCCAGATGGCGCCGGCGAGCAAGATAATAGCCACGAAGCCGAAACCAACAAACCAACGTTTGCCCTTTTTACGCACGAAATACTCGGCGGCTTGCCATTCGATCAGTGGTTTTGCTTCGCCCATGCTTTAGTATAGCAGGGATAGCATATTTTGACAATTCATGATATATTAAAGGGGTCGGAGGGTTACCCAAGTGGCTGAAGGGGACGGTTTGCTAAATCGTTAGACTGGGGAAACCTGGTGCGAGGGTTCAAATCCCTCACCCTCCGCCAAAACATGTTGAAGAATCTAATAACTATCAATGAGTTTGCGAAACTGTCGGGCGTGGAGCCTTCGACGTTGCGCTACTGGGATGAGATTGGGCTGTTTTCGCCTAGTAGACGTGATGCAGTAAATAATTATCGATATTATACACCGGACCAGATTATGGCGGTGAATTTTATTACCGTACTGAGCGGGCTGGAAGTGCCGCTGAAAGACATTGACCGGGCTGAGGCGGGCAGGACGCCGGATAGCATACTGGAGCTGATGGAGCGGCAAGATGAGCTGCTTAATCTAGAGATGCGCCGATTGCAAGAGCGACAGGCGATCATCCACACGAGGCAAAAGCTGATAAACCGAGGGAAGAAGATGGCTGAAGCAGCGGATCGAGGCGAGGTGGCAGTGATGGAGATGGCGGAGATGAGGTTCGTGCGGGGGGAGCGGAACGAGTATATGAATGCTGAGGGGAGGGAGAGCTTTCATAGGTTGTTCGCGAAGTTCTGTAAGCAGGCAGAGGCGATGAGGATAAATCTGGGGTTTACGGTGGGCGGGGTGCATGATGATTGGTGGTCGTTCGTGAAGGAGCCGGGGCAGCCGGATTATTTTATGTCGGTGGATCCGGCGGGGAATCAAAAGCAGGAGGCGGGGGATTATTTGGTGGGGTTGGGGCGGGGGTATTATGGTGAGTTGGAGGACGTGAAGGAGCGGATGGAGCGCTATGCGGCGAAACATGGTGTGAAGACGAAAGGTATGGTCTATACTTTGTACCTGCATGATGAGATTTGCATGAAGGACAAGGAAAAGTACTTGGTGCAGGTGGCGGTGAAGACAGCCTAGGCGGAGATTCGAAGAACGCGGACGCGGAGGCGTTGAGATCCGGTGTCGACGGTGGCTTCGTCGTTGATTTTTTTGCCTAGGAGGGCGCGGCCAATGGGGGAGTGGTCGGAGATTTTGCGTTTGAGCGGGTCGGCTTCGTGGGTGTCGACGAGGTTGTAGGTGGCGACGGCGCCGCTAGAGAGGAAGCGGAGTTTGACGCGGTTGCCGAGGGAAACTCGGTCGTTGTCGGTTGGGTTGACGAGGTGAGCGCGGTTGAGTAGACCCCTTAGCTCGGTGATGCGTTTTTCAACGAGAGCCTGCTCGATGCGAAGATCGTCGTATTCTCTGTTGTCGAAAGTGCTTTCGGCGGAGGCGGCGTCTCTTAAGGCTCGGACAATGTCCGGCCAGCGAGAACTGGTGAGGTTCTTTAGTTCTGTTTGTAGTTTTGATAGACCAGGCTTAGTTAGATAAACCTGATTAGTAATAGTTCTTTGCATGGTAAAAACTCTCCTTTTGCTTTATTACTGCGTATTAATAGTTTGAAGGATAAGGTAACTTGAAGGTCAAGGGATTATGTGAGAAAAAGTGATGATTTTTTATCTGTAGCTGGGGAGATTGGGCTGTGGAGCTGTGGAAAAGTGCGAAAAATGGGTTCAAGCAACTGAAAGTTCCGAGGGCTTGACTTATGGGACGGATGGGATAGAATGGGGGTATGTTTGTGAAGTCTTTAAGGGGTCTAAGGTGGTCTAGCCGAGGGCGGCTGGAGCTGATGATAGCTATATATATTGCGTGCGTGGTGATGATGAACTTGATGGGGGCGAAGGTGGTGCCGCTAGGGAGCATTGGGGGGATGCAGTTTAATATTAGTGTGGGGGTGCTGTTTTTGATGCCGCTTTTAAGTGTGGCAGTGGATTCGATTTGCGAGGTGTATGGGAAGGCACGAGCGTGGAATGTGATCAAATCGGGGCTGGTGGTGATCTTTTTGATGACGGGGTTTGCGGCGTTGGCGGTGGCGATGCCGGCGGCGGAAAGGTTTACGGCGGCTCCGGCGTATGATCAGATTTTTGCGATTTCGGTGCGGTTTGGGTTGGCTAGTTTGGTTGCGTTTATGGCTTCGTCGATATTGGATCTGCGTGTGTATAGTAAGTTACGGGCGTATTATGGGGAGCGGAAGAAGGTGTGGCTCCGGAGTGGGGCGTCGAACATGTTGGGTCAGCTGGTGGATACGGTGATTTTTGTGGTGATAGCGTTTTATAATCCGGGGATGAGTGTGGGTGAGAATGTGAACTTCATGGTGGGGATTATTATACCGCTGACGATTGTGAAGTGTTTGCTGGGGCTGGCGGCGGTGCCGTTTGTGTATGGCGGGATAAGGATTTTGAAAGGGAAGGAAGAGGTCAAAGATGAGCTTCGAGTTCATACCGGTGCAGACGCGAATCGTCCAGCCGCCTAAGGATGAGATTTGGGATATTATTGATGGGCTAGAGGTGCGAGAGGGGGATATTGTGTTTATCACCTCGAAGATTTTGGGGATTCATCAGGGTAGGTGCGTGAAGGTGGGTGAGGTAGAGAAGACGGAATTGATACGGCAAGAGGCGGAATATTGGCTGCCGTATGAGCATCGAGCGGGGTTCCCGGTGAATCTGACGATTACGGAGAATGTGCTGATACCGGCGGCGGGGATTGATGAGAGCAATGCGAACGGGTATTATGTGTTGTGGCCGAAAGATCCGGACGGGTTGTGCCGGGAGATCAGGAAGCGGCTGATGGATCGGTGTGGGGTGAAGCAGCTGGGGGTGGTGACGACGGATAGTCATACGATGCCGCTACGGTGGGGGGTGACGTGTATTGCGATTGGGCTGGCGGGAGTGGAGCCGCTGGAGGATATTCGGGGGGAGAAGGATATTTTTGGGCGGGAGATGATGGTGACGCAGGTGGATAAGATTGATGCTTTGAGTGGGATGGCGGGGCTGTTGATGGGTGAAGGGGCGGAGGTAAGGCCGGTGGTGATTTTGCGGGGGTTTAAGGATATTGTGTTTAGCGAGACGGCGTCGATGGAGAACTTTAAGATCGCGCCGGAGGATGATATTTATCAGCCGATGTTGGATGTGATAAGAAGGTCCGGGCCTAGCAGCGATATAGGCTAACGCCCGGGCTGCTAGCCTGCTAAGTTGCTGGCCTGCTAGCGGGATTTGGCAAGGACGGCGACGGTGATGTGACGGGCGCCGGCGTGCCTCAGGGCGGTGGAGGCGGCTTGAAGTGTGGCGCCGGTGGTGGTGATGTCGTCGTAAAGAATGTAGTGGCGGGTGGGGTCTAAGGGTTGGTTGACAACGAAGGCGCCTTGGGCTTGGTCGTGGCGGCGGCGACGGTCGGAGCCGAGCTGGGTGGTGGATTGGGCGGCCTTGCTGCGGACGAGGAGGGGGAGGCATTCGGTGCTGAAGATTTGGGCGAGGTTATGAGCGACGAGGAGGGCGTGGTCGAAGCCGCGTTCGGATTTGTGGCGTCGGCTGGTGGGGACGGGGACGATAATGGGGAGTTGGGCGCTTTTGGGGTCTTTGACGGTGGCGTTGGCGATGAGGGGGTAGAGGTCGCGGGCGAGGGTGAGTGCAAGGGGGCGGGCTAGCGTGGGGCGTGGGGCGAACTTGAGGGCCTCGGCGAGTTGGCCGATTTGCTGGTCGCGCCAGCCGATCATGACGGAGCTTTGCCAGGGGAGGATGCAGTCGCGGCAAGGCAAGGAACCGCCGCAGTGAAGGCAGGAATTGTCAGAGGGGAGGTCGAGGCAGGTGGGGCAGATGGAGGTGCCGCTTTGGCCGCATATTACACAATGTTCCGGTAAGAAAAATGAGAGGATTTTTGACCACATGGTTCATTCTAGCATTTCTCCTCAGAAAACTCTTGCATAAGCATAATGGTATGTGTTAATATGAGACTATAAACCGAAGTGGAGGATAAATGGCGCATAGCAAAGACAACGATCTGTCGCTGGATGAGGAGCTTGTAGCCTCGTTTGTTAGTGGCGACGAGAGCGTGCCTGCTGGCGAGGAAGTCGCAGGCGACCAAAACGACGGGTGGGGAGATGACATTGGTGCAGAGGAGTATGGCACCGATGAACCGGGGCGACTAGCCTTTGACATGTACGAAACCAACGACCAGCTGGTTGTGGTGACGCGTGTTCCAGGGGTGAAGAAGCGAGATAATGATAATCCGCGAGTGAGTATCTCGGGCGATAAGCTCGTGATTGAGTGCGCCTTTAACGACGACGGCGATGCGGCGAAGGCAATTCGTTGGCTGACGCAAGAGTTGTACTGGGGCGATTCGCGTTGTGAGGTTGACCTGCCGAGCTCGATAAATAAAGACACCGTAGAGGCCGAGTTGCAAGATGGCGTGCTGACCATCCGCTTCGGTAAAGTCTTTGAAGACGTGACAAGCGTTAAGATCAAGACGAAGGCGTCGTAAGTACATAAGTCGATGAAAGGCCGCGGTTTTGCCGCGGTTTTTTGTTGGGTTCTGCTCCAGCATCCGCTCACCAAGGTACAACATTACCGCCGCTCGACGGGTTCACTACCGTTCGGTGGACACTTCCAGATCCTCCATCTACTCGAGTATACGGGCTAGGCCGGAGTGCAAAGCTTTAAAACAAGCTGCCGGGTACAGAATTTCTCCGCAAACAGAATAACTTCCGCCCATCGCCATGGGGGAAGTTTTCTTCCCCCTCAGGCTGC
>WRMD01000003.1 GCA_009777315.1 Candidatus Saccharimonadota bacterium
GTGGTTTCTTAGCGGCTCCTCCTACTGCGCCGCCTAGCTGGTTCATCTTACCCGTTAGCGCTCCACCCACCATACCTAGTCCTAGCAGTGCTGTCTTCGTTACCGTAATAACCAAGAAGAATGGCAGTATCGTAGCGGCGGCGGCGATCAGGGCAAAGAGCGTCCTCCTCGGATCGTCTGCCGGCAACCCAGCCACCGACGTCGCGATAACTCGCCCCGCCAATACCCCTCCACCCATCAACGCCCCCGCGACCGGGTAGACCATCAGCATCGCTTTAAACGCGTTAAACCAACTCCTATATAATTTCTCTGTGTTTGGTAGTAGCATCGCCGCAAACGCCAGAGGCGCCATCACCACTAATAGTACTACCGCCACCTGCCGGAAGACCAACACCGCGAAAATCAACGCCACCGCTATCAGGCCAGAGATAATCAGCATGATAAACACGGCCATCACCCCCCCTATGCCACCCGCCAACGTCAAAAACGCAAACCCCGCCAGACCAATCCCTAAGATCGGCAAAATAATACCCAAAAACCCCGGTCCAGCTGTGCTTCCTCCCGTCGCTGGCGGTGGCGGCATGATACTTGAGAGCAGGGAATTAAGCTGGCTACCCAAAATGTTCGACAAATCAACCGCCGCCTGCGCGATAAAAAACGACAGGTTAATCAAAATCGCCGTAATCAGCAGCTTCGGAAAGATCTTCTTTATCCCGTAGTTACTTATCCCCACACTAGTAATCTGTGAGAAAATCACCAGCAAGAACATAAGCACAAAGATCACATTAGCTATATCTCTAAACACCGTCCACGCTTCGTACGTTCCGCACTCCGGCCCCCCTATACACATAAACCCAGCTGGCACCACCAACATCTGCTCAATCACATTCTCGTAAATCGAACCGAGCAGGTTATTCGCCGTATTTACCAGCCCGCAGATCGCCCAGCCAAATCGCCCCAGGTCACACTGCTGATTCTCCCTTAGCTGCGCTGTCTCTGCGTCTTCTGGTACATCAAATGGTGGCTCTGTAGATACGGGCGGGTCCGACGTGACCGGTGTCTGTTGCACCGCCAACCGCTCGCTCACCGCGCCTCGCGCTGCCACATCAGCCGCACCACTCCAAGACACTACCAGAACAGCGGTCAGAACCACCGCCGCCAGCCCGCTTAGAAGCCTCCCAAATCGCATACTAAAAGTATAGCATAAGCTTTAACAAAATTAACCGCGCCGCTTAGGGCAGAGCAGGCGAGGCGTAACGCTTATGCCAAGTCTATCGGCGCTACTCGAATCTTCTCTGCCACCCCCGCCATCTCTTCCGCCGTCATCTCTACTTTTCGCCCATGCTCCCAGGTCTCGTCTAACGGCATCAAATGCACGTGAGCATGCGGCACATCCGTCCCAATCACTTTCACCAGCGTCCGAGCCCCAAACGCTCGCTCCATCCCTGCTGCGACCTTCTTCACTGCTCGCCAGAGCGCTACGTAGTCCTCGTCTGCCAGCTCATAAAATTTGTCCACTTGCACCTTCGGCACCACTAGCACATGCCCCGCCGTCTCCGGCATAATATCCAAGAACGCCACTACCGCCTCGTCCTCGTACACCTTATACGCCGGGATTTCCCCCTTAATAATTTTCGTAAAAACACTCTCTTCCATACCCCCTAGTCTACCACACTCTCCACCCCCTAGCCCGAGGTCAGGCTCCGCCTGCCTCGGGCGTCCTGTCCGAGCCTGCAAGGCGAGTAGGAGGAGTATCTGTAGACACAGTGTCCAGCAAGGAAAGGAAGAAAACCTTGGTTTTCTTAGCAGGAGACAGTGGCGAAGGCAAATCAACCCCACTTAGTGTGGGGCCATTCGCCAATCTTCGGTGAATCACGTCAAGTCATCCCTCCCTCTTAAAGAAATCAGCCAGCGTTGCCCGCAGTGATATTTTCGCAGCTCCATCAGCAAGCCTTCCTCTTCAAAACGCACCCGAATCGCTGAAGCGCCCAGGTTACCCAAGCTGTCCTTGTACAATGCTTCGGCCAATGCTTTCGATGTTTCGCCTGTTCCGCTATCCGCGCCGCCGCAGAAGTCGCTCCTGCTGTACCGCATAAAAGCGCCATTCTTCGCTAACACGAAGCCAATGGTACCCTTATACTCCTCGTGCCCCTTCCATGACGGATCGTACGGCGACAATGCCGGCACAGCCTGCGCAATCCGCGCAACCAAAGCGTCTACCTCCGGCGAGCGCGCCAAAGTATCCACTTCCGGACCACGGATGCTGCCGTTCCTGCTGTCAATTAGATTCCAAAACTTAGCACTCACGTCTTTCACCTCCAAAGTAAAATATGCATTGCCAGACTGCGGCAACAATACAACTATTTTCAGTATAGCACGAGCTTCCTCCCCACCCCCTACGGGTAGACACAGCGGAGGGAGTGGCCATAGCGCTTTATCTCGTACGCAATATTAGGAGTCCAGCCAGCACGGATAAGTTCAGCATTTACGTCTGCAAAGGCGACCATTGCGCCAGATAGTAGTGAAGACCCCCACCACAGTGCTCGAGCTTGGTCATATAGCCCCTGCGGCGCACGATACAACCCCATCGAGACAGTGGCGAAGATTCTTATGCTTGCAAGTTGGTGGTTTAGTGGTTGTAAGATTCTTTTTGCAGTTTTCCGCCCCTGAGCCCTCAGAGACAAAACGCTACAAGGGTTATGCTTGTACTGATTTTGTGGATTTGATAAGATTCTCTAGGGTTTTGGGCTGATTTGTGGAGTGCTAGGAGTGTTATCCACCCTCCTGCAATGGACTTCATAAATCTAATCCTAGTTGAACTTTAAGAAGTCCAGTGTTTCTGCTAGTCGAGGGCTTACTCTCGATAGAAAGGAGGTGCGTATGCTTAAACTACGTTTGTTGTTTGGCCTACTAGAAGTAACCGTAGATTTTCGTAAGAAATAGTTAAGTGTACCTTGCGGTACACTTAACACCCGTAGAGGTTTACTAGGTAAGCCTCGTTAGTATCATTCTATAACAAGCCAACACATAAAAGCAAGCTTTTTGACTGATCAAAAGCGCGCCTTCGCCACTGTCTCAGGAGCATTCTTCTACCCGGCTATTGGTGCATATTGGCAGTCTTCACATGGGCATTGGTGGACCTCTTCACTAGTAGGGGCAATAACTCCGTCCTATATATTCTTGAGCAATACAGCTATCCAACCCAACACCAGCGACGATAGAAATCTTGGCTATTCCCTCCGCTGTGTCTACCCGTAGGGGGTGGGGAGAAGATTATGCGAAAGGCGTGCGAGATACAGTTTCATTCGGAACGTCCCGGAAGGCGGCAGCCTGAGGGGGAAGAAAACCCTCCCCGTGGCGACGGGCGAGGGTTATTCTGTGTCCGAATGAAACTGTGCTCGGCGAGCCTTTCGCTGAAGCTTAGTACTCGGCAGCTGGTTTTAAAGCTTTACTTATTGTCCGAGCCTGTTAGGCGGGTAGACGATTGTATAGTACAATATACTTATGTTATTCGGGGTCTTCGGCTGGTGGTACGGTAGCGGCTTAGCCGCCTTCGTCAAATGGCTCAAAAACCGCCTCCAAGGCACCGCCGACATGTTCTCCCTCGGGCTTATGCTTAAAACCCTCTTCGCCCCCTTCCGCCAAATCGGCAATGAAGGCAGCGACAAAACCGGCCTCGAACGCTCCATCGACATCTTCGTCAGCCGCCTCATCTCCCGCTTCATCGGCCTCATGATGCGCTCCATCATGCTCATCATCGGCACCGTCGTCCTCACCCTTCAAATCCTCGCCACCGTCCTCGCCCTCGTCATCTACCTCATCATCCCATTCCTCCCTCTCGTCATTATCGGAGTTTTCATATGGATTTAAACTATCACAGCTGGCGCAGCAAACAGGCCCGTTACGGCTATAAGCTCAAGCGACTTCGCCCGATTCTCATCCTACTTTCCCCGCTCGGCATTCCCTTTATGCTCCTCATGTGGCAAAAACACCACTGGCGCCGCCTTCCAACCAAACCCGGCAGCATCGACGGACGCCTCACCGCCGGCATCCTCGGCCAGCTAAAATCCAACCCCACCGCCCTCGATCTCGCCCGCGCCGCCACTACCGCCAGCTCCGGCCGCTTCATCATCCGCCGCTTCGCGATTCCCGCCGACTTCTTCACTAGCATCGCGCCAAACCTCGACCTTAAAACCGTCCTCACCACCGCCGACCAGCTCCGCGAAGAAGCCGGTCAAGACGTCATCTCCGGCGGCCTCGTCCTCGCCGCTCTCATCAAGTCCGCCCCCGACTACGAAAAGTTACTCGCCAAATACCAGCTCGATCTCCCCGACCTCCTCGAAGGCATCCGCTGGCAAGACCAAAATTACTACCTCGAACGCCAAGCCGCCGAACCCATCCGCACCGGCGGCCTCGCACGCGACTGGAGCTTCGGCTGGACCCCACTCCTCGATCAATTCGGCCGCAACATTTCCGCCGAAGTCGCCGCCCACGGCGGCCGCACTATGTCGCTTATGCTTCCCAGCCGCCGCAAAATTGTCGGCCGCATGCTCGACATTTTCTCTCAGGGCGGTCGCCAAAACGTCGCCATCGTCGGTCCCGACGGGGCAGGGAAGACCAGCGTCGTCCACGACTTCGCCGAAGTCATCATCGACGCCGACGCCAACATCCCCACCCACCTCAAGTTCCGTCAAATCTTCCTCCTCGACCCGGCCGCCATCATGGCCGCCAGCCCCGCCCGCGGCGACCTCGAAAACCTCATCAGCCGCATTTTCGCCGAAGCCTCCCACTCTAAAAACGTCATCATCTGCCTCGACAACGCCCACCTCTTCTTCGCCGACGGCACCGGCAGCGTCAACCTCCAAAACGTCCTCCTCCCCATCCTCGAAAAGGGCAACCTCCGCCTCATCCTCACCCTAAACGAACAAAAACTCCTCGAAATCGGCCAAAACTCCCCCGCCGTCATGAACGCTTTGAACCGCATCAACATCACAGCCAGCGACGACCAAGAAACCCTCGCCGCCATCGAAGACCGAGCCGGCCAACTCGAAAGAACCTTCGGCGTCCTCTGGACTTTCCAAGCCTTAAAAGCCATTATCAAACTTTCCTCCCGCTACGTCCGCGGCCGCGTCCAGCCCGGCCAAGCCGTCTCCCTCCTCGAGTCCTCCGCCAACTACGCCCAAGGCGGCATCGTCGACGTCAAGGAAGTCGAAGCCTGCGTCACTAGCACTCTCGGCGTCGAAGTCGGCGTCGCCACCGACGAAGCCGACAAAGAAAAGCTCTTAAACCTCGAACAGCTCCTCCACCAGCGCATGATCAACCAAACTCGCGCCGTCCAAGTCGTCTCCGACGCCCTCCGCCGCGCCCGCGCCGGCGTCCGCAACCAAAACCGCCCCATCGGCACCTTCCTCTTCCTCGGCCCCACCGGCGTCGGCAAAACCGAGCTCTCTAAAGCCCTCGCCGCGGTCTATTACGGCGACGAACAAAACCTCGTCCGCGCTGACCTCAACCAATTCGTCACCGCCGACAAAGTCGCCGACCTCACCGCCGACCCCGGCACCAACCCCCAGTCCCTCACTGCCCAAGTCATGAAACGCCCCTTCTCCGTCGTCCTCCTCGACGAAATCGAAAAAGCCCACCCCAACGTCCTCACCGCACTCCTCCAGCTCCTCGACGAAGGCATCCTCCGAGACACCACCGGTGAAGAAGTCTCCTTCCGCGACTGCATCGTCATCGCCACCTCTAACGCCGGCGCCCTCCACATCCGCGACCTCGTAGAACAGGGCAAAGACCTCGCCGAAGTCCAAGAAATCATCACCGACCAGCTCGTCTCTAGCGGCGAATTCAAGCCCGAATTCTTAAACCGTTTCGACGAAATCGTCACCTTCGTCCCCCTCGGCAAGGCCGAACTCCTCCAGGTCCTCGACCTTATCATAGCTGGCGTCAACAAAACCCTCGCCGACCAAAAAGTCAAAGTCCAGGTCGACCCCGCTGCCGCCGAAAAGATGGTCGAACTCGGCTACGACCCCCGTCTCGGCGCCCGCCCCATGCGCCGCGTCGTCCAAAAAATCGTCGAAAACCAAGTCGCCAAACAAGTCCTCGCCGGCCAAGTCGAATCCGGCGGCACCGTCGTCATCACCCCCGACATGGTTCAATAAACCTCTTGCATTCTCAACCAAAGAGTGGTAAATTATAGTATTGTCAAATTGTATTAGAAAGGAAAAATGGCAAATCTATTTATCGGCAGCCTCGCTTTTGCGACGACTGACGACGGTCTCAAGGAGTTCTTTGAGCAAATCGGCGAAGTGACCAGCGCCCGAGTTATCAACGAACGAGATACCGGCCGCTCCCGTGGTTTTGGCTTCGTGGAGTTCGCCGACGAGGCAAACAACCAAAAAGCCATCGACCAACTTGACGGCAAGGAACTTGACGGCCGACCGATCAAGATCTCTGTCGCCCAGCCCAAGCCACAGCGCTAAGCTTAAGATCGATTGATGCAAGCATAACACCCCCGACCAAATCGGGGGCGTTATATCACAAGTCAAAACCCTGCTCGAAAGAGCAGGGTGACTTAATTAGTTAGTTTTAGTTTGGTTACCAATCTTTTGCGATTACAGCGCATTCTTCCGCTGTGCCAGTAAACTGCCATACACCGTTCGAGTGATATACTGTCACCTTCGGTACGACCCGATTCCTTTCCATAAACCTATCCAAATAGGCATAGTAACGCGCGTCCGCCGCCGCCTGGCCTTCCTGCTCGCAGGCGACACAATACGTCCATACGAACTGCGTTGCGCCTATCCCGGCCAGAAACATCGCCGTGAAGGACACATACGCCCACAGAGAAAGCGTTGGCTCAAACGTAATTAACCCCGGGACAAACCACGGACCGAAACCAACGATGGCAAACAACAGGGTAAGGCCAAGATTGATATTGGCCAAGCGGTAAATAGGGCTCCTCAGCCAGTTCAAGAATTTTTTCATGATATCCCTCCATACGGATAATTGTGGTGGTCAAACTAACCATTTAAAGCTGCTAGGTCGCTGACCTCTCGTAGGCATGATATATTTACCTACTCAACCATTATAGCACACCAGCCGCCAAAAGTCAATACCTTTTATGCTTAAAACCACCGTCCACCCCAGTTAAAAACCGGCTAAAATCCAGCCCAAAACCCGATTAAATCTACTGATTCGCTCGCAAAAATCGCGCTATCGCCGCTGTATCCTGCGTATCTTCCAGGGGCAACACCGCTTGCACCCCACCTCTATCCACAAAAACCAAATGCGGCACGCCGTCCACCCCTAGCGACTCGAGAGCCCTCACTCTCACCTGGCTCCCCACATCCACATCTATGTCAAAATACAGCACCGTCGCCCCTGTCTCCCTGATCGCCGCCCCCAGTCGCGGCGTAAACTGCACGCAAAACGGACAAGTATCCCGCCCGATATACACAAAACTCGCCTCGCCCAACGCCAAAATATCCATCACGTCCTGCCCGCTAATTTTCGACATCAGCGCCAAATCCGCATCTCCGCCCCCCTGGCTGCCTTGCCCATCTTGACTCCCGGAGCCGCTCGTCGACCCATCCCCCCCGCTATAACTATTATCCTCCCCGCTCGACCCCGACCCCTGAAATACAAATATCGCCACCAAAATCAGCACCATCCCAGCCACCACCGATAGCCCGATAATCAGATTCCTCCGTTCTTTCGCCATTTTACCTCCTTTTCTATCTTTCAGTATACCATCCTCGGCCCCCTAGCGAAAACCTACTCACTCATAATTTTATTTATAATCTTCTTTCTAAAGGCCAACGCCAGCAGCGCCACCACCACGATCACGGCCACCAAGACAATCACCACCTCATAGCTACCGCGCGATATACGATCCCCCAAGAAAACATACAAAATCGTCACCGGCACACTCCCCGCCACGACCGCCAAAAGGTATTTAGCAATCGAAATCCTTGTCCCAGCAAACAAATAAGGCCCAGTCCCAGATATAAACGGTATCAGCGCCAGAAAAAACGCCGCCACCTCCGGCTTCCTAAGCCTATCCAACCGCCCCCTTAGGCTAACATCCTTACGTTTCGCCTTTCGCCTCCGCCTAAGCATAGGAAACAAGCTACGAAGTTCACGCGCATAAACCATAACCAATAACTGCCCAGTCGCGATACCACACAAGAAAATCAGCGACCCCCAGAGCACCCCATAACTCAGCCCAATCACCACCCCCATAATCGCGGACGGCAGGGGAGTGATCGCCACCAACCCCGTCAGCCCAATCATCGCAATCACGCCACGCCAACCCAGCAACTTAACCTGCGTAGCCACGGTCGCATCATTAGACCCACTTCTCACCACGTCTTCTAGCAGCGGCAACACCTGTATCACCATGGCCAACAACAAACATAAAAGCGCGGCTAGCAAAACCGCTTTGACAACCTCACGCCTACTCATCACGCGACCTAAAACACATACCAAACGTTGTTAATCTTCACGATTTGCACCTCCACCGGCGCCGAATCGCGCGTCACACCGCTCAAGGTAATTGTATACCCAGCCGTCACGTCCTCTTTTTCAAAATAGCTATACATCATTTCCTGGTTGAGGCTATCTATTTCCTTTGCCGTCATCTGCGTACTCTCACCCACGTCACACGAATCAATCTCAAACCCCGCTATCCAGTCTGCTGTTACCGTCTCCTTCAAATCATTCCGCCTAAATGCCGGATACAGCGCTACAACCGCGTTTTCATCTTTGGCCCGCAGAGCCTCACAGTATAATTTCGCCACATCTTCCGGCACGGCCGCGGACGTACTGTTACCTAGCCACGCGCGTAACAAAAAAGCACCCCCAACCAAAATCGCAATCCCCACCAATATCCATATCACGGTCTTGTCGTTTACACCTTCAGCTAACTTTTTCATATTAAATGATTATCCTTATGCCTTATTCTACCACACCTCCCCACTCCCTACGGGTAGACACAGCGGAGGGAGTTACCAGCCCGTTTATGATTGCTATCTGTACCAGGATTATTACTTGCGTTATTTGTGTTTGTGCGCGCCGCATTTGAGGCCGAGGCCAACGACGAAGCATGCTGAAACAACGCTGATGACTGGCTGCCTAGGCCAGGATTTAATGGACTAAAGTTACCTATGGAGACAGTGGCGAAGGGAAGTTGTATAAAACTTCGACCCTCTCTGGAGGCCACCGAATCCTCCTTCGCCACTGTCTCGGCAGGTAGCTTTCAGTCAGGCGTTCGTAATCAAGCCAGCCTCATGCAATCGTGGACTGGCTCACCTACATCATCTAGTAGTGCCAACCGTATAAATATATCCTCCGAGAATGCACAGCCATCTCAAGGTGCCAACAACAAAGCCTATGGTAACTCCCTTCGCTGTGTCTATCCGTAGGGGGTGGGGAGAAGAGCTTGGCCGATGGTCAGGGTAGGTATTTTGCGCGTTTCGTGGTAGTATTATAGAGGCGGGCGATTAGCTCAGTTGGCTAGAGCGTGTCTTTGACGTAGACAAGGTCATAGGTTCGAGTCCTATATCGCCCACCACGGTTTTGTCTCTGCTAGACTCCTATTTCGGGAGTTTTTCTTTTTGCAGATATCATCTCCTCCCCACCCCCTACGGGTAGACACAGCGGAGGGCATAACCAGCGTCTCTAGGTGGATTGCTACCGAATCCTGAACGAATTCTAGTAGCGTTCACATCTGAAAGATTAGTTCCAGCTCCCGAAAGGACAGACGATACCCACCAAGTTGCCGTTGTGGAATAACTAATGTTTGTGCTAATTACATGAATGACACCAGCCGTGACAGTGGCGAAGGAGGGGAGACTTTTATAAAGTCCCAACTTCCCTTCGCCACTGTCTCAGGTGGAGACTTTCTGTTTACTACCACTCTTGGGTTGCGATCTCAGTCTGAAGGCCCACACTGGTATTCATCGTCTATTGCTTCGGTAGCTAATGCTGCCAACATCTGGATGTCAGGCATTGGCTCTTTTCCAGATGCGATTGCAAACAAGTACCGTGGTTACTCCCTCCGCTGTGTCTACCCGTAGGGGGTGGGGCATAAGGCACTAGCTTTAAAACAAACGCGCCGAGGCTGCCTTCGGCAGCTTGTTTAAAGCTTTACATTATTGTCCGAGCACGATAGACAAGTACAAAACGGACACCGACACGCCACAAGGCGCGATAATCTTGGACATCGAGCGAATCAGCGAAATAAAATAAGTTTGGTGGGTCGTGAGGGACTCGAACCCCCGACTTTCTCGGTGTAAACGAGACGCTCTAGCCAACTGAGCTAACGACCCATAGGGGTATTATACCACAAGGTGGACGATTAGTGAACACCTAAGGAGTACAGTATGTTATACTATTCCTATGAATTACATAATTCTGACTACCACATTGACGACAACCCTTCGGGGTTAGTAGTTTTGTTGCTTTTTAGCATAGATGGAAGTCAAATTATTAAGAAATGAGGTTAAATGAACAATATAGATAATCTAGAAGCGATGCGCCACAGCCTCGCTCACATCCTAGCAGCCGCCGTCCAGGAGCTGTATCCCAAGGTCGAGTTCGGCATCGGGCCGGCGATTGAAAACGGCTTTTACTACGACTTTGCCAACATCAAACTCTCCGAAGCCGACCTCCCCAAAATCGAAAAGAAAATGCGCGAAATCATCGTCCAAGACCTACCAGTAGAGCAGGGCGACTGGAACAAAGCCAACGCCCTCAAATGGGCCGCCTCCCAACCCTTCAAAAAAGAACTAGTCGAGGATCTAGTCTGCGAAGACCCTTCCGCTAAATCCTGCAGTCTGACCTTCTATCGCATCGGCAATTTCACCGATCTCTGCGCCGGCCCCCACCTCAAGTCCACCTCCGAAGTTGGCGCTTTCAAGCTTACTAGCATTGCCGGAGCCTACTGGCGCGGCGACGAAACCCGCGCCCAAATGACTCGCGTTTACGGCATCGCCTTCAAGACTCAGCAAGAACTCGACGACTACACGGCCATGCTCGCCGAAGCCGAAAAACGCGACCACCGCAAGCTCGGCGCCCAGCTCGACCTCTTCACCTTCTCGTCCGATGTCGGCTCTGGCCTCCCCATGTTTACCCCCCGTGGCACCATCCTCTTTGACAAACTCTCCGAGCTCTCCCTCTCTCTCCGCGAAAAAATCGGCCACCAACGCATTCGCACCCCTCACATCACCAAGACCGACCTCTATAAACTCTCCGGTCACTGGGACAAGTTTGGCGACGAGCTCTTTATGGTCAAAAGCCAAGAAACCTCCGACCAATTCGTCATGAAGCCCATGTCTTGCCCTCACCACATCCAAATCTACCTCAGCAAACCTCGCTCCTATCGTGATCTCCCTGTCCGTCTAGTGGAAGCCGCCATGGTCTACCGCGACGAGAAAAAAGGCGAGCTCGGCGGCATGTCCCGCGTCCGCGCCTTCACTCAAGACGACTCCCACATTCTCTGCCGCAAAGACCAAATCAAACCCGAAGTCGACTCTCTTATCAAGTTCATCCATCAACTCTACGGCACTCTCGGCATGACCGACATCCGCGCTCGACTCTCCTATCGCGATGACGGCGATGGTTATCTCGGCGATCGTGAACTCTGGAACATGGCCGAATCCCAGCTCAAGGCTCTCGCCGACGAAAACCACCTCGACTACTACGAAGCCGAAGGCGAAGCCGCCTTCTACGGCCCTAAAATCGACTTTATGGCTAAAGACGCCATCGGCCGTGAGTTCCAAGTCGCCACCGTCCAGCTTGACTTCAATATGCCCGGTCGCTTCGGCCTCGAATACACCAACGAAGAGGGCAAAAAAGAAACCCCGGTCATGCTCCACCACGCCGCCCTCGGCTCCGTTGAGCGCTTCCTTTCCGTCTTCATCGAGCACACCGCTGGCCATTTCCCGTTCTGGTGCGCCCCGGAACAAGTCCGCGTTCTCACTATCGGCGAAACCAAAGAATACGCCGAAAAGATCGAGACCATCCTCGCCGGCATCACTCTCGAGCAACCTCTGAAGCACAACGACCTCCGCTACAAAATTGATTCAGGCAAAGACAACTTGAGCAAGAAAATTAAGCGCGCCGAAGAGCTTAAGATACCAGTATTAATCCTCGTCGGCCCCAAAGACGCCGAAGCCGAACAGGTCACCATCCGCACCCGTGACGGCGAAGAAAAAGTCGCCCTAAAAGATCTATCTGAATGGCTGAAAAAACAAGCTTAAACTCCATCCCCGTCGCTCCCAAAGACAGCATTGACGCTGATCTTCCCACCGGCTGGCAAGACTTCCAAACCGTCTACAGCTATCTCAATCTCTGCGACGAGCTACCCGAGCACGCCGACGCCATCGTCGTCGGTGGTGCCGGTTCCCGCGTCGATATGGCCGAATGCGCCTCTAGGCTCTATTTTCTTGGTCTCAGTCCCATCATCGTCGTCTCCGGCTTCCGCCACCCCGACTTTAAGGAAGCCGAGGCCAACCTCCTCGGCGACCGGCTCCTCGAACTCGGCGTCCCAGCCGAAGCCATCCTCCGCGACCCCAAAGCCGCAAACACTGGCGAAAATATCCTCTTTTCCGCCGCTCTCCTTGCCGACCGAGGCATTTACCCCAAGACCGTCATCCTCGTCCATCGTCCCTTCATGTCCCGCCGCTTCAAAGCCACCGCCGAGGCCCAGTGGCCATCCGACCCTAAACCCAAGTTTTATGCCACCTCCGCCGATTACAACTTCTGCGAATACTACGAAATAGACCAGGGCCTCGGCCTCTACGACCGCATGCTCTGGTCCATGCTTGGTGACTACGAGCGCATCACCACCTACGCCGAAAAAGGCTGGCAAACCCCCCAACCGGTGAGCCCTGAAGCCGAAGCCGCCTACCAGCGTCTCCTCGCCCGCGGCTACTCGCCTAGATAATCGCCTCGATAAGTTCAGCCTAGGGCAGACGAGCCGCCCTAGACATCTCAAGCACAACCAGCTATAATATAGTTGTCTTAATCCATACAGCCACAGAAGCGATGTGTGAACATCATGCGGTTCAGTTTATTCCAATAAACGGCACCGCATAAGCAGTTCGGGATAAACACCGTTTCTGTGAATGGATTAAGACACCTTGCGGTGTCGTTTTTTGTTGCTGGGCGACAACGTAATACTAATCAGCGACGGAGGAAAATATGGACATATTAAAAATCCTGGCTGTAACTGCTACCGGAGGCACCCCTGGGACTGGCGGAGTTACCGGCGGCATTAACTCTGCTGGCGGTTCGAGCAACACTGCGCTTCCCGTGCAGACACTAGTCACTAACGCTATGGGCTGGATGGCCTGGGGTGCAGGTGTTCTTAGCGTCATCTTCATCATTGTCGGTGGCATCCGCTACATCACTTCCGGTGGCGACGCCGAGAAGGTCAAAAAAGCCAAAAACACCATCCTCTATGCCTGTATCGGTCTCGCCGTAGCGATTCTCGCTGGCGCTATTGCCCTGTTTATCGCAAACACAGCGTCAACCACAACATAGTCTGTCGGCTAGGGCAGCGCGTAGTAATACGACAGCCTCGCGCCGCAAGGATGAAGAATACTATTCTCAAAAACTTCGTCCTTGCAGCCTGAGGCTGTCTTCCATTTTTATTCTAGCACGCGCCACGGCTGCACGTAGTATAATCATCTCATGCTAACGCCTGAACAACTTCTCGGCCTCGTCATCGCCCTTGTCGTCATCTTTTTCGCCCTCAGCGGCCGCTGGATCCGTCGCGCCCTCACTTTTTTCGACCAACTCACCCACTACAAAGAATGGAACAATAACGGCAACTCCGGCGAACGCGCTCTTTATCGCGCTCTCCTCGACGAATGCCACATCCCCGAAAAACACCTCTTCCGCAACCTCTACCTCAAAGATATGGAGGGTAGGGTAGTCGAAATCGACGTCGTCGCCGTCACTCGCTACGGTCTCCTCGTCTTCGAATCCAAAAACTACAGCGGCTTCGTCCGCGGCGATCAGCAGGCCAGGAAATGGTTCCACGCCATCGGCCGTCACATCTACAAATTCCCAAACCCGATCCGTCAAAACGACCGCCATATAGAAGCCCTCCAGCTTTATCTTCACGGTCATAACGTCCGCTTCCTCTCCGTTATCATCTTCACCGAACGCCTCCGCTCACTTCACGTCGATTACGACTCGCGCCACACCGTCATTCTCGAACGCGACCAGCTCAAAACTTTCTACAAACACCTCGGCAAAAACTCCTCCAAAATGCCCCTTGATCGCGACGAACTCAGCCGCGTTCTCGAGCTCCTCCGCCAAGCCGAAGGCAGGCGACCCTCCAAGCTCCGCAAAAAGAAACCCCAAAAGAAATAACCCCCCACCAAATCCCACCCTCACACCAGTCCTCCCCGAACCTCCACACACCCACCTCTCGCTAAACCCCCCTTGACATCTACATACTATACGACATATAATATACTCGTAAACATACTAATAGCAAAGGAGCTAATCTATGACAATTCAAGTCCCGAGCGCGCTTTTAGAGGCATTTGTGCTAGCGTCACTCCGTCAAGAAGACGCTTATGGTTACAGCTTGACTCAGAGCATCAAGCAAACGCTCGACGTCTCCGAGTCTACCCTCTATCCCGTCATGCGCCGGCTCGAAACTGAGGGCTGCCTGGCGACCTATGACCAGCCGCACAACGGTCGTAACCGCCGCTATTACAAGATTACCGAAATCGGTCTCGCCAAGTATAAAATCTGCCTCAAGGATTGGGAAATCTTCCGGCAAAAAGTCGACAAACTCATAGAAAGGAGTCAAAAATAATGGACAAAGCAGAATATCTAGCCGAGCTCGAGCGACGTCTCAAAGCTCTACCGGAAAGCGAACGACAAGACGCTCTCGACTACTACAAAGGTTATCTAGACGACGCTCCAGGTCAGGGCAAAAAAGCCATGAAAGAACTCGGCACACCCGCCGAAGTCGCCGCCAAAATCCTCGCCGAATTCTCCATCAAAAAAGCACCAAAAACCGACGAGTCCAAAAAGAAAGGCATGAGCACCACTCTCGCCGTTATTCTCGCCGTCTTCGCCGCGCCCATTGGTCTCCCGCTCGCCATCGCCGTCTTCACCGTTGCATTCGCCCTCCTCATCACCCTCATCGCCCTCATCGTCTCCTTTGGCGCCAGCGGTGTTGCCATGATCCTCGCCGGCATCGCCTATCTCCCCATCGCCCTCATCGTGCTCATCCAAGACGGCGCGCTCGGTCTCGCCACGCTCGGCGCCGGTGCTTTTTCTCTCGGCCTCGGCATGGTTTTTCTCGGCGGCGCCACCGTCTTAGCTCGCGTCGGCTTCGGAGGCATTGCTAATTTCGTCGGCAAAGTAATCTTAAAAGATAAGGAGTCAAAATGAAAACCTGGACAAGCAAATGGTGGATCACCGCCGGCATTTTCCTCGCTGTCGGCCTAGTTTTCATGGCGTTCAGCGTCGGACTAGGCGCGCTCGGCCACGGCATCTATATCGACAGCCGCGGCGTTCACATTTCCGGTCGCGACAACACCGACACCACCTTCACCGAATCCAACCTCGACGCCTTCACCAGCATCACCGTCTCCACCCGCTCCACCGACATTGAGCTCATCGCCTCCGACCACTTCGGCTTTGAAGCACATCTACCTCACAACAACGACAGCTTTGAATGGCGGCTCGAAGACGGCCGACTCACCATCGAAGCTGGCCGCCACAACGACTCTTGGCGCATCGACCTTTTCAGCCTCAATTTCAGCAGCAACAACGCCATCAAAATCTTCTATCCCGAAGGCGCCGAATTCGCCGACCTCGTTTTTGACGCCACTTCCGGCAACATCACTTTCAGCGACATCTCAGCCGACAGCATCCGCGCCCGAGTCGTCTCCGGCGACATCCGCACTGAGCGTTGGCAGAGCAGGGCAGTCGGCCTACACACCACTTCTGGCAATATCACAGTAATCGACGCCGACTGGCAAGAGCTTGACGCCGAAGCAGTCAGCGGCAATATCCGCTTGGGTGGCACTGCCGCCCTCCGCACCCACGCCAAAACCACGTCCGGTAACATCACCTCCACCCTCACCGGCTCGCCCGAAGCTCACGTCTACGAACTCGAAGTCACCTCCGGCACAATCCGAGTCGGCGGTCAGCGCATGGGCAGTCCAGCCCGCTCGGCCTGGCCTCCATCAGGCAGCTCCGACCTCAGCGAAATCAAATTCCGCACCACCTCCGGCAACATCCATCTCGACTTCCGCGACTAGCTCCTTTTAGCCACAACTTCCTCCCCACCCCCTACGGGTAGACACAGCGGAGGGAGAAGCCGTAGGACTTACCAACATTACTGTGCGCGCCCGGTGGATACAGAGTGTTGGGGGCTACGCTCATGTGAGGTGGATTTGTCGCTGAATCCATGGAGATGACCCACCATTGTGCAGCTGCAGACTGAGCATATAAGCCTCTATTCGGAACGAAGTACCCATTCGAGACAGTGGCGAAGGAGGGCGATGAGAACTTCAAGTTGCCCCAAAATAAGCATAATCTCTTGACTTTTCATCCCGCTTGTGCTATACTGTACAATAGAGATAATTATGTCCCAAGCCTCCTACCCCTGTTACAACAGGGGTCGTTCTTATTCTCTTCGCCACCACCTCATCGAGTAATAGTTCGTCAAAAAGGTCAGGATTCACTCCTGCCTTTTTGACTTTACCTAAAAGGGAAGAGGAAGAGAAACCGCTAGGTGTCTCTTAGCTGGACGCTGTGTCTACCCGTAGGGGGTGGGGAGGGATCATGATACTTACTAGCCGCACTCGTAAGGGTAGTCTTCTCCGGAAGGCTGGAGGGTGAATTGCTCCGTAGGAGCAAGAGGGAGTCCTCTCCCTTGCGATTGCCTTGAGGAGAAGATCTACCCTTGTACGTGCGGCTCTAGGATGTATGATTATGCTGTGTCCGAATGAAATCCTATGCCCGGCAGCTGGTTTTAAAGCTTTGCGCTCCCTCCCAGCCCGTATGCGTGGGGAGACGGAGGATGTGGGCCCCGTGAGCCCGCTGGGTGGCCATAAGATTGTAGTATAATGTATTACTATGAACCTCCCTCATACTCTCGTTATCGTCGGCCCTACCGCCAGCGGCAAAACCACCGCCAGCATCGAGCTCGCCAAGCGTCTAGACGGCGAGATTATCTCCGCCGACAGCCGCGCAATCTACCTAGGCCTCGACCTCGGATCTGCCAAACCTACCCCAGAAGAGCAGAGCGGCATCCCGCACTACGGCATCGATCTCGTTAATCCCGACGAACGCTTCACCGTCGCCGACTTCCAGGAATACGCCTATGCTAAAATCCGCGACATAGCTGGACGCGGCAAGTTACCCATCCTCGTCGGCGGCAGTGGCCTGTATGTCGATGCCGTCATTTACAATTATAATTTTAGTGTTCAAGATAAAGCACAGCAGTTTGACCGTGCTCGCGGCCCTGAGCAAAATTTTTATACAGTCGGTATCACCGTCCCACGCGATGAACTCCGTGATCGCATCCGCGCCCGCGCCCATATCATGTTCGATTCCGGCATCGAGGAGGAGACCAAGAAGCTTGTGCAACAATACCCCATGGGTCTCCAAGCCATGCGCAGCAACATCTATCCCATCATCAAACGCCTGTTGGACGGCGAAATTACCAGAGATGAAGCTATCGAGCTCTTCATCACCGACGACTGGCAACTCGCCCGTCGCCAGATGACCTGGTTCAAGCGCAACCCGGGCATCCACTGGCACGAGCGAGCGGATATTGTTCAGGCCGTGCTCAACCATTACAATAAGTAAGAAGCGCCGTATAAAATTGTTGCATCCCTACTTAGCGTCGTGTATACTATTTATATGTCGGAGGTAAAAGTAACCATAGCGGAAAATGCACAGGCGGAGCAGGGCGGTGACGTACAGCCGGACACTAAGCCTAAAAGCAAGGCGCCCCCCAAAAAGACCCCAGCCGACCAGACTGAGACTCAAATCGCCAATCTCGAAAAGCTCTTCGGCTCTCGCACCCGCGTCAAGCTTTTGCGACTTTTCTTTGAGAACCCATACAAGTCATTCTTCGTCCGGGAAATCACCCGCGTCGTTGACGAGCAGGTTAACTCTGTCCGCCGCGAACTCGCCAACCTCGAAACCCTCGGCGTCATCAAAAAAACCACCGAGGACAACAAGATCTTCTACAGCACCGACCGCTCCTACCCTTACATCCGCCCCTTCACCGACCTCTTCTCGCGCCGCTCCGTCCCTGAGAAACAGAGCGAAGACGACATCTGGCAGGAGCTCGCCCGCCCGGTTCAAGACATCCTTTCCGCGGTCATGCTTATTAGCCGCATCCCTGGCGATAACGGCGTTGAAATGCTCGTCGTCGGCGACGATCGCACCCGCCGCCTCAGCAACTGGGCCGACGTGGTCGAAAAACGCCTCAGCCGCCCCATCAACTACGTCATCCTCTCCAAAGAAGATTATTTCTATCGCCGCAGCATCAAAGATGAATTCCTCGAGGAGCTTTTCGCTGTTGGGCATAACCTGGTTTTTGATGTAGGTATAATTGAAGGACGTAAGGAGTCTGATGTTTGATTTAGAATATGGCGGCGGCAACAATATCAAGGTCACCACCAAAGGCCTAACCCTAGTTTTCGACGCTAAGCGCAGTGTCTTCGGCGGCAAAGACGTAGTCGTGCCCGGTGGGGTCGAGTTTGCCACCGAATCTCGCCTCTACCTCGGCGACAAGAACTACAAGCTCAACATCAACGGCCCCGGCGAATACGAGGTCGGCTCCTGCATCATCAAAGGTATCGCCGCCAAGCAGCACCTCGACGACCCCGAGGGTAAGGAAACCGACAGCACTATCTACACTGCGGACGTCGCCGGCTTTCGCCTCGCCATCCTCGGCAACATCTGGGGTAAGCTGACCGACAAGCAGCTCGAACGCATCGGTGTTATCGATATTCTCGTTCTCCCTGTTGGCGGTCGCGGCTATACCCTCGACGCCGAAGAAGCCGTCGCTCTCACCCGCCAAATCGACCCCAAGATCGTCATCCCGGTTCACTACGCTGGTTCTAGTCTCAACTACGAAGTAGCGCAAGACACCGCCGACGAGTTTATCGACCGCCTCAAAGCCCCGGTCATCGAAGCTAAATCCCTCAAACTCAAGTCCGGCGCCCCTCTCCCGTCCGAACTTGAAATCCACAAGCTCTCCGTATCGGCGTAGAGACCACTAAAGACCCCGACCACTAAAGACCCCACTTCGTGCAAGCCAAGAAAGCGACGAACCCTCGTCGCTTTCTTTTAGCCTGATAGAGCCTAAGCCGCTTTGCTTGCAGCAGGTTTAGTCTCGATATTCTTGCCGAGCAGACCCTTTTTCTTCAGAGTCCTAATCGCCGCTGCCGACACGTTCAGCCGCACCTTGCGCCCGTCTACAATCAGTGTCTTCTTCTGGATGTTCGGATTCCACACTCGATTGGTCCGTCGCTGCGAAAAGCTCACGTTGTGTCCGTGTTGCTTGCCTTTCCCCGTAATTTCACATATCGCCATAATAGATAAAGTTTATCTGATTTTCCCCATAAAGTCAAGAGTAAACTACCTTCTCACCCCTTCTAATCCATAAATGTGGTAGAATGGGTCTAGCAACTAATTAAGAGGGATAAAGAAATGGCTGAGCAAGACATGAAAAACGCAGAACAATCAGAGGCATCAACCAAAGATAAGAGGAGCTTTAAGGACGATTTGCTTGCCAACCTCGCGGCAGGAGCCGGTTTAATATCAATCGGTACGGATATCTTGGGTGGTTCTGTCGATGAGAACATGTACCTCGCATCGTTCGTTCTTGAGATCTTAGCAGTCGTACTAGGTGTGATCGCTCTTTCCAAGGGCCAAAACAAGAACAGGGCATGGCTAGGTATCGTACTCGGTGGCATCGGCCTAGGGATGACCGTCATCGGCATCTTCATGGCAGGATAATGCCTGAGCCCGCTGGGCGAGCATACGATTGTATAGTATACTAGATGCTATGGCACTCACGATTCTCCTAGTTCTTCTCGTCATCCTCATCAGTATGACGTTGCACGAAATCGCTCACGGCTACGCTGCCTACGCCCTCGGCGATGACACCGCAAAAGAGGAGGGCAGGCTCAGTTTCGACCCTCGCCGCCACCTCGACCCCGTCATGAGCATCGCTATGCCCATTATCATGCTCTTAACAACAGGGGTCGCCTTCGGCGGCGCCAAGCCCGTCCCTATCGACACTTCCCGACTCAAATACCGCGAATGGGGCTTCGCCCTCGTCGCACTTGCCGGCCCCGCCACCAACCTCGTCCTAGCTTTCATCGGCTATCTCCTCCTCTCCTTTCTCCCCGGCTCCTGGCTCGCCAACCCTAGCGCACCCTCCCTTCTCGGCGAGTTTCTCGTCCTCTTTACCCGCGTCAACCTTGCCTTCATGGCCTTCAACATCCTCCCCATCCCACCCCTGGACGGCTCCCGCATTCTCTACGCCATCGCCCCCGATTTCGTCCGCCGTGGCATGGAACAATTCGAGCGTTATGGCTTCATCATTCTCCTCCTCATTGTGTTCCTCGCCGGGGGCATTCTCTGGGTCGTTATCGGTCAGGTCATGCAACTTATGCTTGACCTATTTCAGCTTATTGTGTAAGATAAAAGTAAGCTGATTGGCTTACTGATTTTCTCAGTAATTCGTGATCAGGGGGTTTAATATAGCAGTCCTCGGACTACTTGCAAACATACCCACCGTTTTATAACGGAGAAAATCACGCCTTGCCAGTCAGCCCCTTGTTATTATTATGAAGCAGCGCATTAGGGTGGTGGCGATTATGGGCGAGGAGCGTGAGTACACGCACCTCTTGCTCGAGCGTTTTCCCAGTCGCCTCGAAGAGCCACCCAGCTGGGAACTCCCCATGGGCAAAATCCTCCTCGGCGAACAGCCCGAAGACGCCATGGTTCGGGTTCTCGCGGATTCACTCGGTGTTACAGCCGAGCATTTAGCCCTTATCGACGTCGTTGCCGCCAGCGATCTCCGCACCAGCAGTTCCGCCTACAACCTTTTCATTGTCTATCGTGTCGATGCACCTCTTGAAGCCATCCGTCTCAGCCCTCGTTATTCTTCTTACCAACTCGTCCCCGAGCACGACCTCCCACGTACCAACCTCGATGAAGCTACCTCTATTCTCCTCCGCATCTTGTCAGGAGAAGGTAAGTACAAAGCGGTTGATACCGGTCAATCTCCTCGGAACGCCTCAGAGGTTAGCAAACCGAGGGGGCAGCGGAGCGTAATGGTTTACACCGACGGCGGCTCCCGCGGCAACCCTGGCCCCGCCGCTATCGGCTGGCACATTGTCAGCGACACCGGCAAGGAGCTCGCTCGCGGTGGCGAATTCATCGGCCAGGCCAACTCCCGCCAGGCCGAGTACCTCGCCGTCAAGAAAGCCGCCCAAGTCGCCCGCGAGCTTGGCGCCGAGAGTGTTAGCTTCTTCTGCGACAGCCTCATGGTCGTCTCACAGATGAACGGCGTTTACCAAGTCAAAAACCGCGACCTCTGGGAAATCACCGACGAGATCGACGAAATCCTCCATCACTTCCAGCACCACATCTTTAATCACATCCCCCGTAGCCAGAACGCTGCCGCCGATTCTGAGGTCAACAAAATCCTCGACGCCCGCACCAGCAAACCCTAGTGAGTACTCTCTCGTGAACGCTAGCGAACGCCGTTAGGCATAAAGCAGATCAAAATGACATTTTGTCTGCTTTATTGCGAGCTTTAGCGAGCTAGACATGGTATAATTACAGGGAGTTCGCTAAGCGATCACTTGTTTTTTACAAGAGGAAAGTCCGGGCAGCAAAGGGCAGGATAGTCGTTAACGGCGACCGAGGGCGACCTTAGGGAAAGTGCCACAGAAACTATACCGCCTCATCTGTTTTGCGAAAGTAAGACTACGAGGTAAGGGTGAAAAGAGTGCGGTAAGAGCGCACAATCGCTTATGGTGACATAGGTGAATGGTAAACCCTATCCGCTGCAAGGAGAGTGTCAACAGGCGGCCCGCTTTGGCATTCGACCACCGCTCGAGCCTAGGAGCAACCCTAGGCCTAGATAGATGATCGCTCACGACAGAACCCGGCTTATCGGCGAACTTATTAGAGAAGACTAGCCCCCGCTGGTCTTCTCTAATTTCCGCCCCCACGTCGGATGTGCTAAAATAACCAAAAGCACTAGGAGGTGAAGAGCGCGATGCAAATAGAAAAAATCTATATAGGTGGATGGTTCCAGCGAACTATGCTACACCTCACCGAGGTCTATAACCTTCTCAAGAACGGCGAGAGTTTCCTTAAAGCCCTAGATCCGGACAAGCTTAAGAAATTACAGCAATCACTGGACGTAAAGCAGCTCGATTACATCGTAGACGGCTTCGAACGTGTCGAGTTCACCACGGAGGACGACATCACCGTCAAGATTTTTGAGGACGGCCTCATCGTACTCTCTGGCAAGCCAAAAGACGCCAAGTCTATGGACGCCCAAATCACCACCCTGACCAAATACTACGAGAATGTCCTCTCACCGGCCTTCAGCTACATTTTCAGCCTCGGCGCCCCCGTCCCCAAGGAGTTGGCCAACATCAAGACTGTTTACCCTTACTTCATCGTCCTAAACGACGCCAAGCCAAAAGCCATGCAAAAGTTCATGGAAGGCATCGATCAACAGCGCTATTATAGCCATACCGGCAAGTCTTTTGACATCTTGCGGGGTGAAAAATACTACTTCATCAACAACAAGATCAAGTCTGAGGATAGGGTAGAGGACTACATCGAAGAGCAGATTTTCATCCGCGAGTTTAAAGGCCAGTTGCATCGCTATCTAGATCTTCACCGCATCATTTGGAGTCAGATTGCCAAGCTCAAGGAAAAACAGAACATCCGCGGTCGTGAGATCGTCGAGTTCTCCGCCGAGCTAGACGACATCGCCAAAACCATCAATCTAGTAGACAGCCGCATCAACCAAATGGGTTCTTATCTCCGCACGCGCGAGAAACTTGCCCTCAAAGACCCCGACTTCCAAGACGTACTTGATGTGATGGAATATCGCTACGAAGCTTTAGCCAACACTTTATCCTATATACAACACGTTTGGAAGATGACCGCCAATTATGTCGCCGACGCCCGCTCCCTGTTCAGCGGATTGCAACAAGAGGTAACCCAGCGCTCAGTCGAAAGTTTGGCCGTAATAACCTCGATGGGCGTAGGCGCGTCTCTCATCGCCCTCATCACCACCGATACCCTGCCACAATTCACCACCTTTGGAGTGCTATACTTCCTCGCTCTGGCTGGCATCGGTTTCGCTGCCAACTGGGCCATGCGCACCATCGGTAACCGCCGCCGCTACACCATAAGCGACAAAGATTACACAAAAATCGACTAGCATATATCACACAAGGTATAAAATAACCCCACCAAATAACCCCGCCAGAAGCGGGGTTATTTTATCCTAACGGATGACTTATTTAGTCGCTTTTACCACGGCTTCAAACGCTTTCGGCTCACTCACCGCCAGCTCAGCCAGCATCTTGCGATCTAGAGCGATGTTCTTGTTATCTAGACCATCCACCAGCTTGCTGTAGGTAGTGCCTAGCTCGCGTGCCGCGTTGTTAATTCGCGTAATCCATAACGAGCGCAAGTCGCGTTTCTTGTTTCGTCGGTCTCGATACGCATATCGTAGAGACTTAATTACACCCTGTTTCGCTAGGCGAAAACTTCGGGTGCGATAGTGTTGCATGCCTTTAGCTGCCTTCAAAATCTTTTTGTGCTTCTTGCGTGCCGGTACTCCTCGTTTAACGCGCATGATGTCTCCTTAAATGTTTAGTGCTTTCTTGATATTCAAGCGGCTCTTCCCACCAACCACCGCCGGCGTAGCCATATTGCGCTTCCGCCTCTGGCTCTTCTTTGACAAAATATGATTACCAAACGCCCGCTCTCGCACCAGCTTGCCACTAGCGGTCACCTTGATCCGTTTCGCCGTCCCTTTATGGGTCTTAATTTTGGGCATTTCTCTCCTTATTTACTCTTTCTTCGCAGTCCGAAGCTCAGATTCCTACCTGCCTGCGTTGGCTTATCGGCCGTCGCCTCGTCAGCTAGTATTCCAATGATCCGCTCTGCCAGCGCCATGCCAACCTCTTTGTGTGCCATTTCCCGCCCTTTGAAGAGCAGGGTAACTTTCACCTGGTCGCCATCCGCCAGAAACTCGCGAATCTTGTTAATCTTAATGTTGAGGTCGTTATCCCCAATCCTGAGCCCCAGCCGAATCTGCTTCAACTCGCTACTCTTAGCATTTTTCCTCGCTTTGGATAGTTCCTTCATCTTTTGATACTGGAACTTCCCGTAATTGATGATTTTCACCACCGGAGGCTTAGCGTTCGCCGAAATCTCAACGAGGTCCTCCCCCTGATCACGCGCCATCATATAGGCGTCACGCGAACTCATAATGCCAAGCTGCGAGCCGTCAGCACCGATGACACGAACTTCAGGATACCTAATATCCTGGTTGATACGCACCCGGTCGCTAATTGCTGATCCTTTCCATTGCTCCCTATTATTGTAGCAGACTATTCCAGAAAAACAAGGGGTTCTTAGGGGTATTTTGGCAAGTCTACCCATAGCCATGGACCGTTTAACCATCATCCCCACCCGTCTTTTCTCGATACTGCAACGCTTCTAGCAGGTGCTCGTCGCCAATCTCGTCTCCTGCTTCTAAGTCCGCAATCGTCCTCGCCACCCTAAGTACCCGAAAATACGCTCGAGTCGACAACTTTAGCTTCTCTGTTGCTCTTCGTAGTAAATCTAGCGCTCCTGGCGCCACACCCAGCTCTTTTATCGAGTGGCTAGGTACCCCGCTGTTATACAGATAAGGGTGTCGCTCCCTTTGTTTTGCTGTCGCTTGCGCTATTAGAGTCTCCGCTCGCCTCTGTTCGAGCGCCTCTTCTCCGCCCCCGGCCTTCTTAGTAGCTGCAACCAACTCGTTCGTATCCACCCTCTCAACATCGACGAACAGGTCAATCCGATCCAGTAGCGGCCCCGAAACCCGCTTCTGATACGCTCGTATCTGACCTGTTAAACACCTACACTCACGCTCTGGGTCACCCAAGTACCCACACGGACATGGGTTTCTTGTCGCGATCAACATAAAGTCCGCCGGATAATTCAACTTCTGACTCACCCTTGTTATCGTTATCTCCTTGTCTTCCAGCGGTTGTCGCAGTGTATCTAGCAAAGCACGTGGATACTCAGGTAGCTCGTCAAGAAACAAAACCCCCAAATGCGCCAGGCTTATCTCACCTGGGATTGCTTTCGCTCCGCCGCCTATCAGCGACCCCACACTTGCTGTATGGTGCGGCGCCCGAAACGGCCTTTCCGTAGATAGTGGCTGTGGCCTTATCAGGCTGTGAAGCTTCGATACGGCAACTACTTCCTGTGGGAGCAGGGGAGGTAGTAGCCCTAGCGCCGCCCGCGCCAGCATGGTTTTCCCTACCCCCGGCGGCCCTGATAGCAAGATGTTGTGTCTTCCTGCTACCGCAATTGTCAGCGCCCGCTTCGCCTCCGCCTGCCCATGGATGTTGTCCAGCCATACATGCGGCTTTTTCTTCTCTTGCGGTTTTATCACCCTGCCTGCATCCACTCTGGCGTTCATGTCTGCCGTCTCTACGCGCGTTCCTATCAGTTCCCGAAATAATGTTTTTAGATCTGTTACACCCCTGATCTCAACGCCATCGACCAAACTCGCCGCCTCAACGTTTTCCGTAGGGATGTATACAATTTTTATACCCGCATCTCGAGCTACCTCCACGACGTTTATGATACCTGGAACGGGGCGAACTAGGCCGTCGAGCGCTAGCTCACCCACAAACAACTTACCGGAAGTCGCCGCCTCCGGTAACTGTCCCGATATGGTTAGGATGGCGAGAGCTATTGGGAGGTCAAGCCCTGCGCCTTCCTTGTTTAGTTCGGCCGGCGCTAAGCTTATTGTTAGCTTTTTAGCAGGGAAGTCGAGCAAGGAATTGTTTATAGCACTCCTGACTCGCTCACGGCTCTCCTCGACAGTTTTAGCAGCCATTCCGACTATGCTAAACCCGGGCAGGCCATTACTGGCATCGCCCTCTATCTCGATGATCTTGCCGCCGTATCCCAGCGGTATTGCCGACCGAATCTTACTAACCATGACCCCACTATACACCCAATTTTCTAGAGAAAAAGCATAACCCTTCTGATTTTTCACCCCTGTTTGCTCAGATCAGAAAAAGTGAAAAAAGAATATCTTATCAACAGAGGTGACAAGAAATGTCCACCAAAAAGTTATATTATACGGCTCATGCTTATTTTCCCCACCCCCTACGGGTAGACACAGCGGAGGGAGAGACCAAGATAGCTTGCTGTAGCGTCACGTGTACCGGGGTTTATGGTGTTGTGGAGCAGGCGTGTATATGAAGCAACCGTTCCAGAGGCGACAGAGGGAACGAACCAGTGAGCTCGTTCGTTTAGGTACTCTAGGCCATTACCAGGACGTAGCATCCCGTCCGTGACAGTGGCGAAGGAAAGCCAGGACTTTATAAAGTCGCTCCTCCTTCGCCACTGTCACGTCGGCATGGCTTCAGCCCTTTTCTGGCGTCCGTGAGCAGTCCATGCAATCATATTGGTGGGATGCGTCACTAAGCACAGCCGACAACGCTTCCCTCACGAATGTGTTTAACGCGCAATCTGGACCGGGCCAACACGCCAACGGCCAAAGACATTTTGCCTTCTCCCTCCGCTGTGTCTACCCGTAGGGGGTGGGGAGGATCTGCTTAGTCATTTGCTTAACCAAAAGGAACAAGAAGTAGAGTAAAGAAAAAGACCCTTCCCTCCCTAACTAACCCTAAGTAAGCCAAAAAGGACTAGACCATCCCCACTAAGTAACCATGAGCAAGACAGACAAGGAGGCCAGGAGGGCATAACTCTACTCTACACCAACAGCAGTGGGGAGGGAGCGTTTGCCGTGAACTTACCAGGTCATGAGGAAGCCGAGCATGATCGGTAAGGTGACGATGGAGAGGATGGTGCTGATGACGACGAGTTCGGAGGCGGAGATGGGGTCGCCGCCGTATTTTTCGGCGAAGAGACCGAGGCTGGTGGCGGTGGGGAGGGCTTGGATGAGGACGAGGATGTTTCTGACGTCGGCGGGGGCGCCGAGGAGATAGAGGATGCCGAAGGTAGCGAGTGGGCCGATGGTGAGTTGGACGAGAGCAGTGATGAAGAGGCGCTTCTTTTTGATGAGTTTTTTGAGGTCGGCGCGGGAGAGCATGTAACCGATGCAGATGAGAGAGAGCGGAGTCATCATGCCGGCGACGGAGGACACGGACATGGTGAGGATTTCGGGGAGGGCGACGGGGAGGATGAAGAAGGCGGCGCCTAGGGCAACGGCGATGATGTTGGGGTTTAAGAGGGTGCTAATGAAGAGTTTGCGATCGAATTTGCCTTGCATAAGGTAGACGCCGTAGCCGAAGAGGCCGAGGTTGAAGGGGATGATGAAGCCGCAGTAGGGCATCATGGCTTCGGGGCCGAAGATGGTGAGGACGAGGGGGAGGCCGAGGAAGGCGGCGTTGTTGAAGATGAGGGCGAATTGGCTTTCGTTTCGGGAGTAGCGGGAGGTGTTTTTGAGGGTGTGTTTGTTGAAGAGGAGTTTGCCGAGGATGGCGAGGGCACCGAGGACGAGGGCGCCGGCGCCGAGGCCGAAAAGGAAGTTGCTGAGGGCGGCTTGGTCGAAGTCGGCGGGGAAGGCGCTGAAGAGGGCGGCCGGCATGGCAACGAGCAGGAGGATATTGATGAGTTGTTTGTTGGTGCTTTCGGAGATCCATCTGATTTTGCCGAGGAAGAGACCAAGGAGCATGATAATGCCGACCATCGCGAGGCGGGAGTAGAAGATGTTTAAATCGCTCATACTTGAACTGATTATATCACGTTGGTTGACATGTTGGCTGATGTACCCAGCGGTGGCGAAGGGCTGGCAAAACATCCGACAATGTGATATAGTCTAGCCATGCCCGGATGGCGGAATTGGTAGACGCGCTAGCTTCAGGTGCTAGTGTCTTTACAGATGTGCTGGTTCGAGTCCAGTTCCGGGCACCAAAATAATTTTACTTCTGGGGGGTGTGGTATACTACTAGCAAGTATGCTACCTTCGATTTTGGTTGACATTCTGGCCAACCGTTATTTTATGATTGCGCTGGTCGCGCTGGTCTTGGCGCAAGTTTTAAAGACCTTTTACAACTATTGGCGGACGAAATCTTGGAAAAAGACGTTGCTATACAGTACCGGCGGCATGCCGAGTTCGCATAGCGCGCTGGCGGTTTCGCTGATGGTGGCGGTGGGGTTGTATGACGGCTTTCGGACACCGTTGTTTGCGATGAGTGCGGTGCTTGCGCTAGTGGTGTTGCATGACGCGGTGGGGATTCGTCGCGCCGCCGGCCAACAGGCCGAGGCGATCAACTTTCTTGCTGGTAAACTCGAGAAAAAACACGGCATCAAACTCGGCTATAATCTCAAGGAGCTCCTCGGACATCAACCGATTGAAGTCGTGGCCGGTGGTATTCTTGGTTTGATAGTGGCGCTGGTTATGTATTGGTTGATCCCGCTGTAAAATATCGCCTTTATCGCATATCGCTTTTACCACGGTGCGAGGTATTGATTTACGCTCTAATGCTGGTATAATGAGAGTAGCTGCAAAGCAAACATAAACACAATCGACTACAATAAAGACCAAAAATATCCTATAGGAAGGGGGTGGAAGATGTGGGTAGTTTGTCTCTGGCAGAGACCTTTATGGCAATGTACTCTAGCGGTGGATGCTTGGAGAGATTCTTGAATCGGCGCGACGGCATACATCAAGAAGTAATGGAAGGGATGTCGGCCTGGCACGACCATATGCGTGAAGTAGAAATCCTGGCGGTTTGTATGGGCATAGTGGGCGGATTGCCAGACGAAGACATTAAGATTTTGGCGGTAGGAGCCGGATCGCACGACATTGGCAAAGTACGTGAGGGAATCCAACAGTTGATTAGCGCGCCGAGGCATTTATCGGCGGCGGAAATGGACCAGGTTAAGACACATGTGGAGTTTGGCGTGTACCTGGCAAGAGCCAGTATGCTGGACGATGTGAGCCCGAGAGCTATAAGCATCATCGGCGAGCACCATGAGCGGAGAGACGGGTCAGGTTATCCGAAGGGGCTCAAGGGAGACGAAATAGATGTGCTGGCAGAAATTACCGGTATTGCAGATACGTACGATGCTATCACGAGCGACAGGCCACATGAGAAGGCTAGATCTCAGGACGAGGCGATTGACATAGCGAGAGGAGAAGCACGGAAAGGCAGGTTTCGCGAGCGCTGGGTGGAAGCACTGGTGACAGTGGTGACGAACCCGGGATACAGAAGGCGAGCTTGGCTAGAATGAATACATTGTGATGTAGAGCGAACGGGATTAAGACGACCGTTCGCTTTTGCTGTTTAGTTTTTGCATTGGAGGAGCATGTGCTCGATGGGGGCGAAGCGGTCGGTGTAGACGCGGCCGATAGCGCGCTGGAGCGGCTGGATGCTGCTGGTCTCGTCGAAGGTGAGGGCGCGGCGAGAGAAGATAAGTTCGATGTTGGTGATGGTATGATCGCCTGGGAATTGTTGGACTATGTAGCGGTTGGGTAGATGGCGAGCGTAAATGCCGTAGACGGCATCAAAGAGGCGGCTGCAATTGCCGGCTTGAGCGCCGATGAGGTTGACGACGATGACGCCTTGGTCGTCGAGTAGGTGGTTGAGGCGATCGCCGAATTCGCGGGTGACGAACTGCCAGGGCATGGCGATGTCTTTGGAGACGTCAACCATGATGAAGTCGTATTGCTTGGTGTCGGCTTTACTCCGGACGAAGCTGCGGGCGTCTTCGCCGTAGATATTAATGTTATCGTGTTGGACAAAGCCGAAGTGTTTTTCGGCGATGGTCTGGAGCTTGGGGTCGATTTCGACGACATCGATGGTGGAATCGGGGTATTGTCTGGCGAAGTAGTCAGGGAGATTGAAAGCGCCGCCACCCAAAATAAGGATGCGGGGGGGGGCTTCGATGTCGGACATGCTGCTATGGAAGACTTCAGCGACCCGATGTTGATACCAAAAGACGAGCTCGCCGGAGCCGTCGGTGAAGACGGCGGACTGGATGCCGTGCGGGCCACTGAGAAGGGCGGTGATGTCGCGATCTTCCCAGGTGGTGGAGACGACTAAGTAGCGGGCGGTGGCGGTGTCGATGGTTATAGTATCGGAATCGCTGGAGCGCCAGACGAGGAAGCCGGCGACAACAACGAGGGCGATGGAGAAAACGAGGCGAACTTCCCAGAGGTCTTTAGTGACGAGCAGCCAGCTAATGCCGGCTGAGAGGGCGACGAGCAAGGCAAGCGTGACGTCGCCGCCGATGAGGCCAAAGAGGACAAAACCAGTAAGGAAAGTGCCGAGGATGCTACCGATGGCGTTCATGGCGGAGAGGTTGGCGACTGAACTGCCGGAAGTTTCGGTGGAGGTGATGGCCATTTTGGCGAGATAGGGGCTGACCATGCCGAGGATGAAGCTGGGTAGGGCGAAGAGGAGGAGGGCGGCGGTAAGGCCTTGCCAGCGGGCGTCTTTGAAGATAGCGACGGAAAGGTCAATGATGAGGCTTCCGGCCATAAGGACGAAGACGATGCCGGCGCTTGCTGCGAGGAGGAGCCAGACGATGTCGAGAGGATTGTTGCGCTGGTCGGCGACGCGACCGCCATACCAGTAGCCTAACGCAAGGGCAGCCATGATGACGCCGATGACGCTAGTCCAAACGAAGATGGAAGCGCCAATAGTGGGGGCGAGGAGGCGGGCGGCAACTAGCTCGAAAATCATTAGGACGAAGCCGGCGGTAAACGCGACGATTTTGTAGGCTAGCCCCTTATTCTTCATTTAGCTAGTATAGCATTTATTTAGCGCTGGCGATGGCGGAGAGGAGAGAGTCTTCGGCTTTTTTGCTGGTCTTGGGCTTGGCCTTTTTCTCGAGGATTTCGATGTCGAGGTCGTAACCGGTGAGCTGAGAGGCGAGGCGGACGTTTTGGCCTTGGCGGCCGATAGCGATAGCTTGCTGGTCTTCGGTGGTGTAGACTTTGGCGCGTTTGGCTTTTTCGTCGAGGTCGATTTTGCTGATTTCGGCGGGCTGGAGAGCGGCGCGGATGAACTCAGCTACGTTGTCGCTCCAGGCGATGATGTCGATCTTCTCGCGGTCGCCGATTTCGTTTTGGACGGCTTGGACGCGGACGCCACGACCGCCGACGAATGATCCGACCGGGTCAACGCCGGGGACTTCGCTGGCGACAGCGATTTTGGTGCGACGGCCGGCTTCGCGGGCGATGCCCTTGACGCTGACACTGCCGCTGGAGAGTTCGGGGACTTCTTGGCGGAAGAGGAGGTCGATGAATTCTTTGGCGCCACGGGAAACGATCATATCGACGCCACGCTCGTCGCGTTCGATGCCTTTGAGGTAAACTTTGAGTTGTTCGCCGACGCGGTGCCTTTCGCCCTCGATTTGTTCGGAGATGGGCATGATGGCGCTACCGCTGCCGCCGATGTCGATGCGGATGATTTTGGGCTCGACACGAGTGACGCGGCCGTTGATGATAGTGCCGATGGAATCTTCAAACATAGCCAGGACAGCTTCGCGCTCGGCTTCGCGGAGGGCTTGCATGAGAACTTGTTTGGCAGTTTGGCTGGCGATACGGCCGAGGGTTGAGACTTCGTGGCTTTCTTCGACGATGTCGCCGATAGCGGCGTCCTTTTTGAGAGCTTTGGCTTCGGCGAGAGGGATTTCTTTGGCCGGGATGTAGCCGACTTCGTCCTCGATGACTTCACGCATGACGTAGACGGTGGCGGTGCCGCTGTTGACATCCAGTATGGAGCGGACGTTTTGTTCGCGCTCGCCGTGTTCACGGCGCCAAGCGGCGGCGATGGCGGTTTCGATAGCCGCGAGCACAATCTCTTCGCTGAGGTTCTTCTCGTCAGCGAGGATTTTGACCATAGGGATCATTTGTTTTAAATCTAGTGTTTCCATTTTGTTCCTTTCGTGTAATGATTATACCTATACATTAATCCTGAAAAATCCGCCCTTTCGGCCGGAATTGTCAGGTGTAATACATCTATTATAGCGCAGGCTTGAAGCAAAAGCAAGTTGTGCTTGGTGCATTAGCTGTGATAAGATAAGAATATGACGGTTTTTGTGGTGCTGGCTATCATAGTAGCGATTATGGTTTTTGCGCACCGGCATTCAGGACCGGCGATGCTGGCAGTGATTGCCGGTGGGTATGTACATCAGACTTTTGGTGATTGGCTGACGGAGACGGTGATGAAAAATGTCGATGGGCTGGCGCAAGATATCGTGTCGAGCGTGATCTTCTTGATACTGGTGGCGGGCGTGCCTTTGCTGCTTTATTTTAAGTCGAAATCGGGACGGGTGGGGCTGATACATCTGGTGCAGATTGTGATATTTGCCGCGGTGCTGGTGCTTTTGGCGGCGCCGGTAGCCGGGCAGTGGGTGACATTTGATGCGTTGACGCAGGAGATCGTGGGGTGGGTGAATGCAAACATCCAATTCGTGGTAATAGCGGGTGTTGTGAGCGCCTACTACGATATTTTCTTTGCGACAGCGGCGGACTAAGGGGGAGGGCGAGTGGACGATGAGAGTGACAGCGAGCTAAAAGTACTTCCCGAAGGTTTGTCGCGGGTGAAAACGCAACAGGATTTGTTGAAGTTTGAGGCGACGAACTTGGGGTTTATCGTGCTTCGGAGGAGCGGGGTTTACTGGACGGGGTATGAGCGGACGGCTTGGTTTTTGGATGAGCTGTATGGGATAAGAAATAAAGAGATAAAGATGCGTTATGATGCGAACTTGAAGCGGAAAGTGCGGTCGGTGGTGTTTCATGTGGATAACTTTGGAAAGATTCGGGAGAAATTGCTGGAAAAGTGCGACGCGATAGTGCAGAAGGACACGTTTTTGGTGTTGCGTTTGCCGAAACCGGTGAAGGAAGAGGAAATTAAAGCGTGGGAGCGGCGCGGGGAGAAGGTGAGCGATGTGGAGGCGGCGCTTTATCCGGATCGGCTGAGTAATCGGACGCTGGTGCGGCAGTTCGTGGCGTTGAACGCGGCGCTGATGCAGACGATTCGGGATGATATGCCGTCGGAGATGCGGACGGTGCTGGGGAGTGAGATGCTGAGAACGACACAGGCGGCGCTGGGGCATTATGTGGAGCTGGAGATTACTTGTAAGACGATGGAGGCGTGCGCGGTGCAGGCTCGGTCGGTGGTGACGGAACTGCAAAAATTGGCGGTGCTGGCGATGACTGCGTTTAGTGCTGGGGCGATGGAAGAGGAGCGGGCGATGCGGATTGGACAGATGCAGCAAGAGGTGGTGCGGGGGCTGTACAATAAATACTTGAGGCTAGAGATTGTGGATGCGGAGAAATAAGGCGTGTTTTTGGGTGAGGAGGTGTGCTATAATAAGGTAGATTTATGGGTTGGGCAGAATGAAGAAGCTAGCGGCGTATCTGAACAGACGGTTGACTGGCGCGGTGTACGTGAGTCGGCGGATATGCGAGGCGTATTCGACTGATCAGAGCGGGATGAAGATGTTGCCGCAGATGGTGGCGGTGCCGACTTCGACGCGGGATGTGCAGAAGCTGGTGGTGTTTGCTGGGTCGTTGGCGGGCAAAGGGATTAAACTGGGGATTACGCCGCGGGGGAGCGGGACAGATAAGACGGGGGCGGCGATTGGGCAGGGGATTGTGGTGAGTATGCGGGAGGAGATGAATAAGATTCTGGAGATTGATACGAGGCAGAAGTTGGTGCGGGTGCAGGCGGGGGTGACGATTCGGGAGCTGAACAATACGTTGGCGCTACACGGGATGACGTTGCCGATTGCGGCGGATGATCAGACGGTGGGGGGGTTGCTGGCGAAGAACTTTACCGGGCCGATGAGCGCGAAATACGGCGGATTAGGGCGATACGTGACGAACGTGGAGGTAGTGCTAGCAGACGGGACGGTGGCGAGTACGGCGCCGGTGAGTCGGAGGAGGGCGGAAAAAATAGCTTCGGGGTCGGGGCTGCTGGCGGAGATTTATAAGGTGCTACTAAATGATTGTGAGCCGCGGACGGATGATGAGACGACTTTTGGGTATCAAGTGCCGAAGCGGGAGAAGACGATTTCGATATTGCCGATGCTTTTGGGATCGCAGGGGACGCTGGGGGTGATGACGGAAGTGATTTTTCGGACGGAGTACTTTGAGGAGTTGCCGACGATGGTGGCGGTTAGTTTTGAAACTTGGGCGGAGGCGCTGGAGTGGACGGAGAGGATTGTGCCGTTGCAGCCGAGCGTGGGTGACGTGTATGATATGAAGTTGTTGAATTTGGCGGACGGGATGGGGAAGGCGCTGAAGTTTTTGGAGCTTGGGGGCCAGGGCGTGTTGATGGTGGTCGGGTTTGACGAGGAGAAGCGGCATAAGCGGATGGCGAAGGCTCTAAAGGCGGCGAAGTTGGCGCCGGAGAGCGTGAAAAAGGTAGTGAGCGATGAGCAGAACTATGAGGATTTTTTGCAGTTGCGTGAGGTTATGGGGGTGTTTTTGAATGAGACGGGGCGGCATCGAGTGGCGATATGTGATGACGTGGTGATACCGCGGGAGCAGACGGAGCGGTTTATGGGGGCGCTTAGCCGGCTGGGGGCGCAAGTGGGGACAGAGATGCCGTTTTTTGGGTCGCTGCTCACTCGGCAGTGGTCGGTGCGGCCGGATATGAATGAGCGGAAGCGGGTGGTGTTCTTGCAGCATTATGCGCGGCTGGTGAAGATGTGCGGCGGGGCGGTGTGCGGGGCGGTTCCGGAAGGTAGGACGCGGGCGGGGATTATGAATCGGCTGGTGGACGGGGCGATCGTGGCGCAGAACAAGAAGATAAAGCAGGTGTTTGATCCGAATGATATTATGAATCCGGGGGTGAAGGATGGATTCCCGCCGGAGAGGATTCCGCATTTCGAGACGGAGACGGCGGTGAGAAGGGTGCTTCCCTAAGAAACCAAGGTTTCTTCCTTCCTTAACTTGATTAAAAAGTCGGGAGTAAATCCCGAACTTTTTAATTGTTTATTGTCGCCTAGCGGCGTAAACTTATCCTCCCCACCCCCTACGGGTAGACACAGCGGAGGGAGAAGCCCTCCCTCCTAGATGAAGCATCTGTGCCAAAAAAGATTTGGGATGCACTGCTACCACGTAAGCTCGTAAAGGCCGACTGAATCCCCGAGAGCACTGAAGAGGTGTACCAAAAGCTACGATCGTTTCGAGTATATTGCCCCTGGGATGGGAAGAAATAATCGCTCGAGACAGTGGCGAAGGAGGATTTCTATTGACTTTTCATTTCGCTTGTGCTATACTGTAGAGTAGAGAGAACTATGTTCTAATCCTCCCACCCCTGTTATAACAGGGGTCGTTCTTATTTCCTTCGCCACTGTTTCGGGCGGGTGGTTTCATCCTCCGGGAGGGGCATCGAGTATGTCTATGTTGTTGGTGTTTCATGCTTCTTCTTTGAATGTGCCTCCTGCTCCGTCCTCCATATGGTTGCGTACAATTACGGAAGTTCTGCCTGGCACACATGAAGGCATAACATCAAGTAGCTATCTACTCCGCTGTGTCTACCCGTAGGGGGTGGGGAGGATGCAGGCTTGGATAGGATACATAAGATGGGCAGAGTCTGACCTTGGGCTAGGGGGTGGGGAGGAGGTTAGTTTTTGCGGAGGGAGGCTAGGATGCTGATGATTTCGTTGGTGATGTGAATGTCGGTTGGTAGGCCGTCTTGTATGCCGGAACCGAAACTGACGTGTGTGTCGGGGTGCGGGGAGAATAAGTAGGAATATATGTTTCCTGGGCATGTTAGGTAAGGCGTATCAGTCATTTCGCTAGGTAGCACTATGAGGAAGGGCTCTCGTTCTGGCTCGGTTGCGAGGACGACGTTGAAGCCTGGGATACTCGTAGGTCGTTTGGGAGAGTAATCAAAGATGAATTCTTCTTCGTCTGCGCAGGTGCCGCCTCCCCAAAACCCATCGGGGTACTCGGAGTAGGAGATTTCTATGCCATCAGGGCGTCGGATTTCTAAATGAGAGTGACCTGCGCCGGTTGTGACATCAGATACGGTCCAGCTGTTTGGAAAATTAAAGGAGATGCGAAGGGCGGTAGAGGTGAAAATAGTGGAGTCGGCAGTCTTAGTCAGGGTGTACCAGCCGTGGTTTTCGATGTCAGGTCCTCCGCCTGTGTTTGATCCGCCCCCGTTGTCTGGGTCATCTCCGTTGCCATTAACTATGTTGTTGCTTGGTGAGTCGTTGTCGCGGCTGTCTAGCCAAAACCAGGCGCCGATGCCGGCGGCTAACAGTATTATTGCTATGGTGCTTATGATTAGGTAGAGTTTTTTATGGGATTTGACTGGTGGTGTGGAAGATACGATCGGTGGCTCGAGTGTTGGCGGCGAGGCTGTTGGGACGGGGGTGTTGATGGGCGTGGTGGTGGGCAGACCTTCTGGAGGTGGTTTGGTTGTGTCATCCATAAGCATAAGTATAGCAGGTTTGTTGCCCCCTCATCGTTCTCGTCGGTGGCGAAGGAGGATTCGTGGTATAATTATGAGTATTATGGAGAATATAGTTAGTCTGTGCAAGCGGCGGGGGTTTATTTTTGCTGGTAGTGAAGTTTATGGGGGGTTGGCCGGGACGTGGGATTATGGTCCGCTCGGGGCGATGTTGAAGCGGAATGTTGAGGGTAGCTTTTGGCGGACTTTTGTGGATAGTAGGACTGACATGTATGGGGTGGATGCGGCTATTATCATGAATCCGAAGGTGTGGGAGGCGAGTGGGCATGTGGCGACGTTTGCGGATCCGCTGATTGAGGACGTGGTGAATGGCAAGCGGTATCGACTGGATCATCTGCTCGAGGATGCTGGGGTGGATGACGTGGCGGGGTTGACGATGGATGAGATGGTGGAGGTGGTGCAGAAGCGGAAGTTGAAGAGCCCGGACGGAAATAAGCTGGGTGAGGCGCGGATGTTTAACATGATGTTTACGACGCATGTGGGGCCGGTGCAGGATGATGAGTCGATTGCGTATCTTCGGCCGGAGACGGCGCAGGGGATTTTTACGAATTATAAGAACGTGGTGGATACGATATACCCGGATTTGCCGTTTGGGATTGCGCAGGTGGGGAAGGCGTTTCGGAATGAGATTAGTCCGCGAGATTTTGTGTTTCGTAGCCGCGAGTTTAATCAGATGGAGATTGAGTATTTTTGTGATCCGGGGACTTGGGAGCGGTTGTTTGAAGCGTGGGTGGCGGATTTTCATAAGTGGCTGGAGAGTTTGGGCTTGCCGAAGAGTAAGACGCATGATCTCGAGGTGCCGGATGCGGATCGGGCGTTTTATTCGAAGCGGACGATAGATATTGAGTTTGATTATCCGACGGGGCGGGCGGAGCTGATGGGGATAGCGTATCGGACGGATTTTGACTTAGGGAATATCCAGCGGGCGAGCGGTAAGAGTATGGAATATACCGTGAAGGGGACGAATGAGAAGCTGATTCCGCATGTGATTGAGCCGTCGATTGGGACGGAGCGGCTGATTATGGCGATTTTGTGTAGTGCGTATGTGGAGGAGGGTGACCGGGTGGTGCTGAAATTGCCGGAAGAGATTGCGCCGTATAAGATGTGCGTGTCGCCGCTGCTCAAGAACAAGCCGGAACTAGTGGCGAAGGCGCAGGAAGTGTTTGCGAAGATGAAGAAGAAATATGGTTTTGTGGCGTGGGATGACAATGGGAACATCGGGAAGCGTTATCGGCGGCAGGATGAGATTGGGACGCCGCGGTGCGTGGTGGTGGATTTTCAGACGCTGGAGGATGGGACGGTGACGGTGCGTGATCGTGACACCATGGAGCAGGTGCGGGTTGAGATAAATAAAGTGTAGCCCAGGTTGTTGCCGGGGCTATACCAGGGTTCTTGGTTGGTCTTGGGGTGTGGTTTATTTCTTGTTTTTGGATTTTTTCTTGCTGTCGTACTCGAACTCGACAACTTTGGTGCCGGTAATGATACCAGCTACCGCGCAACTTGTCAAGAATATCGTAATACAGACGATGATTGTGATAAGCACTGCATCGCTCATAAATACCCCTTTCTTGCAAGTATTATAACATATGCAATCGTAGACTCGCCTAGAATCACTCACGAAGTGTAAGCTAGATAGGCAAAAGGCTCACCAAGGTACAGAATTCCTCTACAGTGATCCCTAAAACCCCCTCATCAAGTTCGGCTCATTCGGACACAGAATCGTCTACCTCTGTCGCCACAGAGGTATCCGTTCTTCCCCCTCGGCTTGCCAGCCTGCGGGACGTTCCTCATGATTCCGAATCTTGCTACGGGGGTTTTAGATACTTCTATCCAGTCTTACTTTGATGCTGCTAACCTATCCTACCCCTACCTATCCTATCCCAACCTAACTATATCCTCCCAACCTAGCACTAACTCCCCACCCCCTACGGGTAGACACAGCGGAGGGAGAGACCATACCGTTTAAAGTCGCTGCCGCCAGGGCCGCTAGACGTTAAGCTAGTAATTATGGAGCCTCCCGATATGTTTGATTGGAGAGAAGAGTTCCACTGATCGATGCGTGTGGATTGGTAGGTTGAACCACTATCAGCCGCGGGACCGAAGCGACCCGACGAGACAGTGGCGAAGGAAAGCCGGAACTTTATAAAGCCAGCGATATAACAGAGGTAGGAAACTTTATAAAGTTTTCCTTCGCCACTGTCGTTATGGGAATCTTTGATACAACTAGTGGCGGGCTAAGAGACCAGTCCCTGTTTGTATGGTGGAGCAGTTCGTCCGTAGTATCCGCCATACATGCTGGTGGGGTGAATATGATGTCAACATCTGCCATAAACATCAGCTCGACACAGCAGAAACAACATGGTTTTACCTTCCGCTGTGTCTACCCGTAGGGGGTGGGGAGGATCTGGTAGAGGAGAGGTAATAATGGTATAATTCAAGTATGCATACAGAAGTTGAGCAAGGAGTCAAGGAAGCGCCGCAAGTAGATCCGGCGATTTTGAAGGCTGAACAGGAAATTCCTAAGGAAAAAAAGGACCGGGCGGATAAGATTGTCAAAAAAATCGCCAAAGATTTCGGCTCGGCTATCAAGAAGCTCGCTGACACATGAAACCGCTCGACCTGGAGATTGCGCTACTCGCGTTACAGGGGATGCCGATTATGCTTGGCTTGGGTAAGGAGCCGATGTGGCAAATCAATGGTGGTTCGGTAAAAGAGCTGGCCACGCTTTTAGAGCGGCCTTTTCAGCAGTACGGTGGGCAGGATCTATATCCGACTCCGGCGGAAAAGGTAGCGGTTTTGTTTTACCAGACGATTAAGGATCATCGGTTTGAGAATGGCAACAAGCGGACGGCGGTGATTCTGGTGTTGGCGTTGCTCATTGAAAACGGTTACTGGCTGAAGCTAGGCCCGGATGAGATTTATGATTTGGCGCTTAGGACTGCTGAAAGTAAAGATAGCGAGGCGATGACTGGCGAGCTGACGAGACTGTTTGGTAAAAAGATGACCGGTAGTTTACTGTTGCAGTGGATGCGAAGTTTGTTTAGTTTTAGTAGAGGGAGCTAGTGAAGGCCGACGCGCGTGATACAGAGACGTTTGGCGCCGTGACTAGAGAGGCGGGGCGGCATCTGCGGGGTGGCGAGGTGGTGGCTTTTCCAACGGAGACGGTTTATGGGCTGGGGGCGGATGCTTTGAATGAGGCGGCGGTAGCGAAAATCTTTGTGCTAAAGGGGCGGCCGGCGGATAATCCGTTGATTATTCATATTGCGGATCTGGCTGATTTAGAGCGGGTTGCTGAGTGGACGCCGAGCGCGCGGAAGCTGGCGGAGGCGTTTTGGCCTGGGCCGCTAACAATGGTGTTGCCGAAAAAGGCGGGGGTTTTGGATATTGTGAGTGCAGGGCTGCCGACGGTTGGGGTGCGGTTTCCGGCTCATCCGGTGGCTTTAGGTGTGATAAAGGCGGCTGGGCGGCCGATTGCGGCGCCGAGTGCGAATCTGTCGGGGCGGCCGAGTCCGACTTTGGCTAGGCATGTGGTGGAAGATTTTGGGGATGAAGTGATGGTGGTTGATGGCGGGGCGACTGAGGTGGGGTTGGAGTCGACGGTGGTGGATGTGTCGGGGGAGCGGCCGGTGATTCTCAGGCCGGGGTTTATTACGGGGGCGGAGATTGGGGAGGTGCTGGGTGAGGAGGTTGGTTGTTCGTCGGCGGGTTGTTCGTCGGCGGCGGGCGATGAACGGCCGGCGGCGCCGGGTATGAAATATAAACATTACGCGCCGAAAGGGGAGGTGCGGTTGGCGGGGAATCGGGCGGAAATTTTGGAGCAAGGTCGGGAGCTGGAGGCTAAGTATGGGGAGAGGCCGCTTTGTATTGTGATGGGATCTGCTGATGAGCCGTGGCCGGATGAGTTGGAGGTGTTTTTGGTTGCTGGGCGGGGGGATTTGGAGGCGTACGCGCGGAATATATTCGCGGCGCTACGGTATGCGGATGCGAATAATTATGCGGCGGTAGTGGTGGAAGCGGTGCCGGAGGAAGGTCTTGGGGTTGCTATTATGGATCGGTTGAAAAAGGCCGCGGGCGGCGGGTGAGGTAGTTCGCTCTGGAAGCTCTAATTATTGAGGTAGGGTGATGAGGTGGAGGGAGGGGTCTCTCCGAGCGGTTTTTGATGGTTTTTGGGTGAGGAGGAGGTTGCAGCGGTCGACCATGATTAGGGAGCCGTGTTTCTTGAAGTGGCGGCGGGCGGCGCGGAGCTGACTCTCGGTGTCGGGGGAGAGAGGTTGGTTGCTCAGGATAGGTTCTAGGGCGAGCTGGAGGCTGATCCAGTGGACGTAGTCGGTGTTGAGACGGGTGAAGTGAGCGGCTTTTAGGCGGAGGTAGGCGTGTTTGGTGAGCCAGGTGAAGAAGAGGGCGCTGGCGATGATGAAAGCGAAGGTGGCGAAGATGCCGGGGGCGGAGGAGAGGATTTCGCTGAAGGCAAGGCGGGCAAGGGCGGCAAGGACGGCGCCGACGGCGACGTAAGCGGCGCTGAAGTTTTTGGCGTCGGCTTCGGCGTAGAGGTAGGAGCTGTCGGTGACGGGGCGGTGGCGGAGGAATTCGCGGAGGGTTTTGAGCTCGAAGCGGGCGGCGGTGGCTTCGTTGGTTCCGGCGGTTTCGGTGGCCTTTGTAGCGAGGAGTTTGAGGTTGCAGGCCATGACGCAGGTGTAGTATTTGAGGCGTTCGCTTGCGATGAGGTTGGGGAGGGTTTCGAGGACGGGGATGAGGGTAGCGTAGTCGGCGCGGTCTTCGAGGATGCCTACCTGGGTTTCCCAAATGACGGCCCAAACTCTGGTGCTGGCGGTGACTTCGGGGTGAACGAGGTCTTTTTGGTTTTGTTTGATGAGGGTGGTGATTTGGGCTTTGGTGGCGGGCTTTGGTTTCTTGGTGTGGCGGGTGATGAGGAGGATGAGTTTTAGGGTTTGGAGTTCGACTTTATGGCTGATGTTTGTGGTGGGGGAATTTTTGAGGATTTCGGTGGCTTCGTTTGCGAAATGTTCGGCTGGTTCGAGTTGGTTTAGGTGGTGGTAGATTTTTGCGGAGGCCAAGCAGTAGGCGAAGAGGGTTTCGGTGTTGCCGGTGGGCTTCGTTTTGTTGATGAATTTGGAGGGGCGGAGGTTGGTGTGCGAGGTGTTTTCGTCGAGGATTTCGCCTAGGTCTTGGGCGAGCCGGAGGGCGTGGGAGATTTTGCCGTTGTAGAGGTGGAGGTTGATGAGTTGTTGGTAGATTTGGGTTTGGGTGTTTTTTAGGTCGGCTTCGGAAATGGCGAGCCATTTGGTGAGGAGGGGGAGGCGAAGGGCGAGGAGGGCGGTATGGCTGCGGGGGACGATCCAGAGGAAGACGCGGGCGCGATTGTAGTCGGCAGCGTTTTTCTTGGCGACGCCTCGGAGGTAGGTGAGGATGAGTTTTTTGAGGAAGGCGGCGGGGGTGGTATATCGGGCGTTTTCGAACTTAGCGGAGAGGGAGAGGAGGCCCTTTTTGCGGTAGTCTTGGGCTAGCGCTTGGGAGTTGTTGGGGACCTCTGGCTGATTTTGCTTATGCATACTATATAGTATAGCACAAAGTGGCGGAGAAAGCAAGGGTACTAAAATAACTTCCTTCACGTATTAGCGAAAGGCTCGCCGAGCACAGAATTTCATTCGGACACAGCATCATTTTAATCCGTCGCCACGGACTAAAATGTGCTTCTACCTCGGCTTGCCAAGCTCCGGGACGTTCCGAATGAAACTGTATCTCGCACGCCTTTCGCATATAGAACATCCGCTATTTTGGTGTGAACCTGCCTCCGCGCTCCTCCTTCGCCACTGTCGGATCGGCTATCTTGCATAATCAAGGCCTCACAGGGCTTCATGTAATGTCAGAGCGATCAATATGGTGGACGTCATCTAATGTATCAACTATATGGCCCGGCTATTCGTGGATCAGTCCTACATTGACAGACCTGGCACGTTCCGATCATGGCAAATTCAGTGGTCTAGCCCTCCGCTGTGTCTACCCGTAGGGGGTGGGGAGGAGGAGTGCGGCTAGTAACTATCTGATAAATATGATATAGTATACATTAGAGTCGGGCAAACGCCCTGATTAGCATTTTGGAGGTGAGATCATGGCAGATAAGTTTACAGTACGCACGGCGGCGCAGGTCTATCTGATACGTGACGAGGGTGGCGGCCGACTATGGCAAGCGCTTTTTTACAAACGAAAAGATTGCGGGCTGTGGGACACGATAGGGGGTCATCGTGAAGAGGGCGAGAGCCTGATGCAAGCCGCTCAGCGCGTTGCCCTAAAAGAATACGGCATAACTTTTGACGAAGTTGATGTCGAGTTTGCTACTATCATCGATGTCGGCAAGCACAACATTACGGGTCAACAATATGTCACCGCCCACTTTTTTATTCGCAGGTGGGGAGGCGAACCTAAAATTTGCGAACCTGAAAAAATGGGAGAAATGCGGTGGATGGATGTCCATAGTCTCGACTTGCTTGACGGGCTACCCGAACTAAACTTTGACCGCAAGCAAGCACTCAGCAACTTTCTTCGTGGTGTCGGATACTCGCAAACGATGTTTTAGAGAAAACGAACAGCTACACTAGCCGCCCATATGGGCGGCTTTACTTAAGGGGGTTGCCTCTGTTTGACAGGGGTATTTTCTTGCCTCTAATGTGGTAGAATAAGATATGAAGCGGCTGGTGATAATCGACGGGAAGAGTGTGTTTTATCGGGGGTATTACGCGATGCGGAGTTTGAGTTTGCCGGACGGGACGCCAACGGGCGGGGTGTATGGCGTGGCGATGATGTTGATTGAGGTGCTGAAGCAGCTGGGGCCGGATTATTGGGCGATTGCGTGGGATAAATCGGGGACGAATATCCGGCGGCGCAAAGAGATTTATGCGGAATATAAGGCGAATCGGCAGAAGATGCCGGATGAAATGCGGGCGCAGATCCCGGTGCTTTTAGAGCTTTTGAAGGCGCTTGACGTGCCGTTGATTGAGCTGGATGATTACGAAGCGGATGACATCATGGGGAGCTTGGCGAGGCGGGCGGTTGCGGACGGTGTGAAGGTGGATTTGGTGTCGTCGGATCTGGATATGTTGCAGATTATTGGTGATAATATTGAGTTTTATGCGCAGAAGACGGGGCTGAGTAAGATGGAGCGGTTTGATTGTAAGGCTTTTGAGGAAAAATATGGGCTGAAATGTGAGCAGTTCTTGGATTTGAAAGCTTTGCAGGGGGATTCGAGTGATAATATTCCGGGGGTGCCGGGAGTGGGGGAGAAGACGGCGGTGAGTTTGCTGCAAAAGTATGGGACGCTGGAGGAGGTGTTGGCGCACGCGGGGGAGCAGAAGGGGAAGTTGGCGGAGAAACTTGCGGCGGGGAAGGAGTTGGCGCATGTGTCGCGGGAGTTGGCGGAGTTGCAGTTTGACGCGCCGGTGGAGTTTGATGAGAAGGCGATGGCGGTGCGGCTGGATGTGAATAAAGTGATACCGGAGTTGGAGAGGTTGCAGTTTAAGTCGCTCTTAGAGCCGTTTTGGAAGTTATCGGAAAAGTGGCATCAACCCTCAGCAAGTGCGACTCATTCCGCTTCTCAGTCATCTTCTAGTGCCTCATCCGAGGTGGATCGAGCTGAAGAGGAAGTGGAGGCGCCAGAGGAAGTGGAGGCGCCGAGGGGGGAGCTGTATGAGGGGCAGAAGATTGCGAATGGGTTGGTGGTGGCGGAGGATGTGAAGGAGCTTTTGGGAGAGATTGAGGTTGGTGGTGGGGTGGACTTTTATGATACGACGGTGGCGGGGTTTTTGCTGAAGAATTCTGGGGTGCGGCTGGCGGAAGGGTCTTTAGAAGAAGTGTTTAGTGCGCAGCGGGAAGCGTTTAATGATCTGCCGAAGGTGAAGTGGGTGGCGGCGAACTTGGATTTTCCGTTGATACCGGTGTTGTACAAGATGGAGCGGAAGGGGTTAAAGATTGATCCGGAGAAGTTTTTGGAGTTGCATAAGGTCCTCGGGAAGCGGGTGGCGGAGCTGACGGAAGAGATTCAGAACCAAGCGGGGGAAGAGTTTAATATCGATAGTCCGAAGCAGTTGGCGGAGATTTTGTATGGGAAGCTGAAGCTGGTGGCGGCGGGGGCGCGGAAGACGAATTTTGGTAGGAGTACAAATAAGGACGCACTGGATAAGATGCGCGACACGCATGAGATAATTCCGCTGCTAGAAGAGTATCGGGCAACGAAGAAATTGATCTCGACGTATGTGGACGCGTTGCCGGCGCTGGCGGATAAGGAGTGGCGGATCCATACGACGTTTTCGCAGGTGGCGACGTCGACCGGACGACTGGCGTCGAGCAATCCGAATTTGCAGAATATCCCGGTGCGGACGGAGCAGGGGCGGCAGGTGCGGGAGGCGTTTGTGGCGCCGAGTGGGTATTGTTATGTGGCGGCGGATTATGCGCAGTTTGAGCTAAGGCTGGCGGCGGTGTTGGCGAATGACGAGGCGTTGATTTCTGATTTTAATAAAGATTTGGATGTACATACGAAGACGGCGAGCGAAGTTTATGACGTGCCGATGGACAAGGTGACGAAGGAGCAGCGGGAAGTGGCGAAGGTGGTGAACTTCGGGATATTATATGGGATGGGGCCGCAGAATCTGGCGCGGACGATTAATGTGCCGGTGGCGGAGGCGAAGGAGTTTATTGATAAGTATTTTGAGATTCGGAAGCCGATTCGGGAGTATTTGGACAGGACGCTGGCTTTTGCGAAGGAGTACGGGTATGTGGAGACGTATTTTGGCAGGCGGCGGATGGCGGCGGACTTGCACGCGCCGGCAGCGATGGTACGGGCGGCGGCTGAGCGGGCGATTTTGAATATGCCGATCCAGGGGACGGAGGCGGATTTGATGAAGCGGGCGATGATAAATGTGGATAAACGGTTGGAGGGATTGGATGCGGAATTGGTGCTGCAGATACATGATTCGCTGATGGTGGAGTGCAAGGAAGCGATAGTGAAAAAAGTGGCGGAGATTTTGAAAGAAGAGATGGAAGGGGTGGCGAAAGAGCTGAAGGTGCGGCTCGCGGTGGATGTGAAGACCGGGCGCAGTTGGGGAGATGTGTAGTGCCGGAATTGCCGGAGGTGGAGACGATAAGAAGGGGGTTGGCGGAAGTGCTGATTGGGCAAACTTTTATAGGTTTATCTTTCGGAGACAACAGCCAGGGGGAGACCCCCTCTTTGCCATTTGACAATGGCAAGACCCCCCAGTCTCCTCAAAATAATCCTATAAAAGTTTGTCGGCTCAGACGCTTTGGGAAGTTGCTGGTGATTGATTTTGATAATGGGTGGTCGTTGACGTTTCATCTACGGATGACGGGGCAGTTGGTGTATAGGGCGGAGAGCTTGGGTGTTTCGGGGAGCGAGGGGGTTGAGAAAAGGACGGTGGCGGGTGGGCATCCGACGGCGTCGTGGGTGGGTGAGTTGCCGGATAAAAGTACGCGGGCGGTTTTTGAATTCGAACGCGGAAAATTATTTTTTAATGATCAGCGGAAGTTTGGGTTTTATGAATGGGTGGAGACGGATAAAGTGGAAGAAATACCGTTCGTGAAGAAGTTGGGGCCGGAGCCGTGGGTGATGAGTGTGGGGGAGCTGGCGGAAAAGTTGCAGCGGCACAAGAAGATGAAGATTAAGGCGGCGCTTTTGGATCAGACGATTATGGCGGGCTTAGGGAATATCTATGCGGATGAGACGTTGTATTATGCGAGGGTGTCGCCGCTACGTTTGGCCGGGAGTTTGACGCGGGCGGAAGTTGGTCGGGTTATTGAAGGGGCGAAAAAGTCGATGGAGGCGAGCTTGGAATCGGGTGGGTCGAGCATGAAGAATTATCGGCGGTCGGACGGGAGCTATGGGGATTATTTGGATCTGTTTGCGAAAGTTTATGGGCGGGCGGGGGCGAAGTGTGAGCGGGACGGTTGCGAGATTGTGAAGATTAAAGTCGCGGGGCGAGGAACGCATTACTGTCCTTGTTGTCAGAAATGATCAGTTGGTTTTATGGGGATGATCGGGTGCGAATCGCGAAAGCGGTGGAGCGGTTGGTGGGTGAGGGCGAGCAGTTGGTGGTGGATGCGGAAGTGGTGGGCGAGCAGGATTTTTGGGCGCGGCTGATGATGCCGTCGATGTTTGCGGCGGAAGAGGTGGTTGTGGTGAAGGATGTGATGAAGCGGCCGGAGTTGCATGCGGAATTGTTGAAGTGGGCTTCGCTAGGGTCGCCTGGGAAGACGGTGGTGTTTTGGGATGAGAAGGTGGACAAGCGGGGGAAGTTGTACAAGGACTTGTCGAAGGCGGTGCGGTTTACTGAGTGTGCGTTGCCGAAAGTAGATGAGAAGGCAGTGTTTAGGCTGTTTGAGTCGGCGCTTTTTGGGAGGCTGGCGCAAGTGGATAAGGATTTGGAGGCGGTGCGGATGAATGGCGGCGAGCCGGTGGCGGTGATGGCGCTGGTGAGTGGGCAGCTATATAACTTGGGTGCGGTGGTGTTAACGAATGAGCAGCCAGCGAAATTGGCGAAGAGCTTGGGGGTGCATCCGTTCGCGTTGTCAAATTTGACGAAGTTTCGCGGGAAGGTGACAGAGGAGGGTTGGCGGGAGATGGTGGAGATGGCAAACGAAACCGACCGCCTGATGAAGACGGCCGGTGTTGATGCGTGGTTGCTACTGCGTAAGTTTTTTTACCGCGTGAACGCGATTATTTCTTAGCTGCAGGTTTTTTAGCGGCTGACTTCTTGGCTGTGGTGGTTTTGGCCGGAGCTTTAGCTGCTGGCTTTGTTGTCTTTGCGGCTGGTTTAACAGCGGCTTTTGGAGCTTTTGGAGTGGCGACCTTGGCCTTGGTGGCTTTTTCGACCTTGACGCCAGCGGTTCTCGCTAGTTTGGCAGCGGTGCTCTTCCTGCGGCTGGCGGTGTTCTTCTTGATCAGACCCTTCTTGACAGCTTTGTCGTATTCGCTCTGAAGCGCCTGAGCGGCTGCGGCAGAAGGAGTTTTGACTAGCTTTTTATAAGCAGCTTTAATCTGCTTCTTGATACGATCGTTTTTAGCTTTCTTTTTCTGGTCTGCGCGCGCCTGCTTTTTGGCTGATTTAATGATTGGCATGGTTCAATGTTTCTCCTATGATAATACATATTATTATACACGTTTTAGGGAAAGAGTCAACTTGGTTTGGAACTTTCCCCCTCCCCCTTGCTTTAACCCTCATGCTAATGTTAAACTTAAAGCATTAATGATTAACACAAGGTCTAAACGAGGTGCTCTAAATATGAAACAGCTTAACTCTAATAATACCTCCCCCCACCCAACTGGGGGGGGGGTCCTTCTAAGCTTGGTTTAGCTAGATACTCTACTAATAACAAACACTCCACCAAACTCCCATCATACAAACATACTACCAACTCCCCCAAAGGAACAATCCACCAGTATAACAAGAAGTATAAGCATAATACCTCCATACCTACACTCTCCTCCAACCTCCTCACCAAATCCCTCCAGCCTACTAAGATACTAACTGGCCTAGTAATACTATCAGTCTTTACCACCCTAGCGGCTGGCATCGCCAGCCGCTTAGTCCCCTCATACGCGAGCCCTGCAGAACTCGGAGTAGCTTTTGGTGCCACGGTCGACTTCAGCCTAACTATGACCGTAGGGGACGCCTTTAGTACCTACAACTGCCCAGCCTCCGGCGGAGCCGGAGGCAGCCTGAACCTAGGCAGTGTCGCACCTAACGGCAATCTCTACTATGCCTGCGTTAACGTCAACGTCACTACCGACAGCACCCTAGGCTATACACTCTCGATGCAGGGAGACAGCACTGGACTATACAATAGTGCAGCTAGTGCTACGATAGCTAGAATGCCAGGCTCTATAGCATCTCCTTCTAGTACAGTCCTAGCCCAGAACAACACCTGGGGCTTCTGTATACCTGGTGATACGATGCAGGGTATAGCTAATGGCTTTAACACAGGCCCTACAGCCTGTGGTGGTACTAATGGTAACACAGCTAGTGCGATAGGCTTTGCCGGAGTACCTGTAGGTAAGACCCTAATCAAGTCCGTAGAGACCCTACCTACTACCGACACCCAGCAGAACACTCCAGTTAGGTTTGGGGTTCGTCCTACTGGAGCTACTGCAGCTGGTACCTACTCCTCCACCATTACCTTTACTGCTAGCATCAATGAAGCCCCTATAGTCTTTATGCAGACCTTCACTACTGCAGAGTGTAACATGCTTGCAGTAGGAGACATCATCACCCTACCTGATGCTAGAGACAATACACAGTACCGTATCAAAAAGATGCCCGACAACAAGTGCTGGATGATGGATAATCTGGCTTATACTGGTGGTGGGGATAATACCTATGGGGATGTGGTGCCGGCCTTCAGTGGCAGCACTCCCACTACATCCAGTACTGGTGTCCTGATTGAACACCCAGGCGGTGGTGACTGGCCAGTAGGTGGCAGTAACGCTAACCGACAAACTGTTCGTCAGTTCGCTAACAACAGCAGTGCCGGCTTTAATAACACGTCCTGTCTACCAGATACTCCAACCGGCACTGGTGTTATGCAATCTATCTGTGGCGACCAGGTGCTCTACAACTTCTGCGCAGCTATGGGGCTAGACGATTCTACCACTCCTACTTGTAGTGCAGTTTCTAACACAACCACCGGTACCAACATGGCATCTACCGGTGTGGTCGGTGCAACAGGAAGCGGCATAGGTGGCGAGAGCCTTGGTTCCGGCGGCACTTCCATTTGCCCTGCTGGCTGGAGGATACCTGTAGGACGGGTCGGCGCCAGCAATGACAGCAACAATGAATGGGCTATACTCAGTGGAGCATTCAATACTGGCGGGACAAACTTAGCCCCTAATACTTCAACTGATGCTGGCTTCATGGGTTACTGGCAGCCGGCTGGTACATCAGTAGGTTCGGGTGGTATCCAGCTTGGTGGCGGGGCCTTTGGTACAGTATCAGCCGGCAGCGTCACTAGTGCGGCGGGCGATCTCAACGGTCAGTCCTCGTACGCGTACTGGTGGACATCCTCCTTAAGCTCTGCTACCAACGCTTGGGACACGGCCGTGAACAGCACGAACGTCAACCCCGGCACGAACGGCAACAATAAGGCCGCCGGATTCACTGTCCGATGTGTTTATCCTTAGAGAAGTTTTATAAAGTTTTGGATTTGGGTCGATCTGACAGGGGTGAGTGCGAGAGGAGAAACTTTATAAAGTTTCTCGCCTCTGTTATAGCGCCGGCTTTATAAAGTTCCGGCTCTCCTTCGCCACTGTCACATCGGATGCGTTCAATGCTTCCTTTGGTCTATGGGGTCAATCTTTAGTTTCTACCTGGTACACTTCTTCGCTCTTGTCGGCAACACGAACAACGTTCGCACATTTAGCACCTACATTCATGAGAGCCGGAACTCATGATGATGTCAGAGCTTTTGGCGAATCCCTCCGCTGTGTCTACCCGTAGGGGGTGGGGAGGATATGGTATAATTACCTCATGAACGAGGAGTCTCAACTGGTAATGGTAAGGGGGCGTAGTGAGCCAGTCTGACAACTTCGGAGAATACAAAAAACTTGGTGAGCCGGATAAACTAAGGAAGGTTGAGAACTGGCGGGTCGGTATTGGTCTGCAACAAATTGACGGGCTGACGCCATCTAAGCAACTGATTGAGCTTGCGAAAGACAACATTGAGGGCAAGATTTCGATTGATGAAGCAACAGAACGAATCGCCCAGTATTACAAGAAGAACCCGGCTCAAACTCCAATAGAGAGAGGCGAGCAGGAAGCCGATGAAGTTTCTTCTCGCATCACTAGGCTGCTGAGTAGCAATACTTTCGCTCTTAGTCCGGCCGAACTGGTGTCAATTCACAAATACCTGTTCAATGGTGTGCTGAGCGACGAAATCGCCGGCAAAATTCGCGACTACGACATTAGCAAGGACGAGCCCATATTGAACGGCTATACTGTGAGTTACGGTCGAGCAGATAGTATCCAAGAAACGCTGGATTATGACTTCAGTCGGGAGAAAGAGTTTAGTTTTAAGGGTTTGACGCAGCAGGAGAAAGTCGAACATATCATGATGTTTATGTCTGGCGTTTGGCAGATTCATCCGTTTGCTGAAGGGAATACTCGTACTATAGCCGTGTTTGTTATTAAGTACCTTCGAACGTTGGGGTTCAAGGCGAATAACGAGTTGTTTGATGAAAACTCTGTTTACTTCCGCAATGCTCTTGTCCGGGCGAACTACAATAATCTTGAAAAGGGTGTATATGAGAATACGGAGTATTTACGTATGTTCTTCGGTAACTTGTTGCTAGGCGAGAAGAATAGGTTGCGTAACGGAGACATGCAAATTGACTCAGAAACTACCCAGAAAACTACCCAGAAAACTACCCAGAAAGTCTTGGATGTTTTAGTGAATAATCCATCAGCTACTCGCAAAGAAATGGCGGAGATTATAGGACTAACTGAAGATGGGGTGAAGTGGAATCTTAACAAGCTACGTGAAGAAGGTAAGATTAGGCGCATCGGCCCGGATAATGGCGGGCACTGGGAAGTTGTGGAAGCGGGCGGCGCTTTTCTCCCCACCCCCTACGGGTAGACACAGCGGAGGGAAAAGCCTGCAGGTTTGCCGACGTTGGCTGCGCTATGGGCTATGAAGGTTTCGGTTAAATATAGATAGGGTGCTGTGGCGGTCGATAGCAGAGATGAGTTCCACCAATGTGCTTCGTTGCTGGGTTGAGACAGAGTGCTGGTAGTAAACCAGCCGGTCGAGACAGTGGCGAAGGCCCCATGCTCTTTCGGCTATTGTACGTATGGTTAGATCCGGCCATGTTTTCTGGTGATGTTTTGTGGTAGCACCAGCAGGATTCGAACCTGCGACCTTAGGCTTAGAAGTCCTCTGCTCTATCCAGCTGAGCTATGGTGCCAACAGATTAATTTTACCACATTTTATACGGATAGTCCCCTGGCGCGCTGTGTGGTGCTATGTTATAATTATGGGGTGAGCAAGAAGAAGCGAGGTAGCAAAAAGGCTAAAAGCACGCGGAGTGTGAAGGAAGCACCAAAGGAAGCGGTGCAGGAGAACACGCTCGGGCGGCAGGTAATCGCCCTGTTGTTAATCGCGATTGCGCTGGTGCTTGGCGCGGCGAACTTCTTTGCGACGGGGGCGGTGTTTGGTGGGATGGCGCGACTGGGACAAGCTTTGATTGGGCCGGTGGCGTGGTTTATCGTGCCGGTTTTACTCTTGTACGTAGGGGTTTCGATTTTTCGGGCGGATCCGCGGCAGAGACGGATGGTGAGCGGGTCGATGCTGGTGATATTCTTCTTGGCGGGATTTTTTGGGGCGCTGAGTGGGGCGAATGAAGATTTGGGTGGGGTGATTGGTAAATGGTTGGCGCAGATATTTATTGACAGCCAGTGGTTTACGCCGACGGTGATGGCGATATTATATATAGTGCTGATAATCGTGACGCTGATGATTATGTTGCAACAGGGTCCGAAAGAGATCGCGGAGAAGCTGAAAAAGGCACCGAAGACGGAAAGGATGGCGGAGGAAGAGGTGAGGGTGGAAGGTATAGGGAAGCCGGAAAAGACGAAGCCACCGAAGGCGGGGTTGTTTGGCAGGAACAAGAAGGGCGTGCCGCCGGTGGAGCCGGTGGTAGTGGCGCCGCCGACGAATGCGCTAGTGGCGATGGCTGATCCGAACTGGAAGTTGCCGGAGTTGGATTTGCTGGACAATAAGAGTAGTCGGCCGGATGCGGGGAATATCATCAATAATAAAGAGATTATAAAGAATACGTTCGCGCAGTTTGGGATTGACGTGGAGATGGGGCATCATCAGGTGGGGCCGCGGGTGACGCAGTATACGTTGACGCCGCCGAATGGGGTGAGCTTGAGTAAAATTGTGGCGCTGGATAAAGAGCTGAGCTTGAATCTGGCGATTGATAAGGTGAGGATTGAGGCGCCGATTTCGGGGACGAGCTTGGTGGGCGTGGAGGTGCCGAATCGAGTGAGCGAGGGTGTGGGGCTAAGGGCTACTTTAGGGTCGCCGGAGTGGGCAGAGGCGACGTCGCCGTTGTCGTTTGTGCTGGGCAAGGGTATCTCTGGGAATACGGTAGTGGCGAATCTGGCGAAGATGCCGCATCTTTTGATAGCCGGGACGACGGGGTCCGGTAAGAGCGTGATGACGAATGGGTTGATTACGTCGCTACTATTTCGCAATACGCCGTCGGAGCTTAGGATGATCATTATTGATCCGAAGCAGGTGGAAATGAGTCAATATAACGATATAAAGCACTTATTGTGTCCGGTGATTACGCAGACGGTGGAGGCGGTGAGCGCGCTGGCGTGGGCGGGCAAGGAGATGGAGCGTCGTTACACGTTAATGAGTGAGGCGCGGGTGAAGAATATCGGGGATTATAATCTGAAGATGCTGAACTTGGCGAAGAAAGAGCAGAAAAAAGCTGAGGCGGCGGCGAAGAAAGATAAGAGTGCTAGCTTGGATGAGGTAGAGCTGGAGATCAAAGATAAGCACGCGGAAGGGGAGCAGGACAAAGGGCGAGACGAGAGTATAACTGAGGCATACGAGAAGCTGCCATATCTTGTGGTGGTGATTGACGAGATGGCGGATCTGATGATGCAGGCTGGGAAGCAGCTGGAGGCGCTGATTGTGCGGATAGCGCAGAAGGGGCGAGCGAGTGGGATACATTTGATACTGGCGACGCAGAGGCCGGAGGTGAAAGTGGTGACGGGGTTGATAAAGGCGAATGTGCCGGGGCGGATTGCTTTTGCGGTGAGTAATCAGACGGATTCGCGGGTGATGATCGACCAGGCCGGAGCGGAGAAGTTGCTGGGGTCGGGTGATGCGTTGCTTTTGACGACGGAGATGATGGGTAAACCGAAGCGAGTGCAGGGGGCATACGTGAGCGATGCAGAGGTGGAGCGGGTGACGGAGTTCCTGAGGAAACAGGCGCAACCTGACTACAATGAAGAGGTGTTGAAGCAGGAGGTAGCACAGCCGGGCAAGAACGGGGCGGATAATAGCATGGCTCCGAATACGGGGGACTTGGTGCGGGATGCGGCGGCGCTGGTGATTGAGAACTCGCAGAACGCAACGATCTCGAAGTTTGGGCGGAAGTTTAGGATTGGCTATAACAAGGCGGCTGATTTGATGGAGGAACTAGAGGAGCGTGGGGTAGTGGCTCCGAGCGATGGGAGCAATCGGCCGCGCAAAGTGTTGATAAATAGCCTCGAGGAGATGACTTAGCTAGTGAAGCGGGCACCGTTTTTCCTGTTTAAGGTGGCGTTGTTTGGGCTGGATCTGGCGGCGATTACGTTATCATTTGGGTTTGCGTATTATGTGCGATTGCATTATGACGCGCGACCGTTTTACTTTGAGGGAGATACCAGAGGGTTTTTGGGTGCGATGCTGTTGATTGTGCCGCTTTGGGCGATAATACTGCTGATTTCCGGAATTTATGAGCGAAGGCAGTTGAGCACGAGGTCGGCGCTGTATCCGAGGCTGGCGGTGGTGGCGGTGTTGTCGGTGTTAGGGCTGATTGCAGTCGACTTCTTTAGCGGGTCTGACATATTAGCGCTTAGATCGGTGGCGTTTTACGCGATGGTGATTTGTTTTGTGGCGCTGGTAGTGCTCAGGGAGTTTGCGGGATTGGTGTATCGCGGAATCCTGCGAAGGGGATTAGGATGCCAGAGGCTGGCGGTGTATGGGGACCATGAAAATACGAAGATCTTTACGCAGTACGTGTTGGATAACCCGCAGCTGGGGTATCGGATAATTGGGGTAGTGGCGAAAAAGAAATATGTGTTGGGAGAGGTGCCGCAGTATCGTAGTTTAACGACTTTGCTGGATGATGAAGAGGTGGACGTGGTGGTGCAGACGGAGTCGAGCAACGCGGCGGATGTTTACGCGCGGGCGCTGAATCGTCACGTGGGATATATGTATGTGCCGGACAACGAGACGATTGCGCAGAATGCGGGTGAGCTCCGGTTGTTTGGGACGCAACCGGTAATCGACGTGCAGGCGACGCCGCTGGTGAACGAGGGGAGGCTGTTAAAGCGGGCGTTTGACTTGGTGTTTGGCACGATTGCGTTATTGTTGTCGCTGCCGTTTATGTTGATAATAGCGGTGGTACAGAAGTGTCTGGCGCCGACGGCTCCGGTGTTGTATAGACAGAAACGGGTGACACGGTTTGGTAAGACGTTTGTGATCTACAAGTTCCGTTCGATGAGGCCGGCCGATTTTGGCAAGCCGTCGGAAGAGGTTAAGTTGCCGATTTTCGGACGGTTTCTTAGGGCAACTAGCTTAGATGAGATACCGCAATTTTGGAATGTGCTTAGAGGGGATATTTCGTTGGTAGGGCCGAGGGCGTTAGTGCCAAGTGAGATCAAAGCGTATCCGAGGCATCCGATGGTGCTGACGGTAAAGTCCGGGTTGACTGGGTTGGCGCAGGTGTCGGGGCGGAAGAATATCAGCTTTGAGGAGCGGCGGACGCTAGATATATATTATGTGCAGCACTGGTCGATTTGGCTGGATTTGCAGATAATTATTAGAACGATAAAGATGGTCTTACTGATGCGAGGGGCTAAATAAATGGCGATGGGTGTGGTATAATAGTGCTTATGAAAATGGTGGTCGCAAACTGGAAAATGCACATGTCGGGGGCGGAGAGTGAGAGGTTTTTTAAGGACCTAATGAAAGAGGTGACACCGGGTGGCGTGGAGGTGGTGATTGCGCCGAGTAATTTTGCGTTGTATAGCTTGAGCAAGATCAAGCAGTGGCAGTTTAGTCTGGCGGCGCAGAACTTCTATCACATGGATTATGGCGCGTACACGGGGGAGACAGCGGTACGTCAGCTGGTGGGGGTGGCGGACTATGCGTTGGTTGGGCATTCGGAGCGGCGGCAGTACTTTAGGGAAACGAATAAAGATACAAGGCGTAAGGTGGCAGCAGCGCTCAGTGTGGGCGTGAAGCCGATACTTTGCGTGGGTGAGACGGCGATGGAAAGAGAGAACAAAGAAACAGATGACGTGGTGCGAGACCAGCTTTTGGCGGGGTTGGCGGATGTGACGCCGACGCAACTGAAAGACGTGGTGATTGCGTATGAGCCACGCTGGGCGATATCTACAGCGAAGAATGTCGGGGTGTGTACACCTGAGGATGCCAGAAGTGCGTTGACGTTTATTCGGCAGCAGTTGAAAGAATTATACGGGAAGACCGCGAGAGTGTTATATGGAGGGAGCGTGAAGTCAGATAATATAGTGAGCTACCTGAAGAAGGGTGAGGCGGATGGCGCGTTAGTGGGGGGTGCCAGCTTGCAGCTAAAAGAGTTTGGTGATATAATTGAAGCAACTAAGGCGGTAAGATAATGGACGGACTGAATTACGATGATATTGAGAAGATGCTGGCGAGCCAACAGTGGCGGGCGCGGCGTGCGGCTGAACGACCGCAAGGGCGCTATTTAGACGTAGTGCGTCCGGGCGGGGAGATGAAGCGACAGAAGCCAACGGCTAAGCCGGTAGCGAAGAAGCAGGTTGGGCAGGTGACGTCCGTGAAGCCTGCACCAGCCAAGACGTCAACGGCGGTGGTGATGACAGAGACGACGGTAGCGGTGATTCCTGATGAGGAGCTGAGCGCGGTGACGACAGGTGAAGAGGGGGGCGTGAAGGGCGGTCGAGATGAGGTTGACGATGCGGCTGATTTGCTGGAGAAGCTGATTATTGAAGAGGAAGACACGCCGACTGAGCAGGATGTGACGGAGACGTTTTTGGGGGATACGCCGAATCCGTTTTTGCCGGATGCGATTGAGCGGGTCGAGAAGCGGCCTCTAAGTCGCGATATACGGGATGGTGCATCGACGGCGCCGATGATTGTCGGATCGAGAGCGGCGGCAAGCGGGGCAAAACCAATAGTTGGTCCGAAACCGATGGCAAAGAAGCCGCAAGCGCAGCCGGAGAAGTCGCGTCTTAGGGCGATTTATGCCAAAGATAAGGTGTCGGATGCGTTGACGAAAGAGGTGTCGATCAAGGATGGCGGTGACGTTATGCTGGAGCGGGAGGTGGAGATCGCGCTTTCGAAGAAGCCGGCGAAGAAATTGAACCGTCAGAATGCCGGGAATAGGAACTTACTGATTTTTTGCGTGGGTCTGATAATAGTATTTGGGGCAGTAGCGCTAGGCCTTGGGTATTATTTGTTTATCAAATAGACCGCTTTAGGGGCGGTCTAGTTGATCTCTCGCTACAACAGCTTGGTCAGGCAGTTTAGTTGGCGGTTACGAGTAGAGTAATGCTGTTGCTATAAACACCGGTGGGTACGAACCCAGCCCATACGCCGATCTGGATAGGGAAGTCGAAGTTGCCAGATCCGGTTTCATTAGCTATGAGGTCAGGAGTCGTGGCGGCTGGGACTTGAGCGAAGGTGCCGGCGGCGAAGCTGTTGATGTTGTAGCCCCAAGAGTTCTGGGTCAGGATGGATGGGTTGGTTAGCGTGCCGGTGGAGGCAGGGATACGAGCAACGCTACTAGTTAGAGATTCGTGGATGAGAGCGCCGTCACTGGTGTCGGTGTCGATCATCGAGATAGTCATAGACCATCCGGCTGGGTCGTTACTATTGACGTTGACGTTGACGGTGCTGGTAACTACGGTATTGAACTCAGCTGCTAGCATGGTAACCTCGATCTCGGTTGGTAGCTGGACAGTGAACTCGTCTCCGATTTCAACTGAGAGGCCGGTTGCCCCTGCTTCTGACGCGTATCCGGCTTGCGGCAACGCGATTCCGATGCTGAGGAGGAAAGCCGCGACCCATGTGATACCTACGATTTTCCACTGTTTGTTTGATTTTGTTTTAAGCATATTCACCCTTTTTGCTTTATTTTTATTTGTTTGTTAATGTTTATGACTTTTTAGCGCTTGCGGTCGAGTATGATCTTGCCGATGAGTAGTGCCAAGAGTAGACCAACTATGACGATGAGGTAGAGTGGGATGATAAAGACAACGGAGGATTCGCTAGTGGTTTTGCCGAGAAGGGTTATTTCTTGCGTGACTCGGAAGATACCGATGCCCGGCGCGCCTTCCCAGCGGATTTCGACGTCACGTGGTCGCTCGGAGAGGACGACGTGGCTGGTTTCAATGCGGGCTCGTTCGCGGCCACCGAAGAAGTTTTCTATGGTCATGGTGCCGCTGGCCCACTCATCGGTGTTGCCGGTGTTCTCGAGCTTGACGTGGGAGCGGATGGGGGCTCGGAAGAGTAGGGAAGGGATGCGGATACGGGTTACGCTGGCGCTACTACGAAGGTCGCCGGTAACTGTCGCGAAGACGCGATGAGCGGCTTGACGATGAACGTCGATGGTGGCGCCTTCATCTCGCATGGTGGCCAGGATGACTGCTCGTTGCGCACCGCCCGGGGCGTTGGTTGGGACGTTGATGTTGTATTTGACTTGGACATATTCGTCGGGCTGTAAGGTCCATTCCGTCCCGTTATCAAAGGTGATCCAGTTGGCTAGTAGCGTCTGACTGCTCTTAGCCGCATCACCGAAGATGTCGGAATAGTCGGGAACGTTGACGTCTACAGCCTCAGCTCGGACGTCGAAAGTTAGGGTTTGGTTGCCGTTGTTCTTGATGGTAAACTCGCCAGCGGTTTGCATGCCAGGGTCGAGAGTAAATCGTGATTCAATCGGAGACATAAGCAGTCTTCGCCCACTTTCATTGTTGGCATACGCCACGCCCGCGCTTGCGGCAACTAATGTTACGGCCGTCAAGCATCCGAGAATCTTTGTTAGGGTTTTCATGTTTATATCTCCTCAGAATCTCTATTTATAGGTTATGCGCGATCGTGAAGACGACAGTGTTTGCGTATGTACCAGACTGGAGGGTCGAGTCAACATTGACACCAAAGGTAAGGGTTTCAGTTGCCTCACCAGCAGCACCAGTTACGAAGACACCTACAGGCGTGCTTAGACCAGGAACCGGCATGTAGTTGCCAGTGGTTCGGTAGCCCCAGGTGTTAGCTGAAAGGCTGGCGCCGCCAGCAGTTGCCGGAATCGTGTTGACAGAGCTAACAGTGTTTACCAGGGCGTTGTTGTCGGTTGCAGTTGACATAGAAACGGTGAAACCGTTAGCAGCTGTCGTGCTACCAGTGATGGTGAGCGGCTGTGTCAACGTGCTGCCGATAGTAGTACCATCGAACACGAAGTTCAAGGCGGCCGGGCTGATCTCAGCGAACGTGGTTGGATCCGTGGGGTCGACAATCTCGATCGCCTCGGGGACCTCTACAGTTACCGGGATGTCTGCATACGCTGCAAGCGGCATAGCCGCGACACCCAGGCCCGCTACCACGCTAAGGGCAGCAATAGCCTTTGATATTTTTGTCATAGTATCTCTCCTTATGACTTTATTTTGTATTTGCTTTTGTAATCTTTGTTTCCACACAATTGAATTACATTCATATGGTAGCCCGGGATCGTGCTTATGTCAACTATTTATTTGGCTGGCTGTGGATAACTCTGGCTTTGACCCCAGTATTTTGGGCTTGGTTCGGAATTGCTTTAGGCGGATTTAGGCGAAGGGGCTGGCGAGTTTTAGGTCGGGGTTGGCTTCGGCGATGCGGAAGAGCTCGTTGTATTTGGCGACGCGGTCGGAGCGGGAGAGAGAGCCGGTTTTGATTTGGCCACAGCCGAGGCCGACGGCGAGATGGGCGATGGTGACGTCTTCGGTTTCGCCGGAGCGGTGGCTCATGACGACGCGGAAATTATTTTTCTGGGCGAGCTGGACGGCTTCGATGGTTTCGGTGAGAGAGCCGATTTGGTTGGGCTTGATGAGGATGGCGTTGCAGGCTCTTTCTTCGATAGCTTTTTGGAGGAGCTTGACGTTGGTAACAAGCAGGTCGTCGCCGACGATTTGGAGGTTTTGGCCGAGGCGTGCGGTGAGATCTTGCCAGCCGTTCCAGTCGGATTCGCCGAGACCGTCCTCGACGCTGATGACGCCGAATTGGTCGCGGAGGGCGGTGTACCAGTTGATGAGGTCGGAGTTGGATTTGTGTTCGCCGGAAGTTTTGAGGAGGTAGTTGCCGTCTTTGTCATAGAACTCGCTGGCAGCTACGTCCATGCCGAGGCCGAAATCTTTACCGACTTGGTAGCCGGCGGCCTTAATGGCTTCGGTAATCATTTCGAGGGGTTCGTTGTTGCCGTTTTTGACGCGGGGGCCGTAGCCGCCTTCGTCACCGGTGAGGGTGGCGTAGCCGTGATCGGCGATGACTTTTTTGAGGGCGTGGAAGACTTCGGCGCCCATCTGGACGGCTTGGAAGATGTCTTTGGCGCCTACCGGAATGACCATGTATTCTTGAAAGTCAGTGCCCCAGTCGGCGTGGGCGCCGCCGTTGACGAGGTTCATCATCGGGAGGGGGAGAGTTTGGGTTTTGGTGCCGGAGAGCTCAGCGATATATTGGTGGAAGGCTTGGTTGCGACCCGCGGCTGTGGCTTTGGCGGCAGCGAGACTGACGGCGAGAATGGCGTTAGCGCCAAGGCGGGCTTTGTTTTCGGTGCCGTCTAGGTCGATCATGATTTTGTCGAGTTCGGCTTGTTTGCTGGCGTCTTTGCCGACGATGGCGGGGGCGATTTCTCTCGTGATGTTGTGGACGGCTTTTAGGACGCCCTTGCCGCCGTAAGCCTTCTCGCCGTCGCGGAGCTCGAGTGCTTCGCCGGAGCCGGTGGATGCGCCACTGGGCACGGCTGCCCTTCCCCACGCGCCGTTAGTTAATAGAACATCTGCCTCAACTGTCGGATTGCCGCGTGAATCCAACACCTGCCTGGCTATAACTCCCTGTATTTCCATAAGGTAATCTTAGCAAAATAACTTGACATAAGCAAGATGAACAGATAGAATAAGGGTAGCTGATACTCCTGCGGGGTTCTGCGGTAACGTAGAGTCGTGTGGAGAAAACAAACAGCAGATTAAAACAAAATACGTGCCCCTAAGTCAAAGGGTGAGCGGTGTATCAGATAAGAAAGAGCGGCCTGTGGCCGCTCTTTCGGTAGCCCACCCATTTAGCGAATTTCTGCGTCAGGCTTTTTGTTGCTCAGATTTTTCTTGTATTTTATTTGAGGGGGTTAGGTCTTTGGGTATAATTCTCTCTATTGTACAGTATAGCACAAGCGGGATGAAAAGTCAATAGAGGTTGTACCCGGATGAGAGATAACTGGGGTGCGAGCTGTGGATAACGTATGGATAAACTATGGAAAACTGCGGAAAACCGTGGAGACGTGAAGAAGAGTTAAGAGGGGTTAGGGGGTGCGGAGGCGGGGTTCGGTGTTGACGGCGAATTGAGGGATGTTGTTGAAGCGGTTCCAGCGGGTGACGAAGGTGGTGTGGTCGGGGAAGGTGCGGACGTTCGGGTTGACGACGTAGAAGAGGCTGGAGCGATAGAGACCGATGCTGGGGAGTTCGGTGGCCCAGACTCTGAGGAAATCATTGTAGCGGTCGCGGCGAGTGATGAGGTTGGTGGTGGCGTTGGCGGAGGCGAGGATGGAGTCGACGGTGGGGTTGTTGAAGTTGGAGAAGTTGAGGCCGACGCCGTTGCCTTGAGATGAGTGGTAGAAAGGCTGCATGTCGGGGTCGGAGCCCATGGCGATGTTGTAGATGAGGACGTCGTAGAGGCGGGGGATGAGGCGGTCGCGGGTGAAGGCTTGGCTGTCGGTGTAGATGTGGAGGTCAACGGTGACGCCGAAGCTTTCCCATTGACGGGCGAGATCGGTGGCGGCGGCGCTGAGGCCGCCCTCGTCGAGGGTGACCATGGTGACAGTGAGGGGGTCTTCGCTGGCTGAGCTATACCAGAGGCGGTCGCGAGCAAAGCCGGCGTTTTCGAGGTATTCTTCAGCGGCGAAGAGATCGTAGGTGGGGACTTCAGGGAAATCGAGGGCCATTTGGGTGGGGAGGATGGGGTAGCCCAGGGTTATTTGAGCGCTGGTGGCTTGGATGATGAGGGATTTGTTGGTCATGTAGGCGAGGGCGCGGCGGATGTCGCGGTTGTTTAGCGGGGCTTGGGCGGTGTTGAAGAAGGCGAAGACGCCTTCGTTGAGGGGGGCTTGGCGGATGTGGAGGCGGTTGGGTAGGTCGGTGACGTGGGGGTGGCCGAGCTCGGCGGTGGCGGTAACGCGGCCTTGATAGATGGCGTTTTGGATGTCGCCGTGAGAAGTAAAGGCGTGGATAAGGAAGCTGTTGAGGAAGGGGGCGCCGCGGTGATAACGGGGGTTGGCGGAGAGGTGAACGATGGCGTCGGCAGTGCCGGCGGTGCGCTGGATGGAGCTGAAGGTGAAGGGGCCGGAGCCGATGGGGTTGCCGTTAAAGGCGGCTTCAAGGAGGTTGGTTTTGGGTGCCTGGTCGAGGGCGTGTTTGGGGAGGATCTCGAAGATGAGATGCTCGGGGAAGGCGGCGGTGCCGGAGCGGAGGGTGAATTCGACAGTGTAGTCGTCGATTTTTGCGACCTCGGTACCGGCCCAACCGGAGGCGCCGATGGCGCGGACTTCGGGGTCCTGGATCATTTGGATAGTGAAAACGACATCGTCGGCGGTGAGAGGGTGGCCGTCGTGGAAGTAGATGCCTTCGCGGAGGGTGACAGTCCAGATGTTGGCGGAATCGTTGCTGGTCCAGCCGGAGGCGACGTCGCCGCGGATGTTGCCGGAATCGTCGTAGAATAATAGCGTGGAATAGATGAGGCGGGCGATGGTGCGTTCGGAGTTGGTAGTGGCGAACCAGGGAATGGTGGTGCGGATTTCGCCGAGGGTAGCTTCGGCGAAGGTGCCGCCGGGGACGAAAGCGTTGGTTTGGAAGCCGGCGCGAGACCAAGTGAGTTGAAGGCTGCCGGCGCCGAGGAGGACGGCGAGGAGGAGGAACCAGACGACGACTTGGAGGCGGACGAGATGGAGGCCGCGAATGCTTTTGATGAAGTGGCGAACGAAATGGCGCCAGACGCTGACGGAAGCTTCGCCGACGTTTTCTTGCAGGTCGTCGAGGGCTCGTTTGGTTTTTTTAGAAAAAAGTTTCATAATCTTTGTTCATCCCTAGGCTGGCAGGAAGAAACCTGCCAGGATGGACAGGACAAAGACGACAGCCACCACTACCGTTACGTTAAAAATGCTCTTTTCGAGGCCGCGACGAGTAGTGATAAGCTCGCTACTGCTACCGAAACCGGCACCGAGACTGGCGCCGCGCTGTTGCAATAGAACCAACAGGATTAGGAGGACGGCTGAAATCATCATCAACCACTGTAAGAACTCGCTCATATATCTGTATTATACATGGTATAATGAGGAAATGGAAGAGGGAGAGCAGGCGCCGGGATTTCGGCAGGGGTTTCGGGAGGCGTTTTTGCGTTCGCGGGGGCGGATTTGGTCGAAGAAGGGCGTGAAGCAGAACCCGAGCGTGCACCGGTCGTTTCGGCAGACGAAGCTGTATGAGGTGTATGAGCCGCCGGTTTACCATTATGGCTGGGCGATTATTGATACCTTGCGGATGATTTTTAAGCATAAAAGGGTGTTTCTCGGGATGATATTGATAGCGGGTGTGGCGTCGGTCGTGTTGGTTGGGCTGATGAATCAGGATCGGTATTCAGAGGTGACGTCTAGCTTGGATGATTTTGGAGAAGAGTTTGCTGAGGGGCAGTTTGGTGCGGTGGCGCGGGCGGGGGCGGTGTTCGTGACGACGCTAGCGACAGGCGGGTTGAATCAAGCGCCGACGGCGGAACAGCAATTGCTGAACGTGTTTTTGATGGTCTTGGTGTTTTTGGCGACGATATGGGCGATGCGACAATTGCTGTTAGGGCGGAAAATCCGGCTGAGAGATGCGCTATATAATGCATTTGGGCCGCTGGTGCCGACATTGTTGGTGCTGTTAGTGGCGCTGGTGCAGGCGATACCGATATTTATCTTTTTGATTATTTTCTCGGCGGCGACGGAAACTGGTTTCTTGGGTAATCCGTTTCACGCGCTCTTGTTTTGGCTGTTTTCGGTGGGGTTGATACTGCTGAGCCTGAGCTTTTTGGTGCCGACGGTGGTGGCTTTAGTGGCGGTGACGGCGCCGGGGCTGTACCCCTTGCAGGCACTATCGAACGCGGATGATTTGATGCGAGGGCGGAGGGTGCAGTTCTTGTTTCATCTGTTTTGGGGGTTGGTGGCGCTTGTAGTGATGTGGGCGGGGGTGATGATTCCGATGATTTTGGTAGATCATGGGCTAAGTAGGTGGGAGCTCTTTGACGGTTGGCCGATAGTGCCGGTGGCGTTCTTGGTGATGTCGCTATGGTCGGTGGTGTTTGTGGCGGCGTATTTGTATCTATATTACAGGAAACTAATTGATGAATTTAAGCCTAAACCTCTGTAGTTTGGCGCGCTACTGCGTCAAATCCTCCAGTGCTCCCTCAACGTGCCGTAAAGCACGCATCGGTCTGCCCTTCGGGTTTTCCTTGTATCGCATCCAAATACAGAGGTTTGTATGAACAATATAGAGCAGGCACGAGAGCGGGCGCGGAAGCTGCGTGATGAGATAAATAATTACCGGTATCGGTATCATGTGTTGGATGAGTCGACCATGAGTGAGGCGGCGGCGGATAGTTTGAAGCGGGAACTTCAAGAATTGGAGGAGAAATACCCGGAGTTGATAACGCCGGATAGTCCGACGCAGCGAGTGGCGGGGCGAGCGCTTGATAAGTTTAAAAAGGTGGAGCATACGACGCCGATGATGAGCTTGCAGGATGTGTTTAATCGGGAAGAGGCGGATGAGTGGCTGGTGAGAATCGGCAAGCTGCAAGAGATAAAGGGCGGGTTTATGGTGGACATTAAGAAGGATGGGTTGGCGTGCGCGTTGATTTATGAGGACGGAATGTTGGTGCAGGCGGTGACGCGGGGGGACGGTAGAGTTGGCGAGGACGTGACGCAGAATGTTCGGACGATTGCTAATGTGCCGCTTCGGCTGAGGAAGGATTTGCCGGGGCGGGTGGAGGTGAGGGGGGAGATTGTGATATTTAAGGAAGATTTTAGGGAGCTAAATCGGAAGCAGCGAGCGCAAGGTGAGCCGGAGTTCGCGAATCCGAGGAACTTGGCGGCGGGGACGATCCGGCAGCTGGATCCGACGGTGGCGGCGAAGCGACCGCTCAGGTTTTTGGGTTATGATTTGATGCATGATAGTATCGCGAAGTTGAGTGGGGCGTACGAGACGATGCGTGAGGTGGGGGTGCAGACGTCGGGGAAAGAGAAGTGGTTTGCGACGCTGGGTGAGGCGATGGATTATGTGGTTTCGATGGAAGAGGCGAGGGAAAAGTTGCGTTTTGGGACGGATGGGGCGGTGATTATGGTGGATGATTTGGATTTGCTGAGGACGCTTGGTGTGGTGGGGAAGGCGCCGCGGGGGGCGGTGGCGTATAAATATCCGGCGGAAGAGGCGACGACGGTGGTGCGGGATATTGCGCTGTCGATTGGGCGGACAGGAAATGTGACGCCGGTGGCGTTTTTTGATGCGGTGGTGGTGGACGGGAGTACGGTGCGGCATGCTTCGCTACATAATGAGGATGAGATTCGGCGGTTGGATGTGCGAATTGGTGATACGGTGATTATTTATAAGGCGGGGGATATTATCCCGCAGGTTAAGAGCGTGATTTTGCCGCTAAGGGAGACTTCTGCGGTGGCTTTTGATTTTGCGGGGGCGCTGGCGGTGCAATTTCCGGACTTGGAATTTGAGAGGCAGGAAGGTGAGGTGGCGTGGCGGGTGAAGGGTAGCACGCAGCTGATGTTGGAACGGCAGATTGAGTACTATGCGAGCAAGGGGGCGTTGGATATTGAGGGGTTGGGGGAGAAAAATGTGCAGGCGCTGGTGCAAAATGGCTTGGTGGGGGCGACGCCTGATATATATAAAGTGACGGAGGCGCAGCTGCTTGGGTTGGATAGGTTTGCGGAGGTTTCGGCGCGGAAGTTAGTGGAGGCGATTGCTGCATCGAAGCAGCCGGAATTGCATCGGTTTATTATTGGACTCGGGATTCGGCATGTGGGGATGCAGACGGCGAGGGATTTGGCGGCGAAGTTTAAGAGTATTGAGGGGCTGGCAGCGGCGGGCGAGGAAGAGCTAGCGGAGGTGGATGGGATTGGGAAGGTTGTGGCGGAGAGTTTGGTGATGTGGTTTGAAGATGGGGACAATCAGAAGCTGCTGGAAGAGTTTAAGGCGGTGGGGGTGGTGCCGAAGTATGAGGAGGTGACAGGGACTTTTAGCGGGATGAATTTTGTGGTGACGGGGACGATTATGGCGATGAGTCGGGAAGAGGCGGAGGCGGCGATCCGGGCGCGGGGCGGGAACTTGCAGAAAGCGGTGACGAAGACGACGAATTATTTGGTGGTGGGTGAGAATACGGGGAAGAGTAAATTGGAGAAAGCGGAGAAGCTGGGGACGACGTTGCTGAGTGAGGAAGAGTTTTTGAAGATGCTGGGGTAGTATCAACCAGTGATACGCTCTAGCAAAAGCCTCATCAGGTACGGAATTCCTCTGCAAACAGAATGGTTTTTCTCTGTCGCCACAGAGAAAAACCTTCTTCCCCCTCGCTTTGCCAAGCTCCGGGACGTTGCAGAGGAATTGTACCTT
>WRMD01000004.1 GCA_009777315.1 Candidatus Saccharimonadota bacterium
CTGCCATTCTTCTTGGTTATTACGGTAACGAAGACAGCACTGCTAGGACTAGGTATGGTGGGTGGAGCGCTAACGGGTAAGATGAACCAGCTAGGCGGCGCAGTAGGAGGAGCCGCTAAGAAACCACTAGCTCAATACCAAGCAGAGAAGAAACAGCAATACGACGCGAAGATAAAGAGTGGTGGTGGACTGCTGGGTAGGGGCGACCCGCGGAAGTGGGCTAGTGACGCTAGTGACAAGCGGAAGGCTAATAGGACTCAAGCTACTGCAGACTATCGGGCAGCTGCTGTAGGAGCCTACATGGGAGATAACGAGAAGCTGAAGGGAGTGAGTGAGCGAGCTCAAATCCGCTATGGTAGCTATACAGGAGATGGTAGGAGCGTGGAGGCAATGCGAGCAGACGGGATGAGTGAGGATGACATCAATGCGGAGATGAAGAAGCGGACTGATGCAGGGACTTATACAGGAACTACTGACCCGACGGAGCTAGCAATGGAAACCAGGCTAACGGCAGGAGGGATGAGTGCAGCTGACGCAAGCGCAATGGCCACACAAGAGTTCAAGTGGCGAGACAGCAGTAAGAAGAATCGAGCGAAGAAGGGAGACAGTAGGAGCTATGTAGGCAGGAAGCGCTCAACTGGTATAGGAGCAGCTAATAAGGAAGAGCGGGAGCTGATGGAAGGTATCTCTGCGGATATGGAGATGCGCTATGGTAATAACACAGCAGGACTCTCGGCGGAGTTTCAGAATGCCTTAACGAGCGGAGACGCGGTGAAGACTAAGGCCCTAACCAACATGCTGGTAGGGAGAGGGAGTGAAGGGATCAAGCAGATCTCGTCTAGCCTAAAGGGTGCGGAAGCTGGTTATAGGACGATGGGGGCGGATCAGAAGGCGAAGTATGACCAAAGCCGACAGGCACTGATTAAGTCACTATCTACGGACGTGAACAACCGGGAGGTGGGGAAGAAGGATGCTACCTTAGCGACTTGGGCAAGGAACATTGGTTCGAGTGATACGAGTAGTCCAGTAGGGGCAGCCTTTGCTGGGAAGACGTTTGATGAAGTGAGTAATACTGGCAGTGCTGATGCGACAGTGGCGGCTTCGGCTAGGGCAGCCCAGAGGGTGGTGTTAGATGATGTGGTAACAAACACAGGAGACATGTGGAAGCAGAGTGGTAGCTCGCTGGAGACGATGTTGACTAATACGAACATTAGCGATGACCAACGCTTTGGTAGGGCTTATGACATGATTAGTGATGCGAAGCATAGTAGGAATGGGGCGGAAGAGGACGTAAGTAAGAAAGCTCGGGTGGCGCTGGCGATTAACCAGGCAGCGGCAGGTGGGAGTGCGGGGGCATTGGCGGCACTAGCAGCGGCAGGGAGTGCGCCGATAGTTGGTAGGCCTACTGAGGCTCAGCTGGTGAGGATGTATGATAGGTTGAAGGTGGGGGCTTGATAATGCTTGACTTTTACGGCCTGGTGTGCTATACTGTATAGTAGAGACGCGTGTTTCTATTGAATCGCGCGTTTAATTTTAACGAACCTTAATAAAGAAGGAGGCAAAATGCATGAAACGTTCTATGTTGATAGTGTTTTTGGTGGTCTGCTCTGCCCTTTTACTGACTGCCTGTGGTGGCGGAGGCCAGACGGCAGGACCTAACCCTGACCCGAACCAGGTGCCTGTAGGTGGCAGGCAAGCTGTGCAAGCGGCCGTAGTGCCGGAAGCGGCTGGATCGGCTGTAGAGACGCCGACTGAGAACCACCCGGCTCTGCTGATTCTGCGGGACGAAACCGGCAGAGAAGTTTTTGTAGTTAGTGACTACATCGCCGATGTGGAGGCAGTGGAATTTGGTGATGCTTATGCTGTTTTTGTTTATCTGGACAGCGAGGGGACTGAACTCTTTGCGGAACTAACCGGAGAAGTGACTGGCAGAGAGCTGCATGTGTTTCTGGGGAGTGACTGGCAGGCTTCGTTTATGGTAAGCAACGTGGTGACAAGTGGCACCGTCATCATATCTACCGGTAAAATTACAGAACAGCAAGCGGAGGCTTTGGCTGATTTGCTGAGGTCAGGGATGACCGAACAGATAGAGTCGGCCGGGCAACCGGAAGCACCGCTGGGTGAAGGCGGGAGCTCGTTGGCAACAGGTGAGTTTGATGGGGAAGCTAATGATTTTTGGCGGTATCTATTGAGTTTGCCGGATGAGACGATACTTTATGACTACTTGGTAGAGCATTATGACGCAAGACCTATGGATCTCCTAGGAGGCGCTACGCTAGCGGCCGACGCGGTACCGGTTGGTCATACTGCAAACATAGCGCTTGGCGACCAATATAGAAGTATTTCTTTGGCGTTTGGGCGGGTGCTGGATACACAAGACAATCTTCGCCCTCTCGACCTTTGGGGTGGGTCTTTCTTAGACTGGGATCGGAACTATTGGGGTATGGTGACCGTTGATATGACAAAAATGCGGCTTTCTGACTCTGGTCGGATAATGATCGCAATAATTCATAACTACCGCAATGGCTTACCGCTGAACGAAGGTATACCCCACTCTACACTAGAGGATAGCAATAGTCAGTAAAGCACGACCTCAAGCCTCCTAAACATGATAACCCCTGCGAAAGCGGGGGTTTAGACTTCCCCGGAGCAAGACGGTTGTGCTATAATACTTAGTAATTATGGAGGATAATCCGGATATACCGAAGTCGGGCTATGGGGGGGTGTATGATGCTGACACCGGACCTGGTAAGTCGAAGGCTCCGCGCACAGAGGAGCAAGACCGGGCGGGGAGTGTGCTGAGTAAAGCTGAGCAAGAGGCTGGGGCTGGGGTGCCGGAAGAGATTGGGGATAAAACCACGGCCGGTAGTAGCGACCGGGCCGAGACGCCCTCCCCTAACAATGAGCCGCCGATGGCGGGAGGGGCTGGTAAGGGAGGGGGCAAAAAGGGCTTCTTAAGCCGTCTAAAAGGAGGTGGTGGTAAGAAGGGGCCGGCGGTTTTTGTAGGTGGCTCACTGGGGATAACGGCTATCTTGATGTTTGGCGTGTCGACGATGCTGCCGTTTCACCTGGCTGAGCTACTGATGGAGATGTTTAACCCGACACAGCTAGAGGTGAACATGCGGGGGACGAATTTGTTTTCGCGGAAGCTGGCTAAGCAGATTGCGAGAACTGAGCTAAATATGCAAAAGCGGGTGAACCGAACCTTTGAGACTAGGAACCGGTTGAGCCAGAGGCGGATAAACCAGCTAAACCGGCGAATGGGAGAGAGCGGGATCCAGTTTAGGCAGGTGGAGGTGAATGGACGGATAAGGACTGATGTTGAGTATAATTATCGGTCGGCTACTGGCGGACAGGTGACGGAGACGCTGGACTCGGCGCGGTTTAAGCAGCTGATGGGGACGGGGTCTGGCTCGGATGCTAACTTTCGGCATAATTTTGACCGAGGAACGCGGAATTGGCGAGGACGGACGGCGGCGTGGTTTGATGATGTGACGGCGTCGGTATTAACTAAGCTAGGAATGCGGGTGCGGAATATACTAGGGGGGATTGGCGATAGGGCGCCGCCTAATACGGCGGAAGGAAGTAGAGGTACGAAGATAAGGACGGAAGCTGGGATAGAAATAAATCAGGCGAATAGCGGGTCTGGTGCTAGGGCGAATGGTAGCGCCGGGTCGGATGATGCGGGAGGTCAAGTCGGGGCAGCTGGGAAGGCTGATATCCAGGCGCGGCAGCGGGCGAGGGCCTTTTTACAATCGACGGCTGGCAAGGCACTGAATAGATCGTCGTCGATAACGGGTGCGTTTGCGATTGGGTGTGGCCTGCTAAGAGCTATGACAATGGCAATACGAGTGGTGCAAGCGGCGGAGATGCTAGGGGTGCTGGCTTTTGCTAAGACGCTGATGGAGGCACCGGATCGGGCGAAGATGGAGGATGACTCGCCGGTAAATGAGCTGGGGGCGGTGATAACATCTACAAGTGTGGACGAGGATCCGGCTAGCCCCTATGCGGGGATAGTGCGGAGCGGGACGGAAGGAGCACTACTGATGAACGCGGCAACCGGACAGGAGGTGAACCTGAAAGATCCAAGCGTGGAGAGGTTCAATGCGGTTAATGCGTTCGTTAATATCGCGACAGCTATAGGAGATAGTAGTATAACTAAGGCGGGTTGTGCGGCGATAACACTGGCGGCGGCGGGGATTGGTGTGGTTACCAGCGTCGCAGCGGCGATAGCAACGCTGGGGGTATCGCTAGTCATCGAAGCTGCGGTGGGCATTGCAGCTGAACTAGCTATGACATACCTAATACAGCCATTTCTGACGTGGTTGGCAACGCGCTGGGTGACAAACCTAGCGACGGATGCCTTTGGGCCGGAAGCGACAGACTCGATAGTGGCTGGGGTGAATATGTTTAGCAATAATAATGCGGTGAGTGGCGGAATGGGGATTGGCACGCGCGAGACGGCGCTGCGACACTACCAGGCGGAACGGGAGGTGATCGCGCGGCATAAGGAAATGATAAGGCAGGAGCGGAGTCCGTTTGATATAACTTCTAAGGATACCTTTATGGGGAGCATTGTGGCGAAGTTTGCCTTTGCTAACCCGAGGAGGAATAGTATAAATGGGCTGGCGGCGCTAGGTAGTATAACGAGGGCGTCGACGGCGTCGCTACTGCCGACGCGGCTGGCGCATGCGGTGGGTGACGCTGACTTTAATATGCAGATGGCGCCTCCGGGTATGTGTCCGGAATTAGATAGTATTGGAGCGGCTGGGAACATACTCTGTCAACCGTTCCCGGTGTCGGATTTGAATAAGATTGAGATTGACCCGCAAGTGGTGTTTTTGAAAGTAGCGTATATGCATGGCGAGCCCGACTATGCACAGCGGCGGTGCAGGAGTGCGATAGTAGGCCCCCTCGGAGGTCGGCCGGAACCGAATTTCCGTTGTCGGATCGTAAATACGACGCGAGAAGAGTTCTTGGCAGTGACGACGGAAATTACGGATATTGAGCATGATGATTATAATGGTGGCATAACTGACCCGCGGGCGTTTGATGAACTAGAAACTGGTATACGGGTAAATTGTAGTGGTGGAAGGTGTAGTGCAAACAGGGCGAATAGTAGTGGTCGTCGGGGCGGATCGTATAGCGGGACGTTCCCGGTGGTGTGTCCGAGCGGGCAGAATGGTGGCGACTGTGTGCCGGAGGATGAAGATCTGGCTAGGGGGTGGAGCCATATGTCGGGCACGACCAATCAGTATCAGATTCAGCATTATTACGTCACCGAATTGATAACGGGGTCAGACCAACTGGAGCTGATTCAGCCGGGATCGCGCCTGGAGGACTACGTGCGCTTCTGCTCGAACCGGCCGTCGCCGTTTGGGCAGGACGATGGCAATATCATATCGCTACTGCAAGGCGTAGTGAATAGCGACGGGACTAGCACGACGCGAGGGTCATGGGTGAGGTGGCTGGGAAGGATACCGATTGTGAATAGTTTTGTGACTATGTGGGATGAGGGAAGCAGGATAGCCGCGGAACAGACCGGTTGGGTCAACGGTGAGAACTGTGTAGCTGGTGGTACATCGGGGACTGGTGTGGTGAGCTGGGAGGCAGAGACGGGTTGGTATGCGCAGTATTCGTCGGACGTGCGGCTGTATGAGAACATGGGCAGTATCGAGACGGCACCGACGGTAGCGCTACTACATCACTGGGAAGCGGTGAACAGCGCGAAGTATGATATAGTGGACTCGCCGGAAGCGATATTAGCGATGTTTGCCGGGATTCCGCTGGAAGAGTCGATTAGCTCGGTGGCACTGCTGAATAGGATGATTAGCACGCCGATGAGTGGAGACGATATTGCGGGGCTTTGGCCGATGGTGGGAGAGCCGATTGATGCGCGGATGGATATACTGGAGGCGAGAGAGGAAGCGCTGAGCAAACGAGATGAGGATAGGATGCCGAATTTCTTGTCGGTACTGGGATTCAATCCGTGGCGTTTTGGGTATAGAGGATGATGAGGAAGATTAAATACTGGATAGCGCTGGTGCTACTAGTGGTAGCGACGGCGATACCGGAGTCGGCGCGAGCGAATAACTTTCCGACGGATGAGATAGAAGATTTCTTTGGTGAATCGCTGGTGTTTTGGTATAACCCGTTTGAGACTTTAGAGATACCGAACCGAGATTCGTGTGGTGGGTATGGAGACATCCAGGTTAGTGGTGATACGTTCACGGAGATGATTTGGAGTGGGCTGAGGTCGGCGGGGATGACTGAGATACAAGCGGCGGCGATAACAGGAACGCTGGCGCAGGAGAGTGGGCACAATCCGTTCCGGCATGAGCAAGAGTTTTTGAACGCTTGCTCAGCGTCGGCATTGCCTAACTGCGCGCCGGGGGATACCAGCGTGTCGTGCCGATGCTCGGACTGGAACTTGATGAATAATACTGACATCTCGTATGGCGTGGGGATATTGCAGTTTAGCGGCGGTAGGCGGACGAACCTGCTGAGGCAGCTGGAGGAACGACGATCAGATTTGCTGCCATACATGCTGGACCCGTTTGGCGTGGGGTCCAACCGAGGCTTGGATGAAGTTGACCCAAGTGTCATTACAGACATGGTCGGATTCCAGCTGAGGTTTATGCTGGACGAGCTAGAAGCGGCGGCGGCGAATTCGTCCAGCAATATCATGTATGCGGGACCGAGGGCGTTCCTGAACCAATCGCCGCAAGATATAGACAACAGGTGGTGCGGTGGGCCAATGAGCGATGAACTGGGGTACTATATATGCGCGTTTCAGACTTTTACCAGGTCGTGCTATTGGAGTTCTAATGGCACTGGTAGAGGCACGCCGCGGTGCGCTGCGCAACATACTACAAACTCCTATTTAGAAAACGTAATAGGCCCTCATGCAAGGCAGATTTTGGCTGAGTTTTCGGGGAGGTCGTACACCAACATGGGAACGAATGCGGTGGATATTAGTTCGGATGGTACGATTTTTGTTGGTGATCAACGAATGCATGCTGTGTGTGAAGCGCTCGGGCTGTCGCTTTGTCTTGCGGAGGCAGGGGCGGGAGCGGGTTGGCTGTCGAGTAACGCGGCGGCAGCGGCGGCTCTACATTCGGGTGGGCCGATTGTAGTAAGTCTGGGGATAGATCATTTGGGTGATGCGGCCGCTATCGCGAGTACGATAAATAGCTTGGCGTCGGGGGCGTGGGCGGGGCGACGGATAGTGGTGGCCGGAGTGCCGGCAGTTGATGAGGCGATGGCTACTACGGTGACGAACGCGGAGGTGCAGGCGTTTAATGATGAGCTGAGTAGTGGGATTACGGCTGATGGGGTACGGTATTGTGATGCGACCATCTCAGGGTTTAGCACAACTGATGATGGAATTAATCTGGATACGGCTGGGGCGGAGCTATTCTATTCGACACTGGTTAATACCTGTGGCAGGGGTAGTAACACTCACTGTCCGCCTGGGCATCTAGTTTCGGGGGGGATGAGTTTGGCGGAGGCGGAGGCTTTGGCGGAGAGGTATAATACGGACCCGGAAGTGCTGGAGTTTATGCAGGGTCGTATGTTGAACCCACTCCCAGACTGCCCAAGCCAAGATCCGCGACGCAATTGCTCAACGTTTTCGCGTTGGTTTGTAGAGAACTTTACCGGCGTACTGCATGAAGGGCGTGTGGGTGATGGCTGGTCGGTGGCGCAAAATATCGCTAATCAGCGTGGTTGGCAGCGTGGTCTAACTAGTGAAGGGGCAGTGCCGCGAGCGTATTCGGTATTTAGTTATGGAGATGGTACTAGCGGGAACAACCATACAGGCATTGTGGTCGGTGTGGAGGGCAACTCAGTGATCATAATTCATGCCGGGTATTGCCAATTTGGCGGGCGAGCTGAGGTGATGGATTGGGACACATGGTCGAGGAATCGTCCTGATTTGAACTTTGCATATATACCGGATGATGAGCTGAACTTTGGGGGATGGTAGCAGGGGTGTGGTAAGATGAGAGAGAAGAGGAGGATGGCGCGATGATGAATGGGACGTTTACGAAGAAGCAGATTATTTTGATTAGCTGTGCGCTTTTGGCGGTGATTTTGTTGCCGATACTGATTAGGTTTATAGCGAGTTTTCGTGATCCGTATCCAAATAATGGGATAAAATTGCAGAATCTGCACCGGCTAACGCGAGGTAATCCACGATCCGTGGAGAGAGTTAGATTTATACAGGATGCTTTGTTCGGTCTGGTGCAAATGAATAGTGATGAGACCCTGCTACCTGACCTGATAACGGACGCTTATTTGCGGCCGGAAGCGTTTGAGCAGGGGCAGCGCGAGAATGGAGTGCATTTTATTGACGGTTTGGTGGATATAGACAGCTTGGAGATGACCTTTGTGATACGTTGGGAATGGGTGGATGATGCGCGGGACGAGGGGCTTTTGGATCAGTGGGGGAGTATGGTGCTCTGCCCTACTGCGGAACAAAGTCGGTTCCCGGATTTTGTGTGTACCGATGCGTTGATTGAAATGGCAGGGCCGACGGATGAGATTATGAACTATTTCCCGATTATGAATATGCTGTTTCGTCTGCGGTGGAGGATTGAAGAAGATGATTCGTTTACGATCTTGGTGGAGACGACGGATACTTATTTGGACGGGGCGGTGGGTCGGCTGAGGGAGGTGCCGGTGAATTTGGCGCAATATAGGATTGAGTGGACGCCAGAGTCGCCGTTTGTGACGAATTTGGATTTGGAGACGACGGTGATAAATAGTCCGCAGCAGGTGCTCAGTAGGCTTTATCCAGCGCGACAGGGGCAGTATAGCGTGGATTGCCGGGAGGTGCTGGGGGATTATACGGTGTGTTTGCTGGAGCAGCCGTTTGAGAACTGGATGTTGACGCCGCCGGTGGCGTATCGGGCGCTTTTGGTGAGGAGTGGTGGGGGGTGGCTTTTGACTGGGACGCCGGAGCCGATATTGAATGTGTTTAATAACCCGAATGTGCCGCTGCCGGTGTTGACTCGGGCAAACGATATGTATTGACTTTTTAAACTTCTTGTGCTATAATGGGGGTATTAGAGAGCATGTTTGCTGGGCCTTTTATAGATAAGTTCTAAAACTCGGAAGGCTGACGTGCTAGCTGGCGTGCTAAATATCCCCAAAAGGAGGACGGCTATATGACTATGAAGAGGATGCTGAACCTGGTGCTGTGCGCCCTGGTGACCTTGTCGCTGAATGCCTGGGCGTTTGAGACGGTTTTGGCGTGTGAGGTGGAGACTGAGATGACTGCCCTGCCCCAGCTGCCACCACCGGTCAAACCGGATGAAGCTCGTGATGTGATGCGGACGATGAATAGTTTAAGCCTCAACGTCACGAATGGCGGTGCATTGATGAATGTTGTGCTGGCAGGTGTGGCGGAAGATGGCGCGCTGATTTTGCGACCGGTGGATGATTTGTTAGTGGTGGCTAGCCTGGATTACGTGACTCTGCCGCATGGAGAGCGAGTGAATGCCGGATATTTGGCTATGCCTCGTCTGGCGCCGATTAAGATTGCCGTAGGAGCGGGCTGGCTGGAGGATGAAGACGTGCCGATTGCGGTGGCGCTGGTTGATTCGACGAGTAGCTTCGCGACCCTGGACGATTTGACGCGCGTACGGCTGGGTCGTCAAACTATTGATCCGAGTCTGACATTTGAATGGCTGGTTGAGCAGCGGGCGCGAGTGATTGTGTCGTATATGGATTGGGACGGAGAGTTGTGGGTGACGGGTGTGACCGTTGACCCGCGGGACCTGCGCGAGATGTTGATTCCGTATGAATCTGACCTGTATATACGCCTGCGGATCTTTGGCGACGGCGAAAAGGTCGAGTTTAACGGGGTGGGCAGACTCCCTTAGGTTTAGTTGGAGCTTTACGAGTACCAGAACCCCGCTTGCTAGTGGGGTTTTGTTGCATTCGGTAGATGCGGAGGAAGGTGGCGGGGGTGACGGCGGGGACGGGGGAGTTTTTGAAGTGTTCGACGTTGTTGGTGATGATGTAGGTGGCGCGGATTTGTTGGGCGGCTTGGACCTGCATGGCGTCTTCGAAGTCGCCAAAGTCGCCGATTGGGGCGTCGAGGGCGTTGGCGAGGCTGTTTTCGGTGAGCTCGACGTAGCGGAGGGTGGTGGCAAGGCTGTTGAGGACTCGCTGGACGTCGCTGGCGCTGGCCTTGGCGCTGGCTAGGAGGTTGGCAACGGTAGGATAGGAGACCGCGGTGAAGTAGCCGGTGATTTTGCCCTGGCTGCAGAGGCTAAGGATGCGGTCGGCGTTGTCGGCGCTGGGGCGACCCAAGAGAAGGTCTAGCGGGACATTGGTGTCGATTAGGCAGATCATGGGCAGTGCCTTTCTAGTCGGTGGACTTCTCGGGCCTGGCGAAGGTCGAAATCGGGCGAAGCGTTGATAGAGGCGGCGACCTGCCGTATTTCATTCATGGTGTCGAGCGGCTTAGTAGGCTGCATGGTGAAGATGACCTTGCCGTTCTTGGTGACGCGGACCGGTCGGGTGCGGGCAATGTCGGCGTAATGGCCGAAACGGTTTTGTACTTCTGTGGACGTTGCTATCATGCTTTAGTTTAGCATGCGTTTTAGCTAAAGTAAATAGGTATTTTGGAGATAATTGTTAGCTATTTGGGGAACGCAAAACAAGCCCCTTTCGGGGCTCGTCTTGATACAGGAATACTCCTTTCGTCGGCCGGCTCTTAGTCCTTTCGGACAACTAGGACCCACGCGGTCTTTCCTAGCTACATTCTAACACACCTTCGACATAAACGCAATATATTCTACAGCTCTTTTTCTCTAAGGCCCCATAAAGCCAAAACTTCCTGATGTTTGGTGATTACTAGCAGCCTTTGCAACTTCTTCCTATTAGTCATCTTCCTGCTTATGAACCCTAAGATACGTCCATCGTCGACGATAGTTCGCCGCGTATCTAATATCACACTACTTGATTGTCCTAGAGCTTCGCGGAGATTTTCTGCCACCTTGCCCATCTTCTGGCTTTTTGGGCTTTTCATTTCCCATTTGATCCCTAGCATTAGTATATCCGGCGAAGTTTGCCGGTAGTCTAGGCTACGCTTTAAGAAAGTTACTTGGGTTTGGAAATGTGCCGCCAATATCTCCGCCGCCGAAACCTCATGCGGCTCCGGCATTTGATCTAAATCCGGCGGAATTATCACTCTCCCTGTTTGTTTTTGCTTTTTCACTGAGGATGATTGTATCAGAAAGAGTGTCGTCTGGAAATTGCTTGTGGTTTACTTAGTTGCTGCTGGTTTGGGTTTGATGGGGTTGGGTTTGGCTGGTTTGGGGGGCCTAGGGGGTTTGACGAAGGCTTTTTCGGTGACGTCGAATTGTTCCATGTAGCGACCGAAGAAGAGGCGGGTTTGGGCGTAGAAGGCGGAGAGGGTCATGTAGGTCATGGCGGTGATGGGGACGAGTGCCCATTGGATGACCATGAAGAAATAGCGGAACTTGTGGTAGTGGCTGGGCATTTTGGGGAGCATTTTGACGGAGAGGATGATGGTGACGGCGAGGCCGGCGAGAGCGACGGTTTGGATGATGGAGAGGACGTTTGGGAGGGTTTGGGCTTCGAAGCTGACGCGGGCTTGTTGGTTGACCCAGAGGGGGATGAAGCCGCCGAGGGCGACAAGGACAGAGGCGGAGGCCCAGTTGATGTAGCCGTCCATGGCGCGCCAGAACTTGGCGAGGGTTTTGAAGAAAGGGGCGCGGCGGTGTTTTTTGGTGGTGAAGAGGCGGGTGGCGACGAAGGGGGTGTCGCTGACGCCGTAAGCCCAGCGGCGGAGTTGCTTGAATTGGGCGTAGAGAGTGCGGAGGAAAGAATGGGAGAGGACGGCGTCTTGGCCGACGGTGGCGTGGAGGGGGACGACGATATAGTCGCCTTTGAAGTAGAAATAGCTGCGCCAGTATTGGTGGCCGTCTTCGACGATGGTGCGGACGGACCAGAAATCCATGGCTTCGAGGGCGGAGAGTGGCTGGGCGTGGGAGGCGAAATTGCGGATCATGTGCGAGCGGATGGAGTTGACGATAGACCAGAAAGAGTTGCCGAGGGCGAGGACGCGGGTGGGTGCGGGGGCGTCCCAGATATTATTAGTAAAGAGGGTGATGGGCTGGAAGGAGCAGTGGTGGCGGTAGTCGCGGACGATGAATTCGTAGGTGAGATGGGAGAAATAGTTGGGCTCGGGGCGGTTGTCGGCGTCGAGGGTGGTGACGATGATGTTTTCGGTTTTCCAGCCTTGTTTAGCGACGTATTTGGAGAGATGGCGGCCGGCGTAAGTGAGGTTGCCGCCTTTGCCGACGACTTCGTTTGGTAGGCCGTCGGGGTGTTTGATGAGGAGGAGGTCGTAGAAGTGGCGTTTGTACTTGGCAGAGATTTTGTTGACGGTGGCTTCGATGGCTGCCCCGCCCCGCTCTTCGTAAGCGATGACGATGAGGAGGTGTTTTTTGTCGTAGGTGGTCTGGATGATGGAGTTAAAGGTGGCGTCGAGGATTTCGAACTCTTCGTTGTAGGTGGCGATGATGGCGACGTTGTAGGTTTCGCTGGGTTTTGGGAAGAATTCGGGGCTTTCGGCCATGAAGCGGAGGTTCTCGAGGTGGAGGTCGGACTGATAGGCGGCGGAGGGATGGTCGGTGAGACGATTGATGCTTTTGTCGGCGTGCTCGAGATCGTCAAGGCGGGAATCCCAGTCGACGCGATGGGCGCGCATGAGGGCGTTGTGGCCGCGGATGATGTCGCGGGCGATGACGATGGCGCGAGTGAGGAAGGTGGAAGCGATGAGGAGGATGTAAACGGCCCCGAGGATGGGGCTGATGAAGGAGAGGACAAAAAGGATGGCGATCATGCCGTAGGACATGATGGCGGGCATGAGCTCCCAGAAGCGGTAGTAGGGGCGGCGCTTGCCGATGGGGATTTCGTTGTCGTAGGGCTCGGCTTTGGGCCTGGTCATCACAGGAACTCTCGGTTAATGCCGGCGAGGCGGAAGGCGATGATGAGAATGGCGATGAGGAGGGCGTAGCTGAGGAAGATGACGGCGCGAGCGATGGTGACTTGTTCGGAGCGGACGAGGCGGAGGATTATAAGCATGTGTAAGAAGCCAATGGCGAGGGCGAGGACGGGGAAGCTGAGGAGATAGGTCCAGGCGGCTTCGTGGTAGAAGTGGGTGGCGCCGAAGTCAGAATAGCGCGAGACGACGCGGAGCTGCTGCGGACGGACGAAGCTGGCGGTGATGATGGCGATGACAAGGGAGGCGACGAGGAGGCCGATGACCTGCCAGAAGAAAGACCGGTTGTTGGACCAGAGTTCTCGGAGGGTTTTGCCCGTGCGTTTGATGATTTTCATAATATATATGCTATATGGAGCCGTTGACTGGGATTGAACCAGCGACCTGCTCGTTACGAATGAGCTGCTCTACCGACTGAGCTACAACGGCAACTAAATGAGAGACCTCGCGGGTTCTCTGGTGTAATTATAGCATAAAATTAAAATAACGACCTAGTGGTCGTGATTTTAATTTGGCGGGCCCGAGGGGATTCGAACCCCCGGTCTCCTCCGTGACAGGGAGGCGCGTTAGACCGCTACGCTACGGGCCCATGGGGTGTATTATATATTATATGGCGAGGATTTGCAAGAGGTGAAGGGAACTTCGATCTTGATTTTTTAGGGCATAATATGGTATAATCAAGATAAAGGGTGTAAGTACTTTAAAATCTTGTGGAGGTGACAGTATCGGTGGCAACTCGATCTCAACTAGTAAAGGACAAAGGGATAAAGCGGTGGAAACCGGAGTGTGGCGAAGCGACGAGCATGTTTCAGATGTGGGCGTGGTCGCCGGCGGACTGGGTGTCGGTGATGCGGGGGCTGGTGTTGGCGCCGATGGTGATGATCATCGTCTGGGCGACTGATGCAGCGTGGCAATGGTGGTGGCTGGTCTGGCTGATAATCGGCGCGACGGACAAGCTGGATGGAGTATTGGCGCGGCGTTTAGGGAAAAGTAGGTTCGGCGAAACTATTGATGAGCAGGCGGATAAGATTTGCATCCTGCTCGGGTTTGCCATAATCGGCGTGATGGGCTTAGTGTCGTGGATGTTTCTTGTGCCGATGGTAGCGCGGGAGGTGCTTGTGACACTACTCAGGGTGCGCATGCGAGATAAGGGTAGCAACGTGATAAACAGTGCGGCCTGGATGGGCAAGGCGAAAGCGGTCGGGCAGTACCTGCTGGTAGGCGTGGCGATTATGCCGACGACCTCGTGGCAGGGGTCGCTAGTGTTGTCGGTCGCGGCAGTGACATTGACGCTAAGCGTCGTTAGCGGGTTGCAATACGCCGTCGCGGCGGTGCGATGGAAGCCGGTTGAGTAATCTGCTTTGCGGTTGTGGTGGCGTGTCTGGCGCTGTGCTGGAAAGACAAGGTGAATGAAAGCTCGGAGTGATCCGGGCTTTTTGCTCGCCCTGCTCTGTTTTGTAACTCCCCACCCCCTACGGGTAGACACAGCGGAGGGAGCGTCCATCATTCTTAGAGTTAGAACTCTCGATGCTGGGAGATATGGTCTCTTCAAACATGAAGATACTGGAGGCATTTGGCGCCAGTATAAGTGATCCCGACCACCAATTCGCTGTTTGCGGTATACCACGCAGGCCCATGGTAGGGATGAATATACCTAGCGTGACAGTGGCGAAGTTGGCCTAGCTCGCTAAAGCTCACGGGGATAAGAAACTTTGTAAAGTTTTCCTTCGCCACTGTCACGGGTGTTTACTTCTTTGCTGCGCCTACTCATGGTCTACTTCTCCAATCTGAGCGCATATATTCGTTCACCTCTTCTCTGGGTTCGTTATCTAACATGTCCTATATGGCAGCGTGGAGTACTGGCCTGCTCCCGAGCACAGGTAGTAGCACAACACCACATGGCTTCTCCCTCCGCTGTGTCTACCCGTAGGGGGTGGGGAGTTGCAGAAAGCAAGTAACTTTGTTAAAATAATCTTAATGAGGCTTACCTAGTAAACCTCAAAAGGGTTAGATGGTTGCGCCGCGAGGCGCTTTCATCTTATTTCCGCCGAAAGTCGACGGTTACTTCTAGCAGGCCAAAAAGTAGTATTACTTTTAGCATACGCACCTCCTTTCTTCTTGGCCGAGGGGCTTCGCCCCTCGGCTAGTTAACGAAAATAGACCTTGTTAAACTACGACTAGGATAAGTCTTAACAAAGTCCGTAAAAACGAGGTGGTAGCCTCTGGGACTCTACTAAGCCAGTCAAACCCTAGAGGGAAGCCTATCATGATAGGCTTCCCTCTAGCAAGCATAACCCTTGTAGCATTTTGTCTCTGAGCTCTCAGATAAGGAAAACTGCAAAAAGATTTTTTTGCTAACAGAGGCGACAAGAAACGTCCACCAAAAAGTTATATTATACGGCTCATGCTTGTTTCCCCTACCCTAAAAGCGGTCGAGGCAGTGGTTAAGGAGGGGGATGTGGTAAACTTAAGTCATGATTATATTTGATGATAGCGCGTCCATAGTGAAGCCTGGCGGTTATGGCGGGCTGGATGGTGTTGACCCAAAAATTGGTATTATGATGCTGGAGGGTGACAATCTTGAGCGGCTTCAGGCGCAGCGCCCGACCACACCAGTGACTAATATATTCGGGCAGGCGCTGGACACCCCGGTGATATTAGACGGAACGGATGTTTTATTGACTTCGCCTACTGGAGGTGCGGAGGCGGTAATGGATATGGAGTTAATGATTGCTAGTGGCGTGGATACTGTCATCGCTTATGGGACAGCGGGCGCGCTATACAAAAATATGGAGACAGGTACGATAATTATCCCTACAGCGGCGACTCGTGACGAGGGGACGAGTTACCATTACATGCCAGACACGGATGAGGTGGAGCAAAACCCTGAAACGCTGGCTATTCTTCGCGAAGAGATGCATAAGTGCGGGATCGAATGGGTTGGGGGCAAGACTTGGACTACTGATGCGATTTATCGGGAGACGGTGGGCAAGCGCGAGATGATGAAGGAGCGAGGGTGCGTGTGTGTGGATATGGAATGCGCGAGCCTGCTGGCTGTGGCTAAGTTTCGGGGGATTAGTTTTGTCCAGTTTTTGATTATACTCGATAATATAGATGAAGATGCGCCAAAGACGGATTACGGGCTGTATCAGCAGCGTTATCGCGAGGAGTTGTTTGATATGGCGTTGGCCGCGGCACAGCGGATCAGAGCGCGTCGCGTTGGCTCGTAGCAGCGGTGGTGGAAGAGGTGCGAATGTGCTATAATAGTCTTGTCACATCAGATGCGCGAGTGGTGAAATTGGTATACACGTATGCCTTAGGAGCATATGTCGCAAGACGTGCTGGTTCAAGTCCAGTCTCGCGCACCAAAATTGATTTATTTTCATGACTATAGCAAACAGCTCGTTCCATAGGTAGGAAGGAGCATTTTTGTTGCTGGTTTCCTTGATCTCGTCCTTCAAGTAGATGATGGCGTTCTCGCCGTCCTATATGTCGTGCTGGCTCATTTCCTGCACGGCGTTGTATTCTTCCTCCGCAATCATCGACACGAAGTTTGGGTTGAGCATAGAAAAAGCCCCCGACCTTGCCACACTGGTTGTGTGGAGGTCGGGGGTTGTTGATAATGACTTTGCGGTTCACGGTTTTTATTCGCTTTCGCGCCAATTTCCGCTCGGGAGATATTCCGAGACATCTTCGCCTTTTTTGCACTTTGCCTCGAAAGCACGCTTTTGCCCATCGGAGAGAGTGTGCATGAAGTGGTTGTCGTAGAACCTATACCATTTCGTGAACATCTCCCTGTCAGGTAAGATGTGTTTGTCCACTTCGGGCTCAGGAACATCAATACCGATCTTCTTAGCAATTGCATACATTAGATATTCGATATCATACTGCATTTCCGCAAGTCCATCCTGCATGGAATCCCAGTCCTTGTCTGAGATACGCCCGCGTGAGTGGTCGCGCGACCCATCGTGGTTTAGATACCAAGCCACCTTCGTAATAGAGTAGTATTCGAGGAATAACTCCCATTCGGTTGCGACTTTGATGCGCTCGACATCACAACTGCCAGCGTCAATTCCATAAATGCGGGCATTCTTTATGCGTTCTGCTTCTGCATAGGCGTTTGCCTTTTTCGCGTCCTCATTCTCGTAATCAGCGAGTTTCCGTTCACCAAACAAAACGACATTCTCGATCTTTTGTTGTGCGAACACTCCTCCGCCATTGACGATTTCGCTGAGGCGATTTTCGGGATCGATGAGATCCCATTCGATTGTTGTCCTCGCAGGGTTGCTCTCATCATATTGGCAGATCGGCTCTGCGCCCATGAACTCCACGCACTGAGCGAGCAGGACGTTCAGAGAGGGTTCCCATACTCCTTCGCAATGCACTGTGAGCATGAGATATTTTCCCCTCTCGAATGTAATGAGGAAGCCGACATCGTTGAGGCGGCCTTTCGGTACGCCGCCCTTGTCTCTTGTTTGGACTCGCGAGATGAAGTCCAACTCACACCCTTCGATTGCACTTAGCATTTCGACCAGTTTGCTCATAACTTTCTTCCTCCTTGTCGCAAATCGACTACTCCGACCCGATAGCCTGCCCCGTAGAGCCAGTCATCGTTGGCGTTGCCCATTTCATACTCCTTTCGGAACTCTGTAAGTCATTATGTAAAAGTTCATAGTAGGTGTGGGTTCTTCTCGCTTACGGGAGCAAGAAGAGCCATATATGGCTCTTTATTCCATTATATGACCACCCCACCATAATCTGTAAAACTCCTAAGAGAATACTCTGTAATTGTAGCACACTTTACCTCGAAAGTCAATATGCCTATGCTGGCTGAACTACCCCTGTAAAATATAATCTCTCCCTCTACTAGAGTGGCGTACTGCGCTTCTCGCTCCATTGCTTCTGCGTTGTCCACCTCCTGCTGTAAGCTGCTTGACCAACCAAGAAACCGCACTTTTCGTGCGGTTTTTGGCTCTTATGATTGTGGCTCCCCGGACTGGACTCGAACCAGTAACCTCGAAGTTAACAGCTTCTTGCTCCACCATTGAGCTACCGAGGAATGGATTCATAAGATACAATGGTGGGTCGGATGGGACTCGAACCCATGACACCAGGCTTAAAAGGCCCGTGCTCTACCAAGCTGAGCTACCGACCCTAGGCTTGGGCCATTCCGTGTTATTATATCATAACAGACAGGAAAGTGGAACTAGATTTGCTTTTTGTTGAAGATGAGGATGGTCGCGGTGATGAGGGCGATGATGAGGCCGGCCGTGATAGCGAACGCGGGGAGGAAATCGGAGAGATTGCCCTGCCCCGATAGGAGCGTGTGGGTGGCGCCGGCGAGGGAGATGGGGTTGTATTTGGCGGCGACGGGAGCGAGTGAGATGAGCGAGGCGGCGATGATGAAACCACCGCAACTAAAGAGCGCGCCGGTGATGTTTTTGGTGAGGATGCCGCCGAAGACGAGGAGTGCCAGGACGAGCTGGCCGAAAAGCCAGAGGCCGCCGAAGACGAAAAGCGCGTGGTGGAGGGTTGGCATGTCCCAGAAGTAGGCGGTGTAGAAATAGGTGACGGCGAAGCAGATGAGGTAGCTGGCGGCCCAAATAGCGGAGGCGACGAGGTATTTGGAGAGGATGACGGTGGAGCGTTTGAGGCCCTTGGTGAGGAGGTTGATGAGGGTGCCGCGGGAGAATTCGCCGGAGGTGAGGCCGGCAAAAACGATGATGAGGACGAGGATGCCCATTTGGCCGACGTTGGAGAAGAATTGGGTCCAGGAATCCATGGCGGTGGGGTCGGGCATGGTGATGGTGATGCCGGAGTCGCCGGCCATGCTGAGGATTTCGGGCATGAGGTGGGCGACGAGTGGGTTCATAAGGCCGAAGAGCATGAAAACCGCGAGCATGATGGGGAGGCGGTAGGTGCGGGAGTTTTCGATGAGCTCTTTTTTGGCGAAGGCGAAGAAAGCACTCATCGGGTGGCCTCCAAGAAAAGGTGCTCGATGGAGAGCTCGGCGGATTCGTAGCCGGCGGGGGCGAGGTTGTGGTCGCGGAGGGCGGCGAGGACGGCGTCGGGGTCGACTTCGCGTTTGAATTCGATGGTGAGGCTCTTCGATTTTTTGTGCTTTTGTTTGAGGTCGGCGATGGTGCTTTCAAGGGCGATTTTGCCGTGGTTGATGGCGACGACACGGTCGCAAACTCGCTCGACGTCGGAAAGGATGTGGGTGGAGAAAATGATGGTGGTGCGGCCTTTAAGCTCGCGGAAGATGTCGAGGATTTCTTGGCGGCCGGAGGGGTCGAGGGCGGAAGTGGGCTCATCGCAAATGAGGAGCTTAGGCTCGCCGAGGAGGGCCTGGGCGACGCCGAGACGTTGCTTCATGCCGCGGGAAAAACTGCCGATCTTTTTGTTGGCTTTTGATAGGCCGACGAGGCTGAGAAGCTCGCGGGTGCGGCGGGTGATTTTGTCCGCGGGGAGACCGGCGATTTTGCCGCAAAGTTCGAGGTATTCGGCGGGACGGAGGTAGTTGTAAAACTCGGGGACGTCGGGGAGATAGCCGATGAAACGGTTGGTCGAAGTTGCACCAAAGTGGACGCGCTCGCCGCAGACATAAATCTCGCCGGCGTCGGGCGGCAGCAGGCCGAGGATCATTTTCATGGTGGTGGTTTTGCCGGCGCCGTTCGCGCCGATGAAGCCGAAAATACTGCCCTCGGGAACGTCAAAAGAAATGTCTTTGATGACTTTGTTCTTGGCGAAACTTTTGGAGAGATTTTTAATGGAGAGGGTCGGGGTCGCGGTCGCGGGCTTCTCGGTCATGAATCCTCGCGGCCGAGAACGAAGTAAAGGATGGGGCCGATGGTGTTGATGAAGATGACGACGAGGACCCACATGAGGCGGCTGCCGTGGCGGTATTTTTTGTGGCGGAAAATGTGAATGAGGGCGGCGACCATGAGGCCGATTTGGATGATGGCGAGTGGGATGACGATTGCCAAATAAGTTCTAATGATGTCCATGTGACCTCCTTATGCGTTAAGCTTAAGGATATTATAGCATTCGAATGGCAGTGTGCGAGGTTTATATCTGATATACTGTATTATGGACAAGAAAAGCGCGAAAAAGTCACAGCGATGGAAGATACTGGCGTGGCTGGTCGGGGTGATGGCGGTGATGTTGGCGCTACACTTGATTTTGATGACGGCGCGGTCGGACTGGGAGACGTATTGGTGGCTGGTAGGGCCGTTTGACATGGACTCGGAGATCAGTATTTTCACTTGGTGGTCGACGACGGTGCTGCTGTTTGTGCCGGCGATTTTGCTGGGGTTTATCGGGTGGGTGAAGCGGCAGGAAAAGGCGAAATACGCGTGGGGGTGGTTTGTGGCGGCGGGGGTGTTGATGTTTATGTCGATGGACGATGGGGCGATGTTGCACGAGCGGCTGGGGGCGGTGAATGAGTTGAGTGGGTTGCAAGGGGTGCTGGACGGGATTAATCCGTATCTGCTAGCGTGGAGCTGGTGGGTGATTTATTTGCCGGTACTAGTCGCGATAGCGGTGATTCTTGTGCCGTGGTTTTTGAGTTTGCCGAGGCGGACACAGGTGTTGATGATCGTGGGGGCGGTGATGGCGGGCCTGGGACAGATGGGGATGGAGGCGGTGAGTAGTTTTGTGACGAATTCGACTGGAGAGTATATCGGGCCGGTGTGGCGGGGGTTTCAGAAGTTTGTGGGTAGGACCGGGTTGTCGATATTTCTCTTTGCGGTGATCGATTATTGTCTGAGTGATTCGGGGGTGAGGAAGAGGATTGACGGGTTGCTGCAAAAGGATTAGCAGCAAAATAGTTAAACGCTCCTAGCGCGAAAGGCTCACCGAGCACAGTTTCATTCGGACACAGAATGGTTTTAATCTGTCGCCACAGACTAAAACCTTCTTCTCCCTCCCCTTGCCAGGGTCCGGGACGTTCCTCATGAAACTGTATCTCGCACGCCTTTCGCATAATATGACCCACTAACTATTTTGGTGCAAACTTCTCAACCTATCCCACCCCTACCCAACCTAGCTATATCCTCCTAACCCAGCGCTAGCCTCCCCACCCCCTACGGGTAGACACAGCGTCCAGCCCATGAGGGGAGGACTACTCCCCTCCTAGATAATGATTCGCCAGAAAAGGTCAGGCTCCGCCTGTCTTTTCTGGCTCCAGCAAGGAAAGGAAGAAAACCTTGGTTTTCTTAGCAGGAGACAGTGGCGAAGGCTTGCAAAGACTAGAGTAACCTGCTATGATAAACCTAGCCATTTTCAAACAAACATAAAGGGAGTCAATGAAACCATCGAAGAAGATGGTGGGCAAAGTCATCAAGACCGGCGGCCTGAACGTCTGGCCGCATGAGCAACTGATGGCCGATATACTGGCCGCAGCCGGTCATGTCGTAGAGTTCTTACCACCAGCTACGACGGATGGCACCCAGACGCCGGACGTCCTGATCGATGGGCTGAAGTGGGAGATGAAAAGTCCACGCGCCAGCAACTTGAAGACAGTCGAGCGCAATTTGAAGCGTGCTAGGTGGCAATCGAGCAGGATTGTTTTTGCTTCTCACAGGATGAAGCAAGTACCTGATAGAGCCATAGAACGAGAGCTCCATCAGCGCGTCAAAAGCGTTAAGGGTATCACCAGTCTCAAATTCATCAACCGCCACGGCAACATTATTGACATTCTCTAAAGCTTGAGGTACAATATGACTATTGAAGCACCGAACGATGCGTTAGTCATCTACCTCGGGCTTCTTTGTTTTTACCCAACACCTTCTGGCGCTCCTCCTTCGCCACTGTCGGGGCAAGCTATATAGGGAATCCTGCTCAGGGTCTAAATTCTCAATCCACGTGGATACGCATATGGACACCTTCGCTGGTCTCGGCAAATGCCGCATCTCGCGTGTTAATAAGTGATACAAGCGCGGACTCAGCCAATGGTAGTAGCAATAAGTTTCAAGGACGTCCCCTCCGCTGTGTCTACCCGTAGGGGATGGGGAGGATGTGAGTGCCCTGCCCTGTTGTGGTTAGGGGAAAATGTAAACCCCGGAGTGAATCCGGGGTGAGGTGTCGTTAAATAGTCCAGGAAAGGATGCGATTAAGGAAGTAGAAGGCTACAACGACGGTGGCGGCTTGGGTGATGACGGAGATAAGGTCGAAACCGCTGAATTCGGCTATGCGGAAGACAATCCGCCAGCGGAATATAAGCCGGTAGACGCCAAGGCTCATGAGGCTCGTTACTATAGTGAAAACGAAGGTAAACAGCTCGAGGTTTATGTCGAACTGTAGGAGCACCCAGGTCACCGTCAAGAGGGACCAAAGGAGAATCCCTTGGGTAATGCAGACGAAAAAGTGGATGGTATGAGGGGGTTTCTTCTTCCGGCGGCGTGGCGGTGGGGTTGGTTTGCGGTGCCCTCGATGGTTACGTTGATGATTTGACATGTAGAGCCTCCTTTCTGACTGTATTTGGTAGTTACTAGGGAGATTACGACAATAGATTAAAATGCAAGGCCGCTAAAGACCTCTGAAGCATAAGTTGCCTGCTGTAGTAGAGAGTATAACATGGATGCCTCGAGATGTCAACAGCAACACCCCCGCTTAAAGCGGGGGTGTCTAGCGTGCGCTAGAAGCTTGGGTAGAGACTACGCCTTCTTCTTGCGGACCACGACTGTGCCGGCTGCCGCACCGAGGGTAGCGACTAGACCAGCTACTGCTAGGTTAGCGTCAGCAGAAGCGTCGAGCATGATCTCAGCCTGGCCGGAGGTGAAGGTGCGAGCTGAAGCTACGTCTTCGAGACCTTCAACGCCGGTGTTTGGTGCCTTGATGCCGCCACCGCCAGTGTTACCACCAGTATTGCCACCGTTGTTGCTGCCGCCACCGCCGCCATTGTCTGGACCAGCTGGACCAGCGCTGGTGAGCTGAACTGCGCTGAGGATGTAGCCAGAGAAGCCATTAAGGATGAGCTCGAGGCGACCAGAAGGCAGAACAAATGCGGTCTGGCCTAGGGCTATGATGTTGCCCTCCATGTCGAACTTGTAGATGAACATTCGGCTACCAGCAAGGTGCTGTAGGTGGCTAACAGTGACCTCTAGTGTCCCAGAGTAAGAGCCCATAGGGTCGAGGCTGAGGACAAAGGTGTCTGGCTCAAGACCGCTGTTAAGGATGTTAGCGAGATCAGATTTCTCGTGTCGACCGATGATGTCGAGGACAGTCTTGGTGTTAGGGTCGTCCTCATTGTTAAGGTCAACGATCACAACGTCGCGAGGAGCGTCAGAGTGAGTGTCGATCTTCGGATCGGTAGAAGCACCGTCCTCTGCATGGATAACAGCAGAGTTAGCGAGTGCGCCACGAACGATTACCATGTTATTGGTCTCGTTTGCAGTTGGGGTGTTGAGGTATACAGCCTGACCGTTAGGGAAGTTGCCTAGACCTAGGAACTTAACCTGGGAGCCGGTGTTGGCCTGAATAGTGCCGAAGCCAGTGATCTTACCGATAGTGATCTGCTGTGCGGTTGGCGCAGCGGTTAGGTTAGATACGTCAAGAGTGTTGGTAACGTTACCAACGAAGTTAACAGTCACACCTAGCGAGAGCTGGTTGCCTTGGAGACCCTGGATGGTGCGTAGGGAGTTGCTGAGATTAGTTAGGCGAGGGCTACCAAAACTGTTGTTGCCGTTAAGCTCAAAGGTGAAGGTCTTAACGCGTCGCATAGCGGTGCGGAAAGCGATGAATTCACTTCGCACTTGAGCGTCTGCGATATATGCAGGGTGCTCAGGATTAGCAAAGTCAGCGTCAGAAACGTTCATGGCAGCGGCGTTTACCTCGTGTTGTGCGCCGTTGATTGATTGAAGATAGTAAGCGATAGCGCCTACCGTGTCTTGAATCTGGCCTATGTTGCCGCGGATGGTGATGTTTGTGATTTGCTTAGCGTTGACGGTTGCAGCGAAGTCGGCTGGATGGACTAGCATGTTGCCGTTAGCGTTGATGACTTGATGCGTAGAACTAAATGTCGCGGCACTCACATCCGCACCCCCGACCATTACTACTGCTGTTGCCAATGCGACCGCAAGACCGGCCACACCAAGGTATTTGACTTTACCCATTATTTACTCTCCCTTACGCCTTTATTATTAGATTTAGATGGCGCTTAATTCTCAGTTTATAGTACAGATTGACCACTGTCAACCATAAGCGCTTTAAAAGTGGGGGAAAAGCCAACATTGTGGCTTTTGGGCTGGGTTTTTGGGGTGGAGGCTAGTGGAGCGGGTCGCCGTCGAGGAGGCCGGGGTCGGTGGGGAGGGTTTCGATTTCGGGGTCGGGGGCGGGGGCTGGCGGGGCGTGGAGATAGGCGCGGCCGGGTTCGAGGGTGATGCCGCGGAGCTCGAAAAGTTGGCTGACGGTGACGAAGGTGAAGCCGCGGGTCTTTAGGCTGGTGATGATCCAGGGGACGGCTTCGACGGTGGAGGCGTGGATGTCGTGGAGGAGGATGATGGCGCCGTCGCGGGCTTGGTCGACGACGCGGTTGTAGACGATGTGGGCGTCGCGATCGGCCCAGTCGCGGGGGTCAATGGACCAGAGGATGAGGGCTTGGGGGGAGTTATTGCGGACGGTGGCGTTGTGGAGGCCATAAGGGGGGCGGAAGACGGCGGGGGCGACGGTAGTGGCGGCGACAATGGCGGCATCGGTGGCGGCAAAATCGGCGCGGAGGGCGGCGAGGCTGAGGCGCGGGAGCTGAGAGTGGCGGAAGGAGTGGCTGCCGATTTCGTGGCCTTCGGCATGGGCGCGGGTGACGATGTCGGGACGGGCGGCGGCGTTGGTGCCTAAGACGAAGAAGGTGGCGGGGACGTTGGCCTCGGCGAGATGGTCAAGGAGGCGGGGGGTGAGAATGCCGTGAGGGCCGTCGTCGAAAGTGAGGGCGATGAGCTTTTCGGTGCCGTCAAGGATAGGTGTGGGTGGGGTTTCGGGGACGGTGTGGTCGCCAGAGATGGCGTCGTCGATGTCGAAGAGTTGGTCGGTGTCGCAGCTGGTGAGGGCGCAGGGGGTGTCTTCTTCGTCGGGGGGGTTCTGGCCGATAGAGGTGGCGAGGGCCATGACGTTAAAGAGCGAGATGAGGACGGCACCGAGGATGACGATGGTGAGGGCGGCGCGGTGATGGAAATGGAGGCGGCGGCGGGTGGCGGCGATCTCTCGGGTGAGGGTGGATTCGTCGTGCACCTCTGGGATGCGGAAGTTGCGTTTGGGCATATTATATCAATAGTATAGCATTTTAGGGGTTTAGGCGGGTTTCAAGGTGATTTTAGGGGTAAATGTGGTGAAATAGTGGCTTTTTAGGGACTTTTTAGCATAAAGATATTGACTTTTTGAGCCTGGTGTGCTATAATGGAGGTAACCAGAAAACCTGGCGAACCTTAAACTTTTGGCGTAGAAATACGGAGCCGAGAGGTAGGTTTGCCTGAGTATTCTCTGAATTGAAAAGGAGGAACTAATTATGGCAGGAATACCAAGTGGCTACGGCCAGAGAAACAGCGGCGGAGGATTCCTGGAATCCATCGGCAACTTCTTCGGAGGACTCTTCGGAGGACGCAACAGGAACAGCAGTTACTGTTACGACGACGAAGATTACGAGGGTGACGGACGCGACACGGAAGTCGACGACACCTATGACGACGATGACGAAAGAGACTATGGAGAAAGCAGGCCGCGCCGCGCCGCAGGGTCCCGCAACAGGGAACGCGGTCGCGGTACAGGACTAAAGGTGACCGCAGCGTTCGCTGTGGTGGCTATCGTCGCTTACGGCATCTTCGCTTACACGATGAGCTTCTGGCCTTTTGGCGGGAGTGATGTAGCGTATGTGAGCGAGATTGAGTTCGGGCAGATGCTCGAGGCAAGATTTGCCGACCAAGGCGTTAGCCTCACCGGCAGCAACATCATGAATGCAGGCTATCTGGACGACTCAGATATCTCCGCACGGAAAGTGCAGATTTTACTGGGACGCACCGCAGGGTTTTTACTCCGCGACCAATGGAATACCCTTAGCGGTCTCGGATGGGAAGAGCGCGGAATCGCGATGTTTGAATTACTGCTGGGACCATTGTCGGGCGATACTTCGGCCATGTTCACGACCGAAGAGGCCGCGATAAATGTCTTAGACAGGATGTACCAAGCGGTCAACCAAGCAAAACAAGCGGCAGCACAATGAGCGCCGCAACGGACAACCTACGCCAAAGACCACCATAACCCCTCCTAAAAGCGAGTAATCGCTTGGGAGGGGCTTTTCTTTGTCTAGTACATGCCGGGCATGCCGCCGGGCATCGAGGGTACTCCCGAGTCTTTTTCGGGGATTTCGACGATGAGGGCGCCCATGGTGATGGCGGTGGCGGCGATGCTGACGGAGTTTAGAATGGCTTCTTTGGTGACCTTGACCGGGTCAACGATGCCGGCTTTTTTGAGGTCGATGAGGCCTTGATCGGGCCGCATGACGTCGATACCGTGACCGGGTTTGGCCTTTTGGACTTCGGCGAGGAGGGCCTGGCCGTTGATACCGGCGTTGTCGGTGATGATGAGGAAGGGCTCGTAAAGGGCTTCTTTTAGTACAGCGGCGCCAGAGGTGACGGCAAGGCTTTTCTTAGAGTCGGGAGCGGCGTCTAGCTCAGAGGCGAGGTTGACGAGGGTGACGCCACCACCGGCGACGATGCCTTCGGACAGGGCGGCTTTGGTGGCTGCGACCGCGTCGTCAACGCGGAACTTTTTCTCGTCGATTTCGGTTTCGGTAGCACCGCCGACTTTGATGACGGCGACTTTGCCCTGAAGCGCGGCGGCGCGCTGATCCAGCTGTTTTTGGTCGTACTCGGAGGTTTCGGCGGCGGCTTGAACCTTGATGAGCTTGATGCGCCCCTCGACCTTAGCCCTCTGCCCTGCCCCTTCGATGATGGTGGTCTCGTCTTTATTAGCGATGACTTTTTTTGCTGAGCCGAGGACTTCGAGGCCGACTTCTTCTAGCTGCAGGCCACGGTCGGCGCTGACAACGGTGGCGCCGGTCAAGATGGCGATGTCTTCGAGGATTTCTTTGCGGCGGTCGCCGAAGGATGGAGCCTTGACGGCGAGAGTGTTAAATACGCCCTTGAGTTTGTTCAAGACGAGAACAGAGAGGGCTTCGCCGTCGAGATCGTCGGCGATGAGGACGAGGTCTTTTTGGCCGGCAGCAGCCATTTTTTCAAGAAACGGGAGGAGGTCCTGGACACTGCTGATTTTCCGATCGGTGATGAGGATGCTTGGCTTTTCGTAGATGGCCTCTTGGCGCCCCATATCAGTGGCGAAGAAGCTGCTGACGTAGCCTTTGTCGTAACTGAAGCCTTCGACGACTTCGGCTTCCATCTCGAGGCCTTGGCCGGCTTCGACAGTGACGATGCCGTCTTTGCCGATTTTAGAGATAGTGTCGGCGATGAGTCGGCCGATTTCGGCGTCACCGGCGCTGATGGTGGCGACTTCGGCGACTTTTTTAGGATCGGTGTCGACTTTTTCGGCGAGTTTGTCGAGTTTGGCGACGATTTTGGCGCCGGCCTGTTCGATGCCACGGCGGAGCTCCATGGGGTTGTGACCGGCGGCGATGAGCTTGTTGGCCTTGGCGAGGATTTGGTAGGTGAGGACGGTAACAGTGGTGGTGCCGTCGCCGGCGACTTTGTTGAGCTTTTTGGCGGCTTGCTTGATGAGCTCGGCGCCGGCCTTTTGGCCGAGGGTTTCGTCGGTTTCTTCGAGGTCGATAGCTTCAGCGACGGTGACGCCGTCGTGAGTGACAGTGGGGCCGCCGTAAGATTTGTTGATGACGACATTCCTGCCCTTAGGGCCGTAGGTGACCTTGACCGCGTCGTAGAGAGCTTTCGCGCCTCCGAGTACCTTTTCGCGAGCGATTTCGTCGTAGAATACTTTTTTTGCCATGATTTCCTCCGATAATTTATTTTAGTTTATCACGGGGTTGTTGGCACTGTCAAGGTGGGAGTGCTAATGGTTTAGCCCCCTAGTCCGTCGATGATGTTTAGGAGCTCCGGGAAGAGATATATGTTTGGCTTCCTAGAGTCGACCTTCTTAAGGATGCCTTTCTCTTGAAACTTGCTGAGCAAAGCGTAAAGTGTTTGTGTGTTGTTGATATTCGCTGCTTCGCCAATCCTCTTGGCGGAAAAAATCGGATCGCAGAAGATCGCCGTTAGAAGATTAGAGGCGTATTTTGAACTGAATTCATCTAGCCGACTATGATACTTGTTATAAAGGTTGTTGACGCTGTCGACCCGTTCTTTCAGGGTCTCAGCCTGAGCGCGAACCGCACGGAGGAAAAAGACAATCCAACCGTCCCAGTCGTCATGTTTGTCAACGCGGTTTAATGCCTCGTAATAGTCTCTCCGGTGCATCTCTAGGAATTCGGAGATGTATAGGTTCGGGTTAGAGGTCAATTTCTTTTCGTATAAGTAGACTGGAACCAAGATGCGTCCGACGCGTCCGTTGCCGTCACTGAATGGGTGTATCGCTTCGAACTGATAATGCATGACCGCAGCCTGCACAAGCCTGTCGGGCTGGGTGTCGTCTTGGATGTACTGCATGAGATTTGAGAAAAGCATCGGTATCGTGTTGGGGGCGGGAGGGATGTACCTGGCTTCTTTCGCGGTCGAGCCAGGGGAGCCGATGTGGACCATATGCTTTCTAAACTCCCCGGGAGCTTTATTCCTACCGCGCACAGAGTTAAGCAGTATGGCATGTAATTCTTTGATGACATTCTCTGACAGCGGCCGACGGTCAAGGAGTGCCCTGCTCTCAACAATGGCTTCCCGGTAATTCCATATTTCTCGGAAATCTTTTTCTTTCTCTGTGTTCTCCGCCTTGGTATCGTCGGCTGCAAAAACCTCTTGGAGTGTTACCTCTGTTCCCTCGATCTGTGAACTCCTTTGCGCTTCTTTCATGCTAAGTGGTATGGCGATAATTTCTGGGTTGGGAAGTTTCTTTTGGGTTTCGTCATAACGGGCGACGGCGCTATGGGCGCTGGTGATCAGGGGGATATGCTTCGACAGGTCAAGCGTTGGTGGTAGCTTGGGTAGGGAGAATGGAATTATATTGTTATTCATATTTTGATATTAGCACAAAAATCAAAAAGAAACAAGGTTGTTTTTTGATTTATGTAATGAAACCAAAAAATATGTTGGACAAGACACAACAATCAAACAAGGTCGTGTGGTTTTTTTGAAAAAATACGAAAAATTGAAATAGCCCGACGCGAATCAAATAAATGATTGCAGTCGGGCTTATCCAGGCGTTCCAAGCTTCTTCAAGCAGCAGCGGCGGCTTTTTCGCCGGCGCTGATGAGAGTCGTTATGTCGGCCTCGAAGACTTTAATGGCTTCCGCGACAGTGCTGAGGGTATTGAGGATCGATTGATTGCGTGGGCCGGTGGCGTAGTAATAAACTGTGTCCCCATTGTAGAACAACAGCTCTTCATGACAGGTGCGCTGCCTGGTGATAAGTGGTCGAACCGGCTGGCCGTAATCGTTTAACAGATGGTCCTTGAAGTACGACAGGGCTTTCTCTGAACTTAAGGGCATAAAGCATTCTTCCTTTCTGGTCGCTGGTTTAAGGGCCGCGCTAACTAGCGGCCGCAGGTTGAAGGTGAGCATAGCTGGGGGCAGACGGTCTATAGGTAAATAGCTCGTCTGTGGAGTAGACGCGGTTAGCCATGGTGGCCGGATCGCGACTGGCGTGCGGGACAGCTTTGACCCTTATCTTGCCGGATTCCTTCAAGTATATCACCGTCACGTAGACGCCACCGTCCTCTGGGAGGGAAAACACCAGGGTCGAGGTGAGGTCGCGATGCACGAAGTCAAGCGGCTCGACCTGAATTGAAGTCTCGCTGGCGATTTGCTGCTTGCTAAGCAACATGTAGTAGGGTAGGACGAGGGCTTGCGCATCAGCAGAGCTGATGATTGGTACTTTGACTTTCATTTTCATCACCTTTCTTTTGGTATATTTTAGAGGTAATGCTTTGCCTTTGCCTGTTAAGGTGCGCGGGGTAGCCCGCGCCCAAAAGTGAAGACGTCAAGCTACCTCCGTGATAACGATTTATGTATTTACAAACCGATTCTGGCTATTGTAGCATACTTCTTAGCAAAAGTCTATAGTTGTTTAAGCATTTTAGGCAACTTAAGCCGCGGCGGAAAGAGGCTCAGGGGTCGTAGTGGTTGAGGCCTCGGCGGAGTCAGCGTTGCTAGGGCCGGGGAAGGGAATGACGACGCCGTTGCCGCTGGCGGAACCACCACCGGCCGAGCGGGCGCCGGGAGGGAGGAAAGAGCCTTCAGGGATGTCGGTAACACTGCCGTAAGCAGGGAGAGAGGCGCCGGCAGAGGCGGCGCCGGTGAGTAGGCGGATTTCTTCAATATAGCCTTTGATGAGATCTTGTTGCTTCTTCATTTCGATGTCAGCGTGTTCGATTTTGTCTATGAGTTTGTTGATGTCGTCGCTGAGAGCGGCGATGGCTTCAGTGCGGTTTACCGGTGGCGTGCCGACTTCAGGAAGAGTGGCATTTTCGGCGCCGGGGATGTCGACGGTTTCAGGGGTGAAGGCTGGAGTAGCGCCCTCGATGGTACTGGCGGTTGTGGCGGCGCTAGTGGCGGTAGCACCGAAGGTATTGAGGTTGGTTGCAGTATCGGTAAGAGTATTGGCTGGGGGGATTTCGGCCGGTGGAGGGGTGGTTTCCTCATCGTAGCCACCGGTGGCTTCGGGGGTGGAATTGATGACGTTAGGAGGGGTTTCGCTGCCCATGAGGGGCGTTATGCCCATCGTCTCCGGCATGGCGCCGACTTGTGTTGATTCTGGTGTGGCCGGGGCCGTTCCGAAATTATCCATAACTCTCCTCCTGTTTAAGGTTTATTGTAAGCGGTTTGGGGGAGAAATGCAAGACCTTGGAGGGTGCGACGATGTCTTTAGAGGGTAGAGAAGATGTTTTAGAGGGTGGCGAGGATGTCTTCCTCTTTCATGATCAGGTAGTCGACCTTGTCGACTTTGACCTCAGTAGAGACATAGTCCTTGAAGATGATTTTGTCGCCTTTTTTGACGGATTTGACGTCGGGGCCGACGGATTCGACGAGGGCGTAGGCGGGCTTTTCTTTGGCTTCGCCGAGGTAGATGCCGCTAGCGGTTTTTTCTAGTTGTTTTTCGCGGGTCGCGACGACGCGGTCGCCAAGTGGTTTGATGCTCATAATGTCCTCCGATTACTAAGAAAACCTAGGTTTTCTTCCTTTCCTATTACTTTATTTCAAAAACCGAAGTGAATTCGAGTTTTTGAAATGGCTTACAGACTAATTCTACACAGTAGAGTTAGCAATGTCAAGGTGGGAGTGCTAAGTTTGTTTAGGGCGCTTAAGCACCCATAAATCAGCCAAAATTGCGATTTTGAGCTGATTTATGCCTCCGGCGTTCGCTACGCTCACAGAGACGAGAAAGGAAATGCCGCCCATGGTTTGGGCGGCTGACCTGTGTTGATGGTATTGCTTTGTTGCATTGTTGCAGGTGGAAACGCGAGCCCGCGCAGGTCCGCATTACGCGAGGCCCGCAAGAGCTAAGGGTCGGGTCCATACCGGTGGTAGCGTCTGCGTAGATATGGGGTGGTCGACAAGCGACCAGCAGATCCGCCGAATATCCACGCGGCTAACAGGAGAACGGCCAACAAGCCAAGTATCGCCGGAGCGATCATGTGCTGCAATGGCTCACGATCGCTATGTGGGATAAAAGGCAGGAAGGCGGGAACTCCGGTCACCGGCGCCCGACTAAGGGCCAGTCGGCTGAGGAATGAGCTGCTGCCGGCGAGAGCGTTGAGAAGGCCGGAAAATAACAGCGTGAACCCCAGCAATAGGGAGAGTTTCTTCATGCGTAGTGGAAACCTCCTTTGCAGTGATATACGCGTATTCGCGCGGGGTGCGGGAGGCCCTACTGGATGTAGGGGAGCTCAAAATTATACCAATAACAGGTAAAGGTGCTCGCAACTTGCGCGCGTAAGAATATGGTAGCAGAGTGAAAATCGGGATGCAAGCATAAGGAGGATAGAAATGTGGGCAAATGGAAAACCGCCCCTTGGGGCGGCTTTTGTGCTCATAGGGGGCTGTACTCGTGGGGGTGTTTTAGGGTCTTAGGGGATTATTTGTCGCAGAATTCGCAGTTGCCGACGTGGGGGAAGCGTTCGGAGAAGAAGCTTTGGATGCGGCTGGGGTAAACTTTTTCGATTTCGCCTATGGCCGTATGATAATCATCGTCGCTACCGTTCGGGATTTGGACAACTATTTCGGCTTTGATGACGCCGGATTCATTGTCGCCGACGAAGGCCATGATGATTTCGGTCTGGTCACCCTGCTCCAGCTCCTCGATTTCGCGAGTGCCGAGGCGGACGATCGAAGGCTTGCCGTATCCGTTGTCGATGGTGATGCGCAGACTCAGATGGACGTTGGCAGTGAAGTAGGTGGCAAAAAATTGGTCTTCGTCGGAAGTGTCGACTGCTGTTCCCCAGCGATTCTGGAAAGTTTCGCGGACGGATTTGGTCAGCTTCAAGAGGTCGTCGAGAAACGGAATATAATCAAAGTCAGGCGTGAGGTTGGGGAAGCGGCTGCCAAAGTCATGGATAAGCAGGCCGTTTGATTTGTCTGATAGGTTCATTGGGAATCCTCCTTTGGGTTATAAAGGTATATTTTCGGGTAGATTAGAGCACGTTAAGGTGCAGAGAATGGAAATTCGCTCCATTCTGTTGTCATTGTACCACACTTATGCTTAAAAGTCAATATGTTTATGGTTATTTTGGGAGGAAAGTCAATGCCAACAGGGGTGAAAAATCGAGGAGGGTGTGGTAGAATGGGGGGAGAATTAGGAGGAAGATGCGCGAAAAGTTGGGAACGAGCGGAAAGGCGGAGCAGACAGAGTGGGAGGTTTCGGAAGGTGAGACACCGGAGATTTTGGTGTCGATGGAGGGGGTGACGGTTGAGAAGTTGAATCAGGAGAGGCGCACCCTACAGAAGGAGTTTTGGCAGAGGCTGAATGATAAAGAAAAACGCGCGGATTTTGAGGAATATGTAACGACGGTGAACGAGCTGCATAAACAAGACCCTGAAGTGTTGTTACCCCGCATAGGTAACTATGCGGAAGAGGTGATCACCTCTTTTGAGTTGTCGCTTGGGGTGAATAAAAAGATGGCGGACGCGGCGCTACGCGGGGTGAGCCAGGAGGAGCGGGCGGAGCTGGAGGGGACTTACGACAGTAGCCGGCACACGGTGGAAGTGCAGAGTTCGCGGCTGTACGATAAGAGGCGGGAGGCGTTGGTTACGGCGATGGAGGCGGCGGATTTGTCGGATGAGCAGAGGGAAAAAGAGCGAGCGGTGATAGAGGCGACGCATGGGTTGTTCGTGACGCATCGGGATTTGTCGGACAAGCGGAAAAATCCGCAACCGGCGGGAATTATGGAGGTACAGCAGTATTATACGGAGCGGGCGACGGCGCATAACAACCTGATCAGAAACTTGAATGACCTAAACGGAATGTGCGATAAATATGGGGTGACGAAGCTGACTTATCGGAACTTTTTGACGAATAATCCGTATTCGGCGAAGCGGATTAGCCCGGAACTGAACGGGCGGCAGGAGGAAGATCGGAAGATCGTGGAGCAGTATTTTGCTTATGCTTTTAAGGAGCATTCGCTGGACAAGAGTTTTGACGTGTTTGCTCGGGGTGGGACGGTGTCGGAGGATGATGGTGGGAAGGTGAATTTGTTTGACGATATGTACTTGTCGCCGGAGGAGGAGGAAGACAAGGAGTGGGTGCGGATGAGGCAGATTCAACACTTGCAGAGGAAGCGTGAAGAGGCAGAGAAAGCAGCGCGGGAGGCCAAGGAGGCGGCGAAAGCAGCAAGGGAGGCCAAGGAGGCGGCGAAAAAGACGGTAGAAAAACCCGAGAAAACATAAATAGTATTGACTTTTTATGTGTGACGTGCTATAATGTGAGGGACTGGGGTAAGTTGCTCCGGTCTTTAACATTCAGATCAGAGAAGTTTAGGCAATACCATCTAATAGAGAATAGAGGAGGTGGCCCGCATGGGGACAAGTTTTGGTTCCATGTCAGATTTGGAGCTGCTAAAAGAGAACATACGGGGGTTCATAGCTGGGCTTTCGGACGAGGAGTTTGACGGCCTGTATGAATCTATAACAGAAGCTTATCGATCGAAGCTGGGACGTTCGGATAGCATCCCGACTAGGGAAAGCTTGAGAGGGTTCTTAGATGCCCTGCAACGTGTAGCCGGAGATTGGTTAAGCGCGCTACCAGGAAGCATCTCGACAGAAGAAGACCATCAGCTGGTCTTTGCACTTTTCGCCGCGGCACATGACCGCTATATGGAGGGAACGCCTCGTTTAGACCCGGAAGGGTTATGATGATTTGTTGCCCCCTGCCCTGCTGTTATCGGCAGGGCTTTTTCTTGGCGGATTTTTTGCGTTTAAAGGCGGTTTTTAGCCGTTTTCAGGCACTTGGCGGGCGAGACGTGAGAGTATGTCCTGCTTAAGCTTAAGTATCGCCCTGCTCTCTTCTACGAGGCTTTCCGGGGCTTTACTGAGGTAGGATTGGTTGCTGAGGCGGGCTTCGAGGTGGGTGATTTCGGCTTCGGTGGTTTTTATGCGTTCTATGATATTTTCGGCGTATTTTTCGACGATTTTGGCGGGGACGTTGAGGCAGGCTTTGCGACCGGAGTTGGCGAGGCGGATTCCGGTGGGATCGCCCTGCTCTACTTTGGGCAGCTTGGCGAGTTTTTGGATGACTTCGACGTTTGCAGCAATGAGGTCATCAGCACCGTAAATAAGGCCGTAATCGCCCTGGTCGGGAAGGTCGGCCTGGACGAAGCGGATTTCGGTGACGAGCTTTTGGATTTTCTTGAAGTCTTGGGCCTTTTCTATATCATATGTGATATATTCTTCGTGGAGTTCGTCGGCGAGGAGGGCGTCGGTCCAGGGGAGGGATTGCCAGATGGCCTCGGTGACGAAGGGGAGGAAGGGGTGGGACATTTCGAGGACGCGCCCCAAGACATAGCGAAGGAGGGCTGGGTTGGGGGCGGCTTTGGAGGCCTCGATGAACCAGTCGGCGACTTCGTTCCAGATGGTTCCGTAGACGAGTTCGGCGGCTTCGGCGAAGCGGTAGTCGGCGATGAGGGATTCGAGCTTTTTGTCGGCGTCGGTTAGTCTGCCGATGACCCAGTGTTCGTGGGGGTGAGTGAGGGTTAGCTCGCCGTTTTCGCCTGCCGTTGATGATACGTAGCGGGCGAGGTTCCAGAGTTTGTTGCAGAGGTTTCGGCCGGCGATGACTTTGTCGAGAGAGAAGGCTTGCGGCTGCCCGGCACTTCTGGCCGAGACGATGCCGAAGCGGAAGGCGTCGGAGCCGAATTCGGCGACCACGTCGAGAGGGTTGATGACGTTGCCTTTGGACTTAGACATTTTCTTGCCGTGGGGGTCGAGGACCATGCCGTGGAGGTAGACTTCTTTAAACGGGACCTGGTCGGTGGCGTAGAGTCCGAGCATGAGCATGCGGGAAATCCAGGGGTAAAGGATGTCGACGCCGGTCTCCATGACGGAGAGGGGGTAGTATTTGGCGAGGTCGCCCTGCTCTAAGACGTCGGTGGTGACAAATGGCCATTGGCCGGAGGAGAACCAGGTGTCGAAGGTGTCTTCGTCGCGGACGTAAGTTTTGCCGTCGATTTTGAGCTCGGTCTCCCCTACCCTATTGTCGAAAATCCAGTCTTCGGGGTCGGCTTCGTTTTGGAACATGGGGATGGGGATGCCCCAGGGGATTTGGCGGGAGATATTCCAGTCGCGGAGGTGTTTGTAGTAGTTGATGAGTTCGTCTTTTTTCTGGGCGGGGAAGAATTTGACTTCGCCCTGCTCTAACGCTTCGACAGCGCGCTTGGCGAGGGGGGCGACTTGGACGAACCATTGCTCTTTTAACAGGGGTTGGATGACGGCGTCGCACTTGTAGCAATGAGGGACTTTGTGGGTGATGTCGCGTTCGCCTCGGAGGAGGCCTTGATTTTCGAGGGCTTGTAAAACTTTATCACGTGCCTCCATATAGGGGAGGCCGGCAAAGTCGGGGCCGGCGAGGTCGGTCATGTGACCGTCAGTGCCGATGACTTGGATGGCGTCGAGAGAGTGGCGGAGGCCGATTTCGGCGTCGTTAGGGTCGTGGGCGGGGGTGATTTTGACGGCGCCGGTGCCGAAAAGGGGGTCAACGTAGTCGTCGGCGATGATCGGAATATCGCGGTCCATCAGAGGTAGATTGATGGCAAGACCGACTAATTGCGAGTAGCGGCCGTCCTTGGAGTTGACAGCGACAGCGGTGTCGCCGAGCAGGGTTTCGGGGCGGGTGGTGGAGATGATGATTTCCTTGGGGAGAGGGGAGCCGTCAGGGAGGGTTTCGGGGGTGGTGTCGTCGGCGAGGAGAGGGTAGGCGATGTCCCACATTTTGGCGGCTTCTTCGCGGTAGACGACTTCGATATCGGCGAAGCTGGTTTGGTGCTTAGTGCAGTAATTGACGATCTTTTCACCTCTGTAAACGAGGCCATCTTCGAACATTTGCTGGAAGGTTTTGTAGACGGTTCTGACGACGTTTTGGTCGAGGGTGAAGGTGAGGTGTTTCCAGTCGCAGGAGGCGCCGAGGGCGCGGAGTTGGATTTCCATGTTGCCACGTTGTTTGGCGACGAAGTCCCAGACTTGGGCGTAGAGTTCGTCGCGGGTGTAGTCGAAGCGGGATTTGCCGATACCCTCGAGGGATTTTTCGTAGACGACCCAGGTTTCAAAGCCGGCGTGGTCGGCGCCGGGGATGTAGACGGTGTCTCGACCTCTGGAGCGGTGGTAGCGGGTGAGGATGTCTTCGAGGGCGACGGTGAGGCCGTGGCCGATGTGGAGGTTGCCGTTGGCGTTGGGTGGAGGCATGACGATGGAGTAGGGCGCATATGAGGGGGAAACCCCCTCATCGCTCGGTCGGCGAAGCCGAGCCTTCGGCCTAGCCTCGCTGCTCCCCCTAGAATTCGCATCAAATACTCCGGCAGATTCCCATAATGCGTAGATGTCCGCTTCGATGATTTGCGGATCGTAGACCTTGTCCAAGCTCATATAAGGATATTGTAACACGAGCTTCCGCCCGTCATCAAACATCTAGCCAATCCTTCGTCTCCCTCACTCGCACCAGCCTGTTCTGCTAGCCAAAAGCCTCATCGGGTACGGAATTTCTCCGCAAACAGAATGGTTTTAATCCGTCGCCACGGACTAAAACCTTCTTCTCCCTCGCTTTGCCAAGCTCCGGGACGTTGCCGGAGAAATTGTACCTCGATACGGCTTTTGGCTTGAAGCTTCTTCCTCGCTCCGAGACGTCCTCGGAAGTCCGACTAGCTTACGAACCCTTGACCAGCCCGGTTACTAATCCTGCGGGCTGGATTTCTTACAAGTTCTCCTTCGCCACTGTCTCGGTGCGTGACTTTATTACCCCTAATGGCCTGCGTGAGCAGTCCTTCGTAGTGCAATGGTGGACTACTACTATGGCCACAGCTAATAACCCGGCAAACGTGCGAGTAGACGATGTCACGCTTATACCAGGCACGATTACCGGAACACAGAGTAGTCAAAAGCGAATCGGCATGACCCTCCGCTGTGTCTACCCGTAGGGGGTGGGGAGGAGCAAGCGGCTAGTCAAACCCTACCTTACTCCGGTCTTTTCCTCACCGCAATAGCCAGGGAGATGCTTCCCTCTTGCGAGCAAAGCCCACAATTCACCCTGCAGCGGGCCGGAAAAGAGGAGTTACGGTAGGGTTTAACCAGTCGCGCGGAGCCCGTAGGGTTGGTAACGGAGATGAGGAAACCGAACAGCGAGAACATAATTTTGAGGAAAGGGGGAATAAATATCGGGGCGTGAAAGCCCCTGCCCATGAAAATCCTTGACTTCTTAACGCAAACATTGCGAAAAGGGTCCCTACATTTGCGGCGAATATATGCTTTTGGAATATCTGGCGACCTGCCCATATAGTTGCTGCTTAAGTTTATTCTATCACACCTCAGAAGAGCAAGTCAATAGTAATTGTGGTTAATTTTTGATGGATTTTAGGGCTAAAAGTCAATGGGGGAGGGGGCTAGAGTGGAACATGTTCTTTTGGGTTTTTGGCATGGCAAACCTGCGAGAGATATGGTAGAATACAGATATGAAGAAGCGAGCACGGCTGCTCTGGATTGATATGGAGATGACGGGGTTGGATCCGGAGCGGGACAGGGTGTTGGAGCTGGCGGCGATTGCGACGGACTGGAATTTGGAGGAGATTGCGACTTGGACGGCGGCGGTGAAGCAGGCGGGGGCGGAGGAGTTGATGCGGGGGGAGTTTTGGGACAAGAATAAAAGCTTAAGGGAGACACTCTTGGCGGAAAGTGCGGCGGGGAAATCGGAGCGAGAGGTTGAAAAGGAACTGGTGGAGTTCGTGAAAGAGTATTTTGTGCTGGATAGGAGTCGGCCGATTTATATAGCGGGGAATTCGGTGCATCAGGATCGGAAGTTTTTGGAGCGATATTTACCAGAGGTGGATAAGATGTTTCATTATCGGCTGCTGGACGTGTCGGCGTGGAAGATTATGTTTATGCATAAATATCGGCAGAAGGTGCAGAAGCCGGAGACGCATCGGGCGCTGGATGATATTAAGGGGTCGATTGAGGAGCTCAGGACGTATTTGGAGCGGGCGGAGCAGGGGATAAAAGCAAACGAAAAGAAGGGGGAGTAATGGACGCGAGGAAGTTGGCGGAAGAGGAAATGCGAGAGGCGAGTTTGCAGGCGGAGAAGATTGCCGTGGAGCGGCAGAACGAGCGGGAGGTGCTTTTGCCAGAGGTGGAGGGGTGGCTGGCGGAGCTAGGGCCGCATACGCGCGAGGAGCGGAAGGGCGAGCGGGAGGGGGAGGCCGGGATGGTGATTTTCCGGGTGGTTCGGGCGACTGGCGGAGCTAAGGCCGAGGAATCCGAGCTTGCGCGGGAGGGTGAGGAGAAAAATCCATCTGGTGATATAAACCCGTCTGGTGATATAATTGAAGAGGTGGCGAATGAGGAAGAAGCGCCGATATTTTTGATATTGCATCCAACTGAGCCGTTACGGCTTGAGGTGGAGATTGACGACAGGTTGGGGAGGATTTTGCAGGAGAAATACGAGACGGTGATGGCGAGTGAGACGATGGGGAAAGGTTGGGTGGAGATTATTGCGACGGGGCAACTGCCGGCGGAGGATGTTAGGAGTTTGGTGTTGCAGAGTTATAGGGTGAATGCGGGATAGGTCGTAGCGGGATTTCCGCAATACCAATCTATTCGGACACAGCTAGCTAAAAAAGCTCGCAAAGACCACCCTTCCTCCCCACCCCCTACGGAAGTGTAGAGTTAAGCGGAATCCACTATTCTAAGGCGCTAAGTTTCATCATCTGCCTCTATTTTAGTACAACCGAATCGTTTTGTCCATACCTTTGTGGAATACTCTTCGTGGGCGGAGGCCAAATCCTCTTCCAAGAGATGCTCGTATATCTTGGTGGTATTTGGATCAGCATGGCCGAGTAGGTGCTGGACGTGGGTTAGCCCAGCACCGTTCCTGAGCAAGTCAGTGGCGTAGTAGTGACGCATGTCATGCTGTGTAGTGGCAGGTCGTCCGGCCCTGCGGCAAGCTTTCTTCACTCGGTAGTAGGCTCGATGGCGTGGTAGAGGTTGGCTCGGATTGTATGGATCAGGCCAGCAGTACCCGCCATCAGGAGCAAGATTTTTTACCTCTTGGCCGAGCTCACGGGTTAGGTAGACTGGTCGGTCTTTGTCGCCTTTACCATTGACGTAGCACTCTCCGTCGTCAGTAATGTTTTCGCTTCTAATTTTCAGACACTCGCTAATCCGCATGCCGCTGGTGGCTAGTGCAGCAATTAGCACTTTGATCTCAGGTTCTTCGGCCGCTTCGATGATGCTAGCCACTTCATAGGCTCTTGGGCAGTGACGTGGCGCCTGCTCAGGCCGTTTGGTCTTGAGGCGATGAAGCTCAACTCTGTGACTGGCCTTCATGCCTTCCTCGAGGTGTTTGAGTAGCGTCCGGAGCGATTTCACATTGCCACGGACTGTCCACTTCTTCATCCCTTTTTCACGACGCGTGAGCGCCCATTCTAAGATGGCGTCGGTAGTCCAGTCGTCGGTATCGTACAGGCCGGTATCTCTAGCGAAAATGTTGGTAACGCTGGTTGTGTTGCTGATTGTATTCGGACTTTGACCCTCGAGTCTTTTCCGTCGCTGGTAATCTTCCAGCAATAGTAAGATGTGCATATTCTTTTCACTTTCTTTACCTCCGTTAACTTTATTAAACAACAGATTAGAACACTTCCGCTATTCTAACACCTATAACTCACTGTCGCATCTCTTGCACGCATTGCTCGCCGCATCTAGGACATCTCCGGTAGGCTGTGTACTCGTCTTCCTCCTCAACCTCTTTACCATCTCTCAACTTTTTGACGATTCTGGTTCGGGTCTGCGGCGGCGGCATCTCACGGTATTCCTCCCCGCATTCGTAGTTCGTGCATACCCACACTCCATGCGGCTGGGGCGGCGAGCTTGGAAAGCATGACCTTTCTGGCGGCTCCGCGCCAGGCCCTTTTTGGGCTGGCGGAGACGCCTGCTTTCCCTTTTCTTTATTATATTCTTTATCTTTGTGGACATTGGTGTCCTCCTCAACAGGGAAAGGGGGGAGGACAATTTTGTCCAGGGTGGTGGACATGGGTGTCCTGGGTGGGAGGACAATTTTGTCCAGGGTGTGGATAACTCTTTTCTTGCCCTTCAGCACTACGCTGGTAATGAGATTGGCTTGAATGAGTTCAGCCACCAATCGTCTAGCATCACGATCTGACACCCCTAACTTTTCTGCAATTTGTTCGTTGGTGAAGTAGCAGTGTTTGCGCTGCGAGCAAAAAGCGTTGACGTATCCATAGAGCAGCTTGGCATTAACCCGAATGTCTTTGCGCTCCACCAACCACTCCGGTATGATGATGAAGTTTCCTTGTTGTTGATTACGCATAAGTCTCCTCTCCAACAGTTTCGTAGTTGCCTGAGGCTATCGCCTCGGCATACTCACGCTCCATCTCGTCCTCGTCCGCTAGCGCGGCCTTCCATCCTTCTCTTAAATCGGTCAATTCCGATTTGTCAAGTGTTTTGTCCCATATTTCTACCCCTGTTGGGTCGTAATATACGACCAACTTGCCATCCTCGACATGCACCGAGCCCAGCCGAAAAGATTTCTCGTCTTTCATTCTCTACCTCCGTTTTCTGTCGGGGCATGGTTAGACCCCACCACCCGGGAGGGCGGCAGGGTCTAATTGACACTCAGTCTGTATTAGCTTAGCACGTTGAGGCGATTTTGTCTATACTTCCTTCTGCGCTCATGCTATAATCTAATCAGATCTATTGCGACTCCGCGGAGAGTCGTCTTGTGACGCGACCCGATGGGTCGCTTTTTGATTTTTGATGAAATAACGATTGGAGATAATGCTTCGTAATTTGACGGTTCCAGAGTTTGAGGCGATGCTGACTACTCGAGTGATATGCGAGCGACTTATTGATCGAAGAAGTGGCCAGAAGCGAGTATTCTACGATGAACTTTTGCAACAAGGAGTTTACGTCGCTACTGACATTCTAAAAGAGATCGGTGCCGACGCATGGGCAAGCACGTGGGCAAGAACTCGCGGCAATCGAGCGGCCTTAGTCTATAGCCAAACTCGTCGAATGATGGCTGAGCTAGCTTTGGTAGTCGATGATGATGGACGGGGTGGCAAGAAAAACCCGCGATTCATTCTGCTGAGCAGGCGAGGATACGTTAGACAAAAAACGATTGGAGACCTGATTATACGAGTATTACAGCCAAAGAATAACGCTAATTTAAGGAGGAAAGGATCGAAATGAGCGATAAAATTATACGAAAAGAACGAGATGCAAACGGGCGAGTGATTGTCCGACTCTACGGCAAAGATTTGGACGTGACCGAAATGGCTGACGAAACCGGTCGCGGAACATTCAAGGCAGGCGGCAAAGTGCATACCTTCGAGATCATTGAGTCAGTTGACACTGAAGCCAGACCTAAACGCCAGAAGAAAAACGCACCAGAGCCAGAAGCTGAAACTAGCTCGGAGGAACCTACAAGCGAATCTGAGGTTGAGTGATGATGCTCGTCGGTACAGTAATCGCTCAGCGATTAGATGTTACTACCCCGAAGACTAACATCGCCTCACTGTCCCAGAACTATCTGTCGGTGCGCTTTGACTTTTCTGAGACCTCAGAATGGGAGGGGTTAACTAAAGTAGCCGTCTTTACGCAAAATCGTAAAGGCAAGGTTTACCATGTGCTGGTTGACGCGGGCGGCATAGTCACCGTGCCATCGGAAGTCCTGCAAAGTAGCTCGCGAATACTTGTGGGCGTGTTCGGTACAGATGGCGATTCGCTCCGCGTTACTACCAACTTATCAGCTATAGAGTTAGTGGAGGGGAGCTACATTCCATCTACCGGAGCAGAGCCACCGACGCCGGATATTTATCAGCAAGTACTTGCTGAATTAGCCAATCGTATCTCCGAAGCCCCGAATGATGGCAGAGAGTATGTGCGTAAGGATAGCTCATGGGTGGAGAACACTGGTGGCAGTGCTGACCACGCAGCTCTTGAGAACCTAGACTATGAAGATAGCGGCCACAGGGGATTCGCGAGCGAACAGGAAGTCACTAATGTCAACGATAATTTATCTACCCTCAGCGATAATGTTGACACCATCGTGGATGGTGTTCAGGCCCTCAACAAAGACTACTTTGGCGACCCTGACGCAGCCGAACAGCCGGAGATTGATGGCTTTCGGGCTACTACGTCCAGGAAGCTCACAGAACTCGATAGCGGTATCGCCGCCGCCTCGGACACCGCCGCTACCGCTCTATCAACCGCCAACTCAGCCAGTGGAGCTACTTCAGGAGCTCAAACCACCGCCGACACCGCTCTGGCTAACGCTGCCACAGCCCAAACCACGGCGGATGGCAAGGTAACGAGGATCACAGCAGGGGCTGGCATGTCTGTAAATAACACAACTCCGACGACTCCAGTGGTCTCCGCTAATACGTCTACTGTAAACCCGCAGATGAATGGCGTTGCTTCCCCTGGGAGTGGGAACACCTTAGCGCTGGCTAACCACGTCCACCCGACTGACGCGAGCAGAGCGCAAGCACTAGTGTTGGGATTATCGTCGATGACTGGCTCATCGGCGCTGCGGGTCGTGGACGGCGGTTTAGGCAATAACTTTACGCTTGAACTAACCCCAACTACTCCGCAATTTGCCTCTGGCGGGTGGGGGGAAGTAGGGTCAGCAATGGCTGATTTTTGCGTGTTGACATCTGAAGGTCATGAGCTGGTATTTGGCTCTCAAAACCTAAATGATACACTCCGGTTGGATATAATCCGCTCGCCAAGCGCCGTTAATATATCTGTGCCATCGGGGGCGACATATCAGGTTGGTGCTAATACCAATTCAGAACTGTTTTTCTATTATAGGACGAATGCCTCGAGGAATTATATCGCGCGCATTCGTTCGATTGCAAACTCTTCTAACGCAACCGGAACGTCTAGCGTTGCCATGTCACTCGCGACGGAGCGACCTACAGTCACTTCATCTTATCAAGCCCCCCAGATGTCGTTCGTTCGTGGCCGATCCCGCCGCGAATTGCTGGGCACGTTCAACACTTCGGATAATGCCAGGACGTTCTCTCTGTCTACTAATGCGGATGGGACTCCAGTAGGTGCCAACACCAGGATGAGGTTCCTCATCGAAGCATCCGGCGGCATAGGCGTATCCGGTGGGACGGCCGGAGCTTGGGTGAATGAGAATATCAGCCGCAGTATTGCTTTATCAATCGAGCTGGACTCTATATCATTCGCAATAGGCAACATATCAGCCCCTCATGACAAAATCGAGGTTGAATATCATATACAAGGATCGTCCGGAACGCGATGCCGGGTTCGGGTGAATGGAGAAGAGTGGCGTCCATGGCAATGGCTCCTAGGCGTTACACCTGATGCTGACAGGCCGCTCATGATTCGAGCGACACCGCTGATAGCGGTAAGTAGTGCGCTCCGAGTATACCTGCTTCAAAGAGGAGATTCATAAGTGGGCTGGGTAGAAGTAGTCATGACCGGAGCTGGCGTAGTAGGAGTTCTGTATGGCGGAGCCAACTTTGCGCTCAGGAAAAGTAAGAAGTTAGCGACGCTAGTGACTAAGACCGGGCTCAATCGCCTAGAGCTTGATGACCTAGATAAAGAGAGTGCTGTTGGCAGCGTAGTCCACCAGAGCGAGGAAACGGTAAAATGCGTCAAGACGATTATGACCAACCAGAAGCGTGCTGAACTCGTAACTCTCATCCATGACTACCCGACCTATGTTGATCAGATTATTAAGGTGTACGATGAGTATCGCGACATGGGCGGTAACTCATATGTTAGCGGTCTGTATGATGACTGGTATAAAGACCACGCTGTGCCCCACTTTAAGAAGAGGAAGGGTGCGAGTGCCTAAACCTACACCAGAATCTCCGGAGCCTGCGAAGAAGCCACCCACTTCTGTTGCTGAGACTAAGAAAACGGAACGAAAACGGCCACGCAAGATAACGAGGGACCAGCAGAACGAGGATGGCACGTTCAGACCGGGCAATGCTGGCGGTGGCAGACCGAAACAGGCTCTGTCGTTTCGCCATCGTATGCGTGTGATTGCTGAAGCGGACCCATCTGTTGTGGACGAGATTATTGCTTCGATGCTATCCATCGCGCGAGACTTAAACAACCCAAGGTGTATTGAAGCGGCCGACAAGCTGATAAAACTATTCGGCAACTACGACCCAACCGAGACTAAAGACGTCACCCCACAGGTGCGTAGCAGGCCGCTAGAAGGTATTTCGCTAGCGGAAGTACGTGAGGCTTTAGCCGCTACAAGTAAGCCGCCAAGGCTGACCAGGAAGTCTAAAGCAAAGGGCAAGAAATGAGCATGACGAAGAAGCGGGCGGCGGAGGTGCTGGCGCAGATTCCTCGCGAGGAACTGTTACTTGAAGAAGCGCGCTTGAGCTTCTGGAGCTTCTGCAAGCTCATGCACCCCAGCCTCTACATAGACGATTTCACCTATCTGCGAGACATGTGCGACCGACTACAAGCATTCGCCGAAAGCGAAGACAAGGAATACCTGATCCTTGCCTGTCCGCCGCGTCATAAGAAGTCTCTGACGGCGGCGAACTTGACAGCGTGGCTGTTTGGCCAGAACCCGGCTTATAAGGTCATGACTGGCTCGTATAACGATACTGTAAGCACTACTTTCGCGAGAACCGTCCGAAATATGATTCAGACCAAAAAAGCAGGGGCTGTGCTGGTTTACGCGGATGTTTTCCCGCACACGGTAGTGAAGCATGGTGAGGCCTCTGCCGCGATGTGGAGCCTAGAGGGAAGTGGTGTGCCGAGCTATCTGGCTACCTCGCCTGGAGGTACAGCTACCGGATTCGGTTGCGACTTCATGCTCATTGACGACATCATCAAGAACGCTGAAGAGGCATACAATCAGCGGGTGCTGGACGAACATTGGTCATGGTTTACAAACACGATGAAGCAGCGCCTAGAAGGTCGACGCAAAACAATCCTGATTATGACTCGATGGGCTAAAGAAGACCTTGCTGGTCGCATCATTGAGGCCTACGGCGATAAAGTTGAGGTGATGCTCTACAAAGCCATGCAGGATGACGGTAACATGCTCTGTGATGCGATTCTTGATGCCAACGCCTACGCGTCGACGCGGCAGGAAATGAACCCCGATATTTTCGAGGCCAACTACAACCAGACGCCAATCGACGTAAAAGGACGCCTCTATGAACCGTTTGCTGAATGGGATACAACACCGGATGGCGAAGTTCGTAACATTACTGACACTGCCGACAGAGGTAAAGATTTCCTAGCCAGTGTTAACTACATACAACACGAGAGCGGAGTCTATATAACCGATATGGTTTATACGGACGAGGCAATGGAGGCTACTGAGCATAAGGTAGCGGAAATGTTAAGTAGTGGCAGCGTCACCAAGGCTAAGATTGAGAGCAACAATGGCGGTCGCGGCTTTGCCCGAAACGTGGAGCGGATTCTCCGCCAGGGATTTAGCAACAATCGCACCGTAATCGACACGCCGACGCAGACCGCCAACAAAGAGAGTCGTATTCTCGCTTCTTCCGGCTGGGTACAGCGTAATATCTTCATGCCACCGAACTGGGCGAAGCGATGGCCACAGGCCTATAAGGAAGTTGTGAGTTACCAGCGTAAAGGCGTGAATGCTCACGACGATTTATGCGATGTGCTGGCGAGCATTTTCGAGGAGTGCACCAAGCCTGAACGCAGAGTTGAGATATATACCGAATCTGACCTCATGGGAGGCAGGGATCGGGCGTTCGCAATACTATAAGGAGGAATATGCGAAAAACTAGGATGTTTACATTGCCAAAAAACACAAAGCCGACCGGCGAGGTGCTGGCTTTGCTAATATGTAAGCACAAGAAGGACGTAGAGCGCTACGACACCTTAGAGAAGTATCTAGATGCCGATGAGCCGGTTACGATGCGAGATAGACAACCAAAAAGCATGCTCGTTATCAACAACTTCGCCAACTACATCGTGCAGATGAACGCAGGGTTCCTTGTAGGCACACCAGCGGAGTATCAATTCACCAAGAGGGTCGACGCAAGTGTCCTGACTAAGGCATATGATGATCAGGTAATATCCGACCTCGATTCTGATTTAGCAGAAGACTCAGCAGCGTTTGGACGGGCGTATGAGAATATTTACATTGACGAGGACGGAAGTATAAACTCATCTCTAATGAGCGTACGCAGTACGATAGTGGTCTACGATAACACCGTACGCCACAAGAAGATGTTTGCCTTTAGCTATGTCCACAGGTGCGATAAAAATGGCAAGGAGGCGAAGGATGCGTACGATATTACAGTCTGGGATGATAAGAATATATCCGAGGCTAAACTCGCTGGAGTCGTACTATCTGGCCTGAAGTCAGAGCCGCACAAGCTAAATGACGTTCCAGTAATCGAATACGCTAATAACCGCCGTTATCGAGGCGACTTTGAGCGAGTTATATCTGGAATAGACGCCTACAACATTCTACAGTCTAACCGAGTAAACGATCGAGAGAAGCTCCTTGACGCAATTCTTGCCTTCTACAACGTAACAATGACGCCGGAAGAAAAAGAGATGATGCTAGAGGCTCGCGTTGTCACTTTACCAGAAGACTCTAAGGCCGAATACATTCTCAAGAATATCAATGAAAGCGATGCGGAGACGCTGCGCCAGTCAATCGCTGAGGATATTCACAAGTTCTCCCTGACCCCTGACTTAACCGATAAAGAGTTCGCCGGCAATGCATCAGGTGTTGCTTTAGAATTTAAACTAATTGCCTTCATCCTTAACTTACGCAACAAAGAACGCAGCTTTGAGCAAGCGCTAATGGAGAGGTTTAAGATTTACAATGGTTTCTTCGTCACAAAATCTCAGATGAAGGCAATACCAGTGTCTGAAGTAGACGTATTATTCAAACGAACTATGCCACGGAATGACTTCGAGACCAGCCGCATGATTGCTAACCTTGAGGGCATGGTAGATAAGGCTACTCTAATCAGCCAGCTATCATTTATCCAGGACGGAGAGGAGATTGCTAAGCTGGCCGATGCTGAGGGGGCTGTTGAGGCTGGAAGTTATGGCACAGGCGGCGCCGCTGAGAGGACTGCTGAATAGGAAATAATGTGGCAGCAAGATTCCGTCCGCGCACTCGCACTAACGCCTACTGGGTAAGGCGGGCAGAAGAACGCCTTACGCGCATAGAGCGGCAGTCTTTAGCACACCTCCGCGAAATTGAGGTAGCCTATGACACTGCTCGGCGCCGCACCGTTCGTGATGTGCAGGCTATGTACGCTGCTCACTTTCGTAATGAGGGTTGGGACGTAGAAGCTTTACGCTCCATAGCTCCAGCAGGTAATCTCCGACGCTTTCATGACGAGATGAAACGCTTGGGGCTCGATACGGCGCTACCAGCTAACTATTCTGGCCGGATGAACCGTCTTGAGCTACTGAATGCTCAAATGTGGGCTGAGAGCAAGAAAGCAGCGCTCGCCCACAATACGATTCAGACTCGAAGCCACATCCAAACTATCAATGAGATGCACAATCGAACAGCTTTTGATATTTCGCGAGGGATTGGCGCCACGCCCGCTTTCTCGCGACTGGACACTCGTACGGTAAACTCTATCCTCAATACAAAGTTCCAGGGGAAAAACTACTCACAAAGAATCTGGGGTAACACTACTAAGCTTGCCGACACACTGAAAAGCGAACTTACCTCCGCCGTGGCTACTGGCCAAGACCCGGAGAAAACTATCCGAATGATCCGCAACCGGTTTGGTGTAGCCAAGAGCGACGCTGCTCGGCTATTGCGGACCGAAACAAACTTCTTCTCAAACAAGGCGGAGCTAGAGGCATATGAGAGCATGGGGATAGAGCGCTACAAGTTTAGCGCAACGCTCGACGGGAGGACTAGCACGGTTTGTCAAGATCTTGATGGTGAAGTGTTTAAGGTAGAAGATGCCCAGCAAGGCATAAACGCGCCGCCCATGCACCCTAACTGTCGCTCCACCGTCGTGGGGTATTGGGGCAAGGAGTGGGAATCGGAGACGCGGATAGCGCGCGACCCAGAGACCGGACGCAATAAGTTTGTAAGCGGAAGTATGGCCTATGGTGAATGGGCAAAGCAGGAGGGCATTGCTCTTACAGCCCCGACTATCCTGCCCGGGATGCTGGCGGCTACAGGTAGACCGCTTCCGATAGTCCAGGATTGGACTAATGAATTATTAGCTGGTGCGCAACCCGGGTCTGGTGTAGTCCGTAAAGCAAACGGCTATCCAACCAACCAAAAACCGCGTTTTGAAGAAGTAGAAGCTGCACACTGGTTAAGGGATAATATAGGAGGATCAGTACGATACGTGCCTAGGGGTAACCATCCTACATATGATTTCAGATGGAGAAGACAAAATCTTGAGTTGAAGACTCTATTGACTAACAACCTTGACCAAGTAAGCAAGAGAATACGCGAAGGTTCACAGCAGATAGGTGGTAGCGGTGGGCTGTTCTTAAATATATCTGGTTCATCGCTGCGACGAGCAGATTTGATGAGCCGGATCAAGGCTGACTTAGCACGCTTCGACATTGACTTCGTGATAGTAAGAGATGGTGACAACCTATTGGCCTATCTAGTGAAAGGAAAATAGCCCCGGAAACCTATGGTGGCTAAGGGGGCTACTTCTGTTTTAGGATAGCACACCGACTGCCAAAAGTCAACGTGCTTTGAACGTGCTTATGAATATGCTATAATCAAATCAAATCTATTGCGTCCGGAAGGATGTAAACTTATTTGCGCCCTGATGGGCGTTTTTTGATTGTCAAATTAACCCGACGGGGGTAAACGAAAGGAGTTTTTATGCCAGACCTTATTGACGAGGTAAAGGATGAAAACCAAGACTCTGCTGGCGGAAATCAGGATGCCGACCAGAAACCAGAGGAAAGTAAAGATACTGATACTCCAAAGACTTTCTCTCAAGAAGAGGTCAATGAGATAGTCTCCAAGCGACTTGGCGAAACAAAGGCTAAGACCGAGGAGATGATTAGCAAGAAGCTCCAAGAGGCGGAAGCCGAATGGGAGCGAAAAGCTAAGCTCACGGCCGAGGAAAAGGCGAAAGAGGAGAGCGAGCGACGCACTAGCGAGCTAGCTCAAAAGGAACGCGACATCGCGATCCGTGAAAACCGTGCAGAAGCACGCGATATTTTAGCAGAGAAGAAAATATCTTCGGAATTGGTAGATTGGGTCATAGATGCAGATCTCGACATAACCAAGTCCAATATCGAGAAGCTGGAGAAAGTCTGGAATAAGGCTATTGAGGAAGGTGTCAACGCGAAGATGGTTGGGAAAACCCCAACTGATCCGCAGCCGGATTCAACTAAGCAAACTGACGAAAAAACCAGCGTGAAGGACCTTCTCTACCGTAAGAAAGGATAGAAAATGCCTATTAAACTAGCAGACGCAAAGCAGTTGTCTCAGGACAAGCTGACTGATGCAGTCATCGACGAGTTTGCACGCTCGCCAATTATTAACGCCCTACCATTTGACAACACAGTCAAAGCTCAAGGTGGCCGATCGCTCACCTATGTGCATAACCGCGTGACGACTCAGCCAACGGCTGGCTCTCGTGCACTTAACAGTGAGTATACTCCGCAGGAGACCGCAACAACTCAAGTGGTTACCAACCTTAAAGTTATGGGTGGCGCTTTTGAGGTCGACCGAGTTATCGCCCGCGATGAAGTACAGGTCGTCGACCACGTTACCTTCCAGAGCGAGCAGAAAGCTAAGGCTACTGTTGCAAGCTTTCACGATCAGATGATCAACGGTGACTCGGCCATTATTGCTACCGACTTCGATGGTCTGGATAAGGTACTTACCGGGACTTCGACTGAAGTGACTCCGGTTGCCAATATCGACCTGTCTACAACCGGGGCGGTCACGAATACCTACCGAGCGTTCCTCTACCATCTCCGTAAGATGGTAGGCAAGATGTCCGGTGCGCCGACTCATATCTTGATGAACAGTGACATGTACACGGCTTTTCAAGCTATTTCCGATATTGTGCCAAACATCACTTTCACTCGCAATGAGATGGGTGATGAAGTCGGTCGTTACGGCTCAGCTATTTTGGTTGAGATGGGTGACAAGCCAGGTTCGTCCGATCCAATCATCGGCAATGCTGCCGATGGCACGACATCGCTATACGCTATTCGCGTTGGTATGGACGGCTTCCACGGCGTAAGCCCGGATGGTACTGACTTGATCAACATCTACGCTCCTGATATGAATGCACCCGGTGCTGTCAAGAAGGGCGAGGTTGAGATCGTGGCCGCTACCGTCCTGAAAGCTACTAAGGCCGCTGCCGTTCTTCGTAACATCAAAGTAGTGTAGCCGCTACAAGAATAAGATCAGAAAGGATCATCATGAAAGTTAGAATCGAAGCAAAGGTCAAGGATTACACTGGCATATCTGCCTGCGTAGCCTTCGCTAACGGTGTAGCCGAAGCAGGAATCACTGAGAACCAGCTTGCTTACTTCAAGCGGGCTGGCTACAGGTTGACTATACTAGGCAACTCTGGTAAAGGTGGTAAGCCTGCCGTAGGTAAGGGCAAAGACAGTAAACCTGCCGATACTGATTCCGGCAAGACTGGCGGAGACGCTGGTGAGGGCGACTCCGTAGGTGGTGAGCCAGAGGCTTAGCTATGGATGAGCAGATCGAGAGAATCAAGTGCCATGTAAGGAGGGTCAACTCCACGGCTACTGATGATGAGCTTTTGACCTTCGCGGTCGAAGAGACCATTGATCGCGTTCTGCTCTACTTGAATCGTGATGACCTGCCAAATAATCTTCTGCGGGTCATCGCGAGAATAGTCTCCGGAGTCTATAACCAAACTGCGGCGAACCTTAATAATGTGGGTGCGGATCAAGCCGTGAAGTCGCTCAGCGATAACGGACAGTCCATCACGTTCTCAGAGAACGCTAAGCAATATCTGGCGACGAGCACTGATCACGAACTTTTCGGCGGGTTTGCGAAGCTTTTGGCGCCACATCGGAGGGTGAATGTTGTGGCCTAACGAAGCTAGGTCGGCTATTGCAGCCAACTTCTACGACAAGACAATTAATGTCCTTGCCAAAATTGATACTGTGGATGAAGAGGGCGGCCTGCGCCGCTCAGCCGAAGTCACAGGGTCATTCATGGGCAACGTACGCTTTACCAAGCTTGAACTATTACAGAAGGAGCTGGGGCTCGTTAAAGAGATTGACGCGGCCATTTCCTGCGCCGTAAACACGCCCGTAGAGGCGGGAAGCATGCTAGAGTACCAAGGCGTGAAGTATGCCGTGGATGCTGTCCTACCGCGAGACTCACACAAGCTGATTATAGGGAGTATATGGCAATCAAAATAGAGATTCGGGGCGTACAGTCACTCATTAAAAAGCTTGATTCTGTCGCTGAGATTGATGGTGCTATCAGACAGGCAACAGTTAAGTCTACCGGCATCGTGCAGGCCGACGCCAAGCAGAACGCTCCTGTAGATACGGGCAACCTTAAAAGCTCTATCAAGATGAATGTAGAGCAGAATGACGAATCTACTACCGGAACAGTCTCTACGGCTACTAAATATGGTATGTACGTCGAGTTTGGCGCTGGCGTTCGCGGTGCAGCCTCGGAGCATCCTAAAGCCGGTGAGTTAGGGCTGAAGTTTAGCCCTAACGTGGCTGGGCAGACAGCTCAACCATTCATGTACCCAGCGCTGAAGAAGAATGAGGCTAAGATTGGTAGGATTTTTACTGATGAAGTTAAAAAGGCTGCTAGAGAGGCCGTAAATGTATAATCCGAAACCAAGGCTGCAAAAGGAGCTGAGCTCACTCGGCTACCACTGTCAGCAGGGGTCACAGGCTATATTTAACGAAGACCAAATCCCAGCTATCACTTTCCGCATCGACAACAACAGCGTCGATACCGATTTAGATAACAAAATATCCAGTCAAGACATTGTTGTAGCGGTGGGCGTCTGGACGGATGACAGCCCTACTGCTAGTCGAATACTCGGCGAAGTCGAAGAGAAGATGCGGGAATTAGGTTACAGAATGGTATTCTCGGCCGACATCCCTAACCCAGATGGTTCGCTATTCCATATTAGCACCCGATTCAGCGGTTATCCGCTGGATGCACTTTAATACCGCGCCACCAGGCGCGCTGCATGCCAAATCTAAAGGAGGAACAATGGCAACAGCACAACGAGCGATTGGCACTAGCTTGACGATGGTCAAGTCTGGCGACGAAACCGCTGACACAATTATCGCGCGAGTTTCCAGTATTGGGGAGGTCAACCCTACCCACTCGGAAATCGACGTAACCACACTTGATAGCCCGAATGGGGCGCAAGAGTTCATTGCCGGAGCAACAGACTCAGGTAGTCTTGCTGTAAGCGGTCAAGTTCCATCTGGAGCCAGCCAGCTGGATGCACTCTACTCTGTGTTCAAGAGCCGAGAAGTCCGCGACTGGATAGTCACATGGCCTGACGGCACGAAGATTGACCTTTCTGGCTTCATAAATGGGTTTACATTCGGCGAAGCCGCCCCAGACGGCCTGATCACTTTCAGCGTAGAGATCCGTGTGAGTGGTCTCCCTAAGCTTACCCCGGCGACGGCGCCTTAACTAACGCCCTGGCGGGGGCGCAATCCCGCCAGATATTATCAACTAAACTAAGGGTTATAAGATGACAGAGTTAAAGTTCACAGCAAAAGCAGTCAAGGCAATCGAAAAAGGCACGGGCAAGATGATTGCCATGTCGGTTGGCGACCTGAGACTAGAGACCATTGAGATGTTTCTACAGTTCTGCCTTTTTAATGAAGATGGCGAGCGGGCGCTAAAAGATAAAACAGTTGAAGAGGTCGAGGAGTTTACTGGTAGCTATGTGGCTGAGCGCGGCTTGGATGTTATCATGCTCGAAATCACGGAGGCTTTAGTCGCAAGCGGTTTTTTACCAAAGACGACTCCGGTAGCCGATTTGAGGCGGGAGATCGAAGCTGCCGACCAACGGACGGACGTTGTTTCTGGCTAGATTGGCAAGACCACGAGGTTGATGCCTTGACAATAGGGATAGACTTGGACACCTACTGGAAGCTAACTCCAGTAGAGTTCAAGAAGTATGCGGATGCGTATAGACAGCGAAAAGAATCGGAGGTCAGGGAGCAAGACTCTCTCAATCACCTGCTCGGTCACTATATCGCCTATGCCTTCAATGACCCGAAGAAATATCCCAAAAAACCTCTGCTGGAAGAGGTCGGACTAGGCTCAGTGCCAAGACCAGTAGAGGAAAGTACCGAGCTGCAAAAGGCTCGCATGATAGCGTGGGTTCACGCTCTACACGAAAAGAAGGAGAAAGATGGCACTGACAGTAGAAGAGCTACAAGTGCTGATTACAGCTCAGACAGCAGACTTCAAGAAGCAAATGGCGGCGGTGAACAGCACCGTGACGGGCTTCCAGAAGCAGGTAGAGCGCAGTAGTGGCAGCACATCGCAGTTTACGGCTGGGTTGAAAACACTAGGCAAGGCGGCACTGGCTATACTCGCCTTCAAGCAAGTAGTTGGCTTCCTGCGCCAAGCAAACACCGAATACGGTGCAGCTATCAGTAACCAGATCCGTCTGGCGCAGGCTATGCGGTTATTTGGCGACTCTGAGGCAGATTTCAAGGCCGTCATAGCCCAGACCGAGCAGATGCAACGCGTGGGCGTTATATCGGCTCAGTCGCTTCAGATGGCGGCGCAGGAGCTTCGTACATACGTTAGTGATGTCGGCAGTCTACAGAAGGTGCTACCACTAGTGGCGGATATGACCGCTCAGCAGTACGGCTTTGGAGCGTCGGCTGAGAACGCCTACAATATGGCCCTACAGGTTGGTAAGGCGCTCAACGGCACGTTTGACGGGTTGAGACGCAATGGCTACGCCTTCTCGGACGCCGACATTGCTCTATTTAACTACGGGTCTGAGCAGGAGCGGGTGGCGCGACTCAGCGAGATTATCACCGAGAACATTGGTGGGATGAATGAAGCTCTTGGCAACACAGACTACGGCCGCCAGATGAGGCTGGCCAACAGCATCTCTGACCTGCGCCAGCAGATTGGCGCATTGACGGCCGGAATTAGCAACATGTTCGTCCCAGTGATTAGCCAATTTGTCAACTGGATAGCTAAGGGGATCTCTTATGTGAGGGCGTTCCTGTCGCTCCTGGGCGTTCAATTCGGCAATACGGTAGCCGGAGCCAATGCGCTGGCAGCGAGCGTGGACGGCGTTGGTACGGCGGCTACACGGGCAGGAAATCGGGTCAGGAGGTCTCTAGCCGGGTTCGATGAGATGAATGTCCTAACCGAGCAGGCGGCGGGTAACTTGGACGGGATTGGGAGCAGCGGGTTTGGGATTGATGCGCCGCCAGACTTGCTGGATTGGGGGGTTGATTTATTCCCTGAGGTCGAATTACCGAAGAAGTTTGTTGCGGCAATAGAAGCTGTGAAAAACGGTACCAGATGGTGGGTGACTAATGTCATAGATTTCTGGCGTCAGGTTGGGCGAAGGCAGAGCATGCAAAATCTAAGAGAATCTGTGCTGGGCCTGGGGGATACGTTTAGGCGTTTTGCTGATAGCTTCAGAGAGTTTTGGGACAGTCCAGCGTTCTCAGTATTTAGAGAGGCCGTGTGGATCGGAATCTCAAGCCATGTGAAGAGGATGGCTGATTTAGTCGCCGTTGCTTGGCGCGTTATTATCGATTCCATAGGTAATGTTGCGGACATGTTAGGGGTGATAATGCGGCTAATTAGTGGTGACTTCGCCGGGGCCTGGGAGCACGTAAGATCTATAGTCGGACGCACAACTGGCTTTTGGGGAGACTCGATTAAGCTGGCAGGCAACATTATGAAAGAAAATGCTCTAGAGGCTGTTAGGTGGTTCTCTAACATTGGCGATGGAGCTAGAGAAACTTGGTTAGGGATAGTGAGTGGAGCAAGCTGGCTACGAGATAGGAGTAAAGAGTCCTTTGTGAGCATCCGTGATAATGCGTTGAGTGCTGGGAGTAATATAGGAGGCTTTTTTTCTGGAGTATGGTCTGGTTTAGCTGATGGATTGGGTAATACTTCCTCGCGAATGGTCGGCATTTTCGGTAATATACAAAGTTCAATATCGGGACTTTTCTCGCGAGCTTGGGGGGCGGTACAGGATGGGGCTAACGGCGCTCTTAGTTGGATAGGGGATAGCTTCAAGCGCATAATTAACTCCGTGATTGGTGGTATCGAATGGGTGCTCGGCCAGCCGATACGTCAATTAAACCGAGCAATCGAGACAATCAATCGCATCCCTGGAGTAAGTGTCGGCCGTATCGCCGAGATTAGTTTATCGCGGCTAGCTAAGGGCGGGATCGTGTCGGCGCCGACTAGAGCACTGATTGGAGAGGCTGGACGCGAGGCCGTCCTTCCGCTGGACACCAACACAGGCTGGATGGACGAGCTGGCGGCGAAAATCAGTAGCTCTGGCGGGGGTCAGCAGCCTGTCCATGTCGTAGTACAAATCGGCGAAGACACACTAATAGATAAAGTCGTGGAGGGGATAAATCATGCCTCATTTATGCAGAACAGGAGCGTACTAGCGGTTTAGAGCCTGATCCGCACCTCTCGGTTGGACCAAAACGACGGGCGATAGTGTAGTGTTAGATTATCGTCGCCGTCAGGAACCTCAAAAAGAATCGTGCCAGACCGCCGCCCGTTCGGTATTAATTCGCCAGACCCCAGCGCATTATTGGCTTCAGCCGTCCATGAGTGGCCCTCTATGGCGCCATCGCCGTTCTGCATTCTCCAGTCAAACGGGTTGAAGTTTATATTCCGGTCGGATTTATTTTCTATACTTACGGTCACTACTACGAACTCGTTACCAGAGTTCGGCGCTATAAATTGATTGCCCGACGACCAGTTCCGTTCTACGGCCGTCACTGTAATCTCCTTCCCTTCCCAAGCTATTACATCGCCAACTTTGGAATCAGTCCGACTCTCCTCGCCAGATTCGCCAGCGCGTCTTGGTTCTCTGTCGGAGTCTGAGGTAACTGTCGGAATAATGATAAATGCTGCCAAAGCTATCAGCAACCAGAACCATACTTTCTTATATACAGGCTTCTTTGCCTTCTCTTCTCTTTCACTCATAAGATTTCCTTGCTTAGCTTGAGGAGATTATACCATTTCGAGCGTATAATCGAAAGCATGAGTGGGACGAACCATGCTAGAACCATGCTATAATGCTAGTGTCTGCCCTCCAGTTTAGTGGCTCTCTGGGTAAAGGGTAGCATCACGAGTAGCCTGTGCTATAATATACTCATACTATCAGAGCGAACCCGTCAGGGTCGCTTTTTTGGTTTTAACGTGTAAAGCGCTGCCTATGTTCTAAGGAGGACCATCATGGCAATCTCAGGTGATTTGCTCAAAATTAACGGCCAGCCAGTGGTCGGTCTGTCTCAGCATCGGATAAGTTACGCAAAGCTATGGTCTGAGGCCGAACGCAACATGAGCGGCGATTTACGGGCCACCTACGCCGGAGGTTATCCGCGGCTTGAGTTGGAGATTGGCGGCATCTTAACTAGCGACCGTGTACAGCAGCTCATCCAGCTACTTGATACCCCATATCTCAGTGTGACATTTTATAACCCAAAGATTAAAAATGTGGAAACAGCTCAATACTACGCCGGGGACTTCCAGATTGAACTTCTAGAGCGCGAGCGCGAGCTTTACAAGCCGTTTACGGTGAATCTCATCCCATTCAGCAGGAGCGTTAGCTAATGGCTATATCAGTTTCGCAGGCATTCAAAAACGCCATGCAAGCTCCGGCGCGGCAGATTCAGGCTAAGATAGTCACTATTGAGGACACGCCGCGTACTTTCGCATCGGGGGATGCTTTAATCTCATTTACCAAGGAAGACAACGGATTTCTGTTCGGCTCGGCTATCTCAGCTATGACGATCAACCTGATTGGCCGCGTTACTTCCATGATCGACATTGACGTGATGGTCTCATTCGACGTGCTAACGCCGGGCGGTTGGGAGACTTGTGACTATGGCAAGTACCGAGTACGAGAGTACGAGAATAACCTTGAGCGCGGGACAACCACGCTACGATGTCTAAATATGATGGGTATTCTTGCTGAGACGCCATATGAAAGTGGCGTACTCACTTTCCCTTGCACAGTGGCTGAGTTAGCTCAGCAGGTGGCTGATCGCTTCGGCTTTACTATCAATACAGATATGACTAGCCTGCCAAACCACGACTATACGATTACTGAAGACCTGTACGCGAACATTCATGGTACTGCTTATCGCGACGTATTGGCGGAGATTGCTGGAGCTACTGGCACAATGGCCAAGTTTCGACCAGATAGCACGCTGGATCTTGTCTCGGCTCAAATGACTGCTGGCGACGAACTTACATACGACAACCTCCGCAGAGTCAAGTTTGAGCCTAAGTGGGGCGTCCTGAATGCCCTTGTGTTGGCGCGGACGCCGCAGGAAGACAATATCGTCTTTGTCGACCAGCCGAGTATAGAAGTCAATGGCCGCACCGACATCAAGCTAGCTAATAACGAAATCCTTGACGATAACCGTCAAGCAATGGGCCAGGCTATTCTCGACACTGTAACCGGTTTCGATTTCTCGCCCTTTACAGCCACTACGATTGGTCTGGGGTGGATTGAAGTAGGTGATCGCCTAAGCGTTACTGATCCTGATGGAGTCAAATGGGAGGTCGTACCGACTAACACCCGCATAGAGATTGGCCAAGGGATAAAAGAGACGATTGACGGTGCGGCGCCAGAGCCAGAAGCTACGGACTATGCCCGGGCGGGTGGCATGACACGCACCATCTTTAATACTGAGATAAAGGTGGACCGTCAAGGACAGCAGATTGAGAGCGTGGTCAGTCGCCAAGATGAGTTTGAGGGTGAAACGCAGAGTAGCTTCACGCAAGTGGTTCAGAACTTAACGAACATCGTCACCTCGGTACAAAACTCCGGTGGGGCGAACTTGATACGCAACTCCGCAGGATTCTTTTTAGGAGAGGATGGACTACCTACTAGCTGGGATGCAGACACATCTAGTGGCGCATTGGTAATATCTGCTAGTAGTGACGCTATATCTAATGGCTCGCTTTCAGGAAATATAATTATCCTCCGTGGGGCGAAGATCAACCAGCATATACCAGTCGTTGCAGACGATGGCACTGACTCAGCACAGCGCTATTCGTTCTCGGTTCGCGTCAAAAAGGGGGCGGTTGGTGTTGGCAGTGTCAAACTCACAGACGGTATACAAACATGGGAGCTAAGTTTGAGTGGTGGTGAAACAGCAGAGTATGAACTGCTAACTATCAATAGTATCTTGCCGCACACCAGCGGCATTGACTTGGTGGTTTCTGGTTCCCCTGATAGCGATTTTACTGTTACAGACATGATGTTAGCTGTTGGTGAGTTTACCAGCCAGTGGACGCAGGCAAATGGCGAGTTTGCCAATACTCAAGTGAATATAGACATCAATGGCGTTACCGTCCGGTCATCTACGGTAGCTGGAGCGGCTACACTTCAATCGCCTTTTCAGTTTGCGGGCTATCGCAATGGCGTGCCGGCTCATTCGCTTGATGCTGACGCGGTGCGTAGCCGCTCAGCAATCCTCGCGGATCGTCTAGTACTGCCGCCCATCCAAATGGTTGGCGTGCAAGATGGCATAGCGTTTGTGCCGGTAACCGGTAACGGGAGGTAGCTAAGGTGACACATCTAGAACTGGACGAGACGCATACGCTAATTGGCACATCGTCAATCAATAACTATAGCTTTAGGTTAGACCGTACCCTCATTAGCCAGAATGTTGCCGCCAACACCTCCACTATTCGCTGGAGGATGTATATCATCTCTACCGGCTCCTTCCAACAGACTAGTAGTGGCACAAGTATCACAGTAAATGTTGGTAATCAAGTGCTGAGCCAACAGAACCGGGGGTTGAACTTCCCAGGTATAGGTTCGACACTCGAGATTGGCAGTGGCGAGACTACAATCGACCACGCTACTGACGGTACTTGTTCGATAACATCCTCGTTCAGTGCCAGCCAGACGTGGACTGGCGGTGGACGATTCGGGGCGGCTTCGGCGTCTACTACGGATACTCTTCCAACGATTCCGCGACAGGTAGATATAGCTAATGTCACGGGCGGGCCATTCACCTCAAACAATCTGCGCCCGGTAGTCACTTGGCTTCCTAACGGTAACCCTATTCGTGTGCGTATCGAGCTGCCAGATTTGACTGGTACGGCGCCTTGGCGAAGCTGGGAAAATCCGCCGGGCGAGAGCCTGACGATGGACCTATCCCAGGAAGACATAGATGATTTGCTGCAACGTATGTCCGACACGAACACTACTCGTCTGCGCTTTGTGGTCGCCACACTAATCGGTGGCGTAGAGCAATTTTGGTCGTTCGGCGACCAAGTCTTTAACATAGTGGACGGCCAGCCTATTTTTACCGACTTCAACTACCGTGACAGCAACAATAGCGTATCAGCTGTCACTGGTAACAATCAAGTACTAGTGCAGGGGCTTTCTGCCCTAGAAGTTACTGTAACCGCCGCACAGAGCATGGTAGCACGTCTATTCTCTAACCCTAATCGTTATTCCTTCCACTTTGGCGCTACTGACGTGTCAGCTAGCTTTTCACCGACTCAGGACGTGATTGTCAGCCTAGGTGTGCCTACAGCAGCAGGCGTAGATCGCCAGCTAACAGTGCGAGCCATTGACTCACGTGGTAATAATACGCCGGTAGCACGGGCTATCAATGTAATACCTTATACCACACCAGAAATCGCGGCTAGTGTAGCTCGAGAGGGCGGATTTGATACTCAGACTACATTATCCATTGCTGGTATGTTCTCGCTGGTAGAGGTAGGTGGAGTGGCTAAGAACACGGTCTCTAGTTCCACTGGTGTGCGTTATCGCATGAAACAATCAGCAAGCGGTACGTGGGGCGCCTGGACAGGCGTAACAGCTATGATTGGCTCTGACGGCAGCATCAGCGTGGCGGATGTACTAATAAATGCAGACAATAAGCAACAGTGGGACTTCGAGGTGCAAATACAAGATTTGTTCAGCGTTTCCACCGTTCCCCTGACCCTAAGTGTAGGTCTACCGATACTATTTGTAGATAGCCGCCGACGAGTCGGCGTGAATAAGATGCCAGAGCTGGGTGACTTGGATGTGTCGGGAGACATTTACAGCGATGGCGGCAAAGTAGCCACAATACCATCCTTGATGCTGGGGTACGCAGAGTCTACATCCGTATTCACCGGAGGCAACAATGCCGTCGTACCAACCGAGGTAACCTTCACCGTACCAGGAGGGGTGTCTAGGGTAAAGATAACTTTCTGGTGCGGCAACGCCTACTCTACACTCCTGAATGGCGGCGGAGAGGTGATCGTTTGGAGCGGCAACGTTGGATCGGGCACGCAGTTATGTCGCGGTAGGTGCACCAGGTCCGGTGATTTTGGGTCGATATCTGTTACGGCGCAAAGAGTGATGGACGTGATGCCAGGCCAAACCTACACCATTCGAGACGGTACGTGGAACTG